>JBIPMY010000052.1:0-20450 GCA_044376335.1 Bryobacter sp.
CAGCTTCCGAGTGTGCAATCTGTCCTAGCGTGAGGAAACTCTCAATTCCAGCCAGCCGGCAGACAGGACAGATGGGCCGGAGTCGTTCGAAGTGATCCAGATACACAGCGGCTCAACCGCCAATGATCACAGTTGCCGCGCAAGGGCCAATAATCTTGCCTGTGGGGGCAGGGATGGGAGCAACACAAGTAGCGTATGTCACCATGTCTCCCAGGCGAGCTGCAGGCAGCCCCCCGGTGAAGACAGTAGTAGAACCCATGGCGACAACACCAGGTCCAGCAGGTACACATGCCGGCATCTTGCAAGGCTCAGTAATGCTTGTCACCACCGCGGCAGGCTTTTTTTCGATAATCACTGTAGGCACAATAGCCGCAATGATTTGCATCGGTATTGAGGGATGGGGCACTGGGGTTGGGGTCGGTGCAGGCGGGTGAATTGGGGCATGACAGTGGGGGTTGTCATGCATGGTGAGGTCGGTCATTCGGGCGGCTGGAGGCATACTAGTTGAGGTAGATCTTCTCGCCTACTACGATCACATCACCGTTCGCATTCACCCGGACATCAGCCTGGCCGCTCAACTGCATCCCGCCATCAGAGTGAACATCCACCACTTCGGTTGCGCGCACTTCAAAAGTTTTGCATTCTACACTGACAGATTCTGCTGCCTTGAGCGACAAGCGGACGCTCTCCATCAGCAGCACGGGGCCTTCCGGCGTCAACTTCACCCGCAACTCAATCTGGCCTTCGGATCCGCGAATTTCGACAAGATCATGATCGTCTACGGAAGTTACGGTCAATGTCTTCGAGTGTTGAAGGTCGAACTTCTGCGCTGGCATAGTAGATAAATGCTCCTTCGATGAAGGTATCACGAATTCAGACTCGTCAAAGGCTTCGTATTTCCCCAGTGCACAATCGGCAACTCGGCATAAGGAGGTTCTTCTCCCGGCAAGATCGATGCAAGATCGATCCGGCCGTCTGGCCATTGGATCAGACGGCATAACTTCAGTAGCTCAAAGCCAGCCTCCCCGTGCATTGCCCCTTGAATCGTCAGCAGAGGCTGCAGGTTCTTGGATACAAACTCGCGAACCAGAGGCAGGCCGAGAAGGGCTCGCGGCCCGCAGCCGGTGAGGGCGTACGAGGTCTCAATTGCCTGAGTAGAAGGCTGCTCCCCGCTGACAGCAAAGAAAGCAGCAGCAGTGAATGGTGCCAGCAAACTGGTAGTCAACAAGTGATTCCACGTTGCTTCAATACCAAATCCCAGGGAACGCTCCACGGAAATGGCCTCAAGCGAAATCGATGTCGTGGCACTGGCTAGAGCCCGCTCCGTTTGAAGACGGTGGCGCAAGAGAACCGGATCATGCCATTGCGAAGTGTTGAAAATTCCAGTGTCTGGGCGCTCAAGCGGCTCAACCATGGGCCAGACACCTTCAAAGTGTTCCAGCCCTATCAACCACTCTTCGCGCAAAGGAAGGATAGTCGGCTCTGGGATCTCGGGCGGGTCCGCTGGACGATCAGGCCAGAGCGGCTGCAGCCACTGATGCACGCACTGCGTCGACCAGGGCACCCGCCATCGATAACGAGGCTGCTGCAACCACGAATCCGCCCGGAAGGCAGCGTCTGTGGACACCAGAGTATCGAAGCTTGTCTGGATCTCTTGCCGGATCTCTTCCCCATGACAAGGCAAGGTGTGCCATCGGAGAAGACAAATCAGGAGCCGGTCGGCGGAACTGGCCACTCGCACGGATTGTTCGCGAAGCGGTTGCGAGGCTGCCTGCCCTGCATAAAGCTCCGGGTAAGTGCGCGCCTCAAACAAGTGCCGGTATTCCAGCCCTGCAGCTGCTGCAAGCCAGGGATCATCCATCCTTAAAGCAGCCTCACGTAAGTTCCAGGCTCGATCGAGTGATGTGGCGCGCGCCAGCTCCAGCAGGTCGGCTGTCTCGACCAGGAATTCCTCTGTAGATTGCGAACGAGCCGCAATAGCAACAAGATGATCCAGAGCGGCAAGCTGGTGCGAATTCCACTCCGGCTGCGCAATACAAGCCGCACGCAGCCGGAACAAATAATGATTGTCCTCTAAGACCACAGATCCCTAGCTGGTGGGGAAGTCGCGTGGAATCAGTTCAGCCGCCTTAAGCTCAGCCCAGACGGGCGCGGGAACTTCCGCTTCGCGAACCAGTCGCATGGTCTCCACCAGCCGGCTTGGGGTCATCGTCGAAGTCACGATCTGCGTCATGGTCTTGGGGAAATGCACAACCAGAAGTCCGGCAACGGCGGCGGCCAGATGAAGCAAAGGTGTTGAGCCACAGATCTTGAAGTAGCGAGACATGAGCGCCCGTTCTTCCGCGTTCGCCACTTCGTAGTTGTAGAGGAAGGGCGGCGCAGTGAGCGGGTCTTCGGTAAGCGTGAAGGCTTGCCCGTAGTTGATGCCCATGAGCGTAACTTCGAAGGGCTGGGTGTTGCTGGCATCGATGATCTTCATGAGTTGTCCGAGGATCGATGGGCAGAAGGTGAGCCCCGCGTAATCGAGTGAGCCTGGCTCATTGGCCAGGAAGCGATGAACAAATTCCGGGTCTTTGACTCCAAGGCCAATGCGCTCAACGAATCCCGCAGCCTTGGCGGCCTTGAGATAAGCCACGGCCGGGCTCACATCGGTTTCCCAGTTGAGCCCCACCTGCTTTTCCATGTCGGGCGAATCATGCAGGGCAACACCATAAAGCTTGTCGCCACCATACTCGATCCGCTCACGGCAGATCTGTTGCTCAACACCTTTGGCAGAACAATCCCACTTGTCGGTCAAGCCGTGATAGCGGCGAGGGATCCCCTGCAGCAGGGCTTCCGGCTGATGCTCAACGGCACTATCCATCGTGAGCCCGAGATAGCGAAGGCATTTGGTTTGGAAGCGGATCTCGTTGGGGTCAATCTTGAGGGCTTCGAGCGCCTGCCCGAGTTGGAGGGTGGCACGGTAGAGAACGGCTGAGTCAAAGGTGCGGATACCGGATTCCCAGGCGATCTTCACGAGCGGAATCACATGCTTCTCAACATCAACCAGACCGCCACCGGGCGCAGGCCCAAAACCAAAGCGGTGGCAACCAAATGCAAACTTGTCGGCGGAGATTTCTCTTTTTTGCGGCATGAATCAGTAAGGATATCAATCAGACTTCGTCGAGCGGTTGAGTGGCATCACCGAATTGCTTCATGCGAACATCCATCTTGTCCATTAGCGACAGGTAGAGGCGACACATCTGACGCTCGGGCTTCTCGCGATAGTCCAGCACACGGCCTCCACGAATCCGCCCTCCGCCACCACCGAGAACGATCACCGGAAGTTGCCTCGCCTCGTGATTGCCAGTAAGCATGCTCGAACAATAGAGCAGCATCGTGTTGTCGAGAAGCGTCCTTGGGCCTTCCTGAATGGAGTCGAGTTTCTTCGCAAGATAGGCGAGTTGCTCGAGGAAGAACTGGTTCACCTTGAGCCAGTCTGCTGTATCGGAGTGCGAGAGCAGATGATGGATCATGTAGTCGACACCCAGATTAGGGAAGCGCAGCGAGCTGTGATCGTTGTTTAGCTTGAGGGTCGAAATACGAGTTGTATCGGTTTGGAAGCCCAGCACCACAATGTCCGCCATCAGACGCATGTGCTCGGCAATGTCTTGCGGGATGCCGTCGGCGGGACGCGCCATGTTGGGCTTGTCGAGGGTCGGCCTCCAGCCTTGTAATTGCCCGCGCTTACCTGCATTGGCAATGCGCTGCTCAACGTCACGAACTGAATCGAGGTATTCGTCAAGCTTTCGCTGATCCCCCGTGCTTATGTCGCGGCGCAAGCGGCCGGCGTCGGTGAGCACAGCATCGAGCACACTTTGGTCGGCCTTGCTGGCTTCATCTTTGAAGAGCCGGTCGAAGGCGAGTGCGGGATATAGCTCAAGCGGAGTTGGCGTTGTCGGCGAGCTCCATGAAATGTGGGAGCTATAGAGCATCGAGTAATTCTTGTGTACCGATGGATTCGATTTCTCGCAGCCCAGAACCAGGCTGGGCACTTTGGTAGATGCCCCGTAGCGCTGCGCCAGCAACTGATCGATACTGGTACCGGACCGGATCTCCCCACCCGATGCAAGCGGAGCACCGGATAGCAGATTGCCCGTCTGCGAGCTGTGGATATTGCCCTTGAGCGCTTCGGCGTTAAAGAGACCGCGAACGAAGAGCATCTTCTCTTCAAGACCCTTAAGCGGCGCAAGCACCTGACCCAATTCCATCTGCTTGCCTTCGCCCTTGGCCCACCACTCTTTACTGTGGAAGCCATTGCCAGAGAACAGGACACCAAACCTTACCGGGGCCTTCTCGCTTTCCGAGGCCCGCATCGATTCCAGCCACGGCAAGGCCATCGACACACCAAGGCCGCGCAGCATACGACGTCTTGAAAATGGATGCTTCATCATGTTGCTTATTCCTCTGGCGCAGCGTCGCGCCCGCGAATCTCTCTAAACTGACGGCTCTTCACAATCATCTCAACTACAGAAGCAACCGGGTAGTCTCCAGCAAGGGTGTCGAGCAGGGGTTCGTCCGATAGTTGAACCGCACGCCCCAGAGCAAAGCCCAGCAGCTTGCGGCTGAACTGTCGAGCGAAGGCGTTGCGGCCCTTGGTTAACAGGTACTGACGTAGCCCCTCAAGCCCTTCGATCTCAGAACCATCCAGCACTTTCGTTTTGGTATGGATCGCCCGGCCACCTAAATCTTTGTCCCGATGGCGGCCAATAGCATCGAAGGCCTCAAGGGCATAGCCGTAAGGATCGATGCGCTTGTGGCAAGTGGAACAGCGCGCATCGGATGTATGCTTCTCAGTCAGCTCACGCATCGTAAGAACCAGGTTTGCCTCGTCTTCAGGTAACTGCGGAACATCCTTCGGGGGCCTGGGAAGCTTGTCACCCAGCAGGACTTCAGCTACCCAGTTGCCGCGCAGAATCGGGCTGGTGCGTGAGGCGCCAGATTGCTTGGCCAGTGTGGTGGACAAGCCGAGCACCCCGCCACGAGAGCGCGCCTTCATACCCTCCACTCTGCGCCACTCTGGCCCTTGCACTGTTTCGATGCCATAGTGTTTTGCGAGGGCTTCGTTCAAGAAGGTATGGTCTGCATTGAGCAGACTCAAGACAGTACGGTTGGACCTGAAGAAGTCGGTAAAGAATTGGATCGATTCCTCGTACATGTCGCCCCGCAAGGCCTTGAAGCTGGGGAAGTGACGCTCGCTCTTTTCATCGAGAGTATCGAAGTCCCGGATATGGAGCCACGAGGCGCCGAACTCTGTGGCCATACGTCGCACGCGAGGGTCCTTCAACATACGCCGGGCTTGAGCAGCCAGACCTTCAGCGGTTCGCAGCTTGCCAGCAGAAGCAGCGGCACGGAGTTCAGCATCGGGTTGTGAGGACCACAGGAAGTAACTGAGCCGGCTGGCAAGCTCCCAATCGGTGACCGGTGCTGGCAGCTTTGCTGGAGCAGCCTTCTCGGTTCGATAGAGGTAGGCAGGAGAAACCAGCACTCTGGCCAGAAGCAGCCGGAGGGCTTCCTCATGAGGCAAGTCCTGCTGACGCAGGCGGGCATACAGAGACCGCAGATCGTCCTTCTCTGCCCCGGTAATTGGACGACGATAGGCGCGATTGGCGAAGTCCACCACCGCATCGAGATGCCGGGGTTCAGCGGCAACCATTTCAGCCCGGAAGGCGGCAGCGCGATCGTTGATGGGCTTGCGAAGGGGTTCGAATTTGGACGGATCTGCGTCCTGGGTTGCATACTGCCACAACTGCTCAAAGACGTCGACCTGCATCAATGGCGCACGGCTTACGAAGTAAAGCTCTGCCCAGAGGCGGTTGAGTTTGGCCTTCTCAGCATCACTCAACAAAAGTCTGGCGAGATGGTCGTCTTCCCGGTGATACAGGGTAAGCGTAACAACCTCATCGACAGGAACAATCTTGGTGTAGCAAAGAGACGCAGGGAAGATCTGGCGGAACTCCTCGAAGGTGGCCTCAAAGCGACGACGCGCCGCGCTGCCGTCGTTCACGACAACCGGCATTGCATAGGCGACCTTCTGGTTGTTCGAAGTCCAGGTACCGTCAGCCGTACGCACGGAGGTGCCGCTCAGCCGCAAGCCGGAGACCGCTGCAGGCGGCGAATCGAGAACCTGAAGCTGCACGCTACCTTCAGCCCCAGCAACAGGATCGAGCATTCCCGAAACACTGAACTCGGCGTCTGCGACAAGATCAGCGGGCAGCCGGAACTCAACCACGGAAGGGGCCTTGGTGCGCAGGTTCTCACCCTCAAACAGAGCGGGGTCGAGCCCCCAGGGCGAAGTTTCCGAGCCGCCACTGACGCCTGCAAATAGAGGCCCGGCAAGAGATGTGAGTTGGCGATACAAAGCACCGTCCGGGGTATCAGCAGCAGGTGCGGGAGAGGTGAGCAACTTTTGCAGGGCTTGTGCCAACTGACGTTTTTCTTCTGGCGCCTCAGCCGCCTGCCAGCGGGCGAGTAGCGATCCTTTCGGGATCACTGTGCCACTGCCCGCACCAGCTACGGGCTCGCTGTAGAAATGCCAGATGCTTTCGTTGCCCAGCGAATCAGCATGCGGGTTGGCGGAAAGTACAGAGCCTGAAACATCGCGACTCAGCGACCATTCCTTGCCTTCGCTTGATAGCTTGAGCTCCAGGTCTGTAAGGTCACAAGAGGCATTGCCGTCGTTAGGGCCAATCAGAACCGACAGCAGGTCCCCTGGGCGAACCGAGACTCGCTCGAGTGGGCCCAAGCGCACAGACGTCCCGCGAGCCTTGCCTTCTGCCAGGCGTTGCCTTGTACCACCACGGCGCAATTCGAGCGACCAAACCGTACCGTTGCCACACTCGGCGTGCGCTGGAGTAATCGTGCCCTCAATGCGCAAGGCACCAGCGATTGGACTCAGCCAGCCAGTAGCGGCATAGTGGGTTGCGGTGGGAAGCATCGCAACCGCATGAGGCTTCATGGTGCCGGGGATGCGCACCTGTTGGTCAGACGAGTTGGTGAGCAGAGATGGATTCTTGCCGCCTCCCCAACCCTGGATGAAAGTGAAGGTACCCGACTTCTCAATTTTGCTCGAGAGGTAGTCCAGCTTCAGAGCATTGTTGTTCCCCAGCCCGAGGTAGTCGAACCACGCTTTTCTGGCGGCCGGATCGACATCAGCCGAAGGGAGCCCAGCGGCTGCGTTGAGACTTTGCTCGGTGGCAGACGAGACCAGCTCGCGTTGCTTTGATAGGGTCCCGGCAAGGCCTCGAATGTCGCGCAGTCGCACAGGAGGCCGCCCTGGGATCGTGATGCGTGGCTCTTGCCAGATCACGTTATCGCTGGTGCTTCCATCCCCGGCATCTCCGGCAACCAGAAAGAGCTTCACCTCATTGCTGCCAGCTGCTGGAGCCAGTTTGGTGCGAAAGTCCTGGCGCGCAACGATGGGGCTCACCGGCTCCATCCAGGCCTTGGGGCCATCGAGTTTCCCGATATGACCGACGCTGCTGAACTTCCAGAGCGTCTGTTGCCACTCTTCAATTTCGCTGGCGATTGCGGGTACATCTGCAGCTTTCGCGGTGCGCCATTTCTTGCGGATGCCTTCGAGTAAGGGCGAAGGTTTGGCTGAGGTCATCAGTTGAACCAGAAGCCCCAGATACTTCGCCTTGAGCCCCTGCTCGCGGGCAACCAGTTGCAGGCTTTTTCCGGATCGCACAGCAAGCGAGGCACTGAGATACTTCTTGAGCGGCAGAGCACCGCCACGGTTCTTGTCGAGGGCAATGCCTTGCTGCGTCACCGTTTCAGCGCCGCCAGCCTCGGTGAACTGGCTGTAGAAAGACCGGATCTCGCTTAGGGTTTCGTTGGCCCAATCACTTCGCGAAGTAGAGGGTGAGAAGCGGATCCCGTCCGGTAGCAACACAGCGTGGCTCGAGATCTGCTTGGCAGCGTCAAGATACTTTGTGACCAGCGAAGGCGACATCACCAACGAGTTGCCCGTATTGGTAAAGCCCTCTCCAGCGGCCCCGTCAGCAGGGAATTCTTTGGTTGGCTCAAGGGTCGATACTCCCGTGAGATCCCGAATCGTGTAGGTGTATTCGGCGTTATTCAATCTACGAAGGACCACCGGCCCGGGGTCTCCAGCGTTGGCAATCGCAGCCTTGCGCAACGCCGTGCGAACCCAGTCGAGCAGCTTCGCGCGTTCGGCATCAGACGGCTGAGGCATGCCCTTTGGCGGCATCTCCCCCAGCGAGAGTTGCTCTACAACGCTCTGCCAGACCTTTGCATCTGGATTCGATGCGAGGCGTTCGAGATCGAGGTCTCCCATATGCCTGACGGTTGAGTGGCAGCCTAAACAATATTGCTTGAGCAGCGGCTGTACGTCCTGCGCCAGGAGAGTGGCGGCAGCGCCAAAGAGCAGAATTAGCCTGATGTTCATGCACTCACAATTCTGTTTCACGAGGCCCAATTAGGCAAGTCTTGTAGGCTGAAAGAAATCACTTGGATTCACCTTCGATTTTCGCGATTGCTGACGACCTCACCGGAGCGCTCGAAACCGGCTCCAAATTTGCCGCCATGAGCCTGGGCACCCGTGTCTCGACGAAGCTCGTTTCGAGGCCTGAAGGGATCTCGGTTTTCGACACCGAAACGCGGCATCTCAGCGGCCCGGATGCAGCGGCCAGGATTGAGACGCTTGCGAGAGGCATCCACCACGAGCTGATCTACAAGAAGACCGACTCGACGCTGCGGGGCAATATTGGCGCTGAGCTTGGTGCTCTTGCAAGAGTGTTTCCAGATCGAAGAATTGTCTTTGTGCCCGCCTACCCTGCCCTCGGCAGAATCGTGCGCAACGGAGAATTACTGGTGGACGGCATTCCAGTGCATGAGACGCCGATTGGCCAGGACAAGCTGAATCCGCTGCGCTCCAGCTCGATCCGGGCCTGCCTCGGCGACGTAGAAGCAACCGTAATCGATGGAGAAACCGATGAGGACATTCTCGCGGCAGCTCGGCAGATTGTCGAAGACAAGCGCCCTGCAATTGTTGCCGGCCCTGCTGCGATTGCTGGGGCCCTTGCTGCGCAGTATTCGCAAGTGCCGACACAACTCGCGATGCCTTCCCAGATGCGCTGCCTCGTCATTAACGGAAGCTTGCATCCAGCTTCTGCAGAACAGATGTCGAATCATCGCTTCGGTGAGAATTGGTTTCGTTTCGAATATACGGGAACTGAAGTTGGCCTCGAGCGTGCCAGGCGCCTCGGCGCGCAGGTGAAGGCATTGCTGACAGAGTCTCGGTTTGAGGCGATGATCATATTTGGCGGCGATACGGCTTACGGAATCCATCAGGCACTTGGAGCCGTTGATTTCGATTCCTGTGGGGAGATCCTGCCGGGAGTGCCGGTTTCGAAATCTCAGGGAATGTACTGGATTACCAAGGCGGGTGGCTTCGGGAAGGCCGATCTGCTGCAGCGATTGAAAGAGAAATTATGAGCAAAGTGTTTGGGGTGACAGTTGGGGATGCAAGCGGGATCGGGCCGGAGGTGCTGCTGAAGGCTTACAAGGAAGGCCGCATTCGCGTCCCGATTGTGGCTTATGGGGATCTCACTGCTCTCGATTACTACAACAAGCTGCTGAAATATGAAGTTCCGTTGCGGCCGATCCGGGGCGTCGGCGAGTTCAGTCCCGACGCGCTAAACGTTATTGACCATGGCTTGCTCACGGAGGTGACTCCAGGAGCGCTCAGCGCTGCAGCCGGGCGCGCTGCGCGGGAATACGTCATCTCGGCATCGAAGGCCGCCCTGGCCGGGGAGATCGCGGCGATGGTGACTTTGCCGATGAACAAAGAAGCGACGCAGATGACCGACCCGGGCTTCGTTGGCCATACCGAGCTGATCGGCGCGGTTTGCGGGGTTGAGGATGTAACGATCATGCTGGTCTCAGACGATTTGATCGTCACGCACGTCACCACACATTGTTCGCTTGCCCAAGCTATTGAGCGCACCAAGCAGCCAAGGATCCAGACGATTCTGAGTCTCACTTGCGCTGCGGTGTCGAAGCTGATCCCCAACCCTCGTATCGCTGTAGCAGGACTTAATCCACATGCCGGCGAGCATGGTTTGTTTGGCAGAGAAGATATCGAGGAGATTCGACCGTCGGTGGAATGGGCGCAAGCGCAGGGAATGCCGGTGGATGGGCCTTTCCCGCCGGATACGCTTTTCTATCTGGCAGTACGAAAGAAGCGTTACGACGCGATCGTCTGCATGTATCACGACCAGGGGCACATCCCGTTGAAGCTGCTCGATTTTGAAGGCGGCGTGAACGTCGCGCTGGGGCTACCGATCATCCGCACCTCTGTTGACCATGGCACAGCGTTTGACATCGCAGGCAAGGGAGTAGCAGGGGCAGGCAGCTTCGAGAAGGCTCTCGAACTCGCCGTGCGCATGGCCGAGATGTAGGGCCGCTGTTACTTGTCGCGCACGCAGCGGAAGCTCATATGAGTGGTTGCGCTGTCGGGCGTGTTGGAGGTACGCGCGGCCACGCGGTAGCGGTTGCAATAGGACTTGTGGCAGAGGTAAGAGCCGCCCTTCATCACTCGTGCGTTGCCTTCGGGGGGACCTACGGGATTCGAACGAGTTGCGGCTACGTGGTAAGTGGAATTGAACCAGTCGCTGCACCACTCCCAGGCGTTGCCGGTAACGAGGTTGAGGCCGTAACCGTTGGGCGGGAAGGCATCGATTGGGGCCACAGCAGAATAACCGTCATCGGCGAGGTCGACGTTGGGAAATTCCCCTTGCCAGATGTTGCAGAGGTGCTTGCCGCCGGGAGTGAGTTCGTCACCCCAGGGGTAGATCTTTTGCTCGAGGCCGCCACGGGCTGCGTATTCCCACTCGGCTTCGGTGGGCAGACGCTTCTGCGCCCAATTGCAATACTCAACCGCATCGTTCCAGCTCACCTGGATTACGGGGTAGTCGTCTTTGCCTTCGATGCTCGAATCGGGCCCAAGAGGGTGTTGCCAGTCTGAGCCCCAGACCTGACACCACCACGGCACTCCAGGCACGGTTTGATCTACTACTGCTTTGTAGCGCTCAGCGGGAATGTGGCCTTGAAACACAAAAGACCAGCCGATGCGCTCGGCTTCTGTTTTGTAGCCCGTAGCCTGGACGAATTCGGCGAAGCGCTGATTGGTTACCGGGTTGATATCGATGTAGAAGGGATCGACATGTACGGTGCGGATGGGGCCCTCGCCGTCGCTGGGGAAGGCGTCGGGCGATTCTGTACCCATCAGGAATGTGCCGCCATCGAGCTTCACCATGCCGTCGGTGGAGCCTGTGGAGATTCGGGGAAGCGCGGCAGAAACCAGCCGGGACTCGGCCAGTTGTTGGGCTCGCAGCCGGGTGGGCGCGCAGCAGGAACCGACGATGGGAAGCCCGCTCAAGACTATACCCTCTTCTCTCTACGAATGTCTGCGCCGATGCGCAGTTGATCGAGATACGCGTTCAGCTTTTCTTGCTTCTTCTCTTCGAGAAATTGTTGCTCGATCTGGGAAGCAACTTCAGAGAAGGGGCGAATGCCGGCGGGCATGCGCTCCAGCAGGGTTGCGATGTGAAAGCCAAATTCGGTGCGGAAGATAGGGCTGACCTGGTTTGGTTCCAGGTTGAAGACGACATCGTCGAAGGCCTCAACCATGTTGCCTCTTTCGAAGTAGCCGAGGTCGCCACCTTTGCCGGCGCAATCGGAGAACTCGTCGGCAACTTCGGCAAAGGACCGCCCCTTCTGCAGTTCCTGCTGAGCGAGCTCGATGCTGGCGCGGGCAGTTTCTTCGCTTTGATTTTCGTCGACGTTTTTGACGATATGGGCGGCGCGGATTTGTTCTGGTTGCTCGAAGGCTTCGCGATGTTTTGTGTAGAAGGCAACAACATCTTTGCGCTTGGGTGGCTCTACTTTTGCAGTGACCCGGGCGACGAGCCGCTCGATGCGGACGCCGACTTCGGCTTCTGGTGAGCAGCCTTCTACGGGCTGAGGATCTTTGATGGCGAGTTGGCGCAAAAGCGTGGCTTCGATCAGGTTTTCTTCGGCCCACTCGCGAGCGCGCATTCTGACAACCAGAGGGTCTTCGCCTTCCATCTCCACCATCATGATGTTCAGCATGGCTGCCATCTGCTGCTGGATAGCGCTCTCTTCAATTTCCTCGCCGTTAACGATCAGGACGGTCATTCCAGTATGTTTGCACATGTGGGAAGTAGCGCTGTGGCGGCCGGGCCTTTGGGGGATCGACCGCCACAATACCCGCGTCTGGACACACGTCGGGCTTTGGTTTGATTTTTGGAACAAGCAGGATGTCAAAGAGCTTGCACGGCGAGCAGAGGATAGGTACCTTGCTGCCGCTGGCCCGTGCCCCCGGAAAGTAATTTCCGAGGCATTTTCAAATGGTCAGGAATCCTGGTCTACAGCAAAAGCTTGAGGCTTAAGCTACTTGCAATAAAGGGTTTAGCTCCAATTTGGCTTTGTTCGCGATTTTTCGTACATGTTCGAGGCGGTTGAGGGTTCGTTGGAAGAGTGCCATGAGACGGAGTTCCATCGCCTCCTGGCGAGCAAAGGACGGCTTCAGGTTTTCGAGTTTTTCCATGGCAAGGACGGTGATCTGGGTGGGCGTAGGTCTGTCTTCTGCGGGCTGGATTTGGCTTTGCTCCGTAATTACTTCTTCGATGGCCTGATTGAGGCGCATTTGGATGAGAGAGGTGATGCGGCGGCGACGCCAGACGGTTTGGATGAGTTGGTCGACGAGCTCGAGTTCGGTGGGAGTTTGGGGCTGGAGCTCATCGAGAATTTCCTGAGCCAGATTTTTGAAGATGCCGGGGTCTTCGGTTGTGAGGATGTGGGTTTCGCTGTAAGCACCGTGGCGGAGGGCGTTGAGGCTGGATTTGAATTTGCCTTCGCGGGTTTTGGGGCCAGTGCTTTTTTGGGAGTTACGGCGATTCGCCGCGATCTGTTTTTCGGTTGCCATGACTATTCGTCCTTCAGTAACTGCGTAGTTTTGTAGTTGGGCACAAGTAGTAGCCCGGGCTCAGTTTTAGCAGTGGGGCGAAATGGGGTTGGCGGGGGGTTGGCGGTAAGTGATTGAAAACAGGGGCAAGATAAATTTTGGAGGAGTGTGAATCGCGTCACAGGTTCAGAGAGAGAGGCGGCCAAGAGTATTGGTATGAACCGCGGCTTTGGTGGCCAAAAGACGGCAGGCTCTCTCCAATCTTTCCACCTGGACGGGTTGATGCCGAGGGATTTTTGAGTTGGTGCGGGTATGCCCGTCCCGACGGTGATTTAGTCAAAATCGGGGCTTTGACGGTTGGGAGCTAATTTGCAGATTCCATTTAACCTGGGGCCCGGTGCGCGACTTGATCGGGAAGTCTGGCGGCACGCTGTGGCTGAAAATCGAAGAGAAACTTGTGAAAACATTGCGGAAAAAGGAGGGAAAGCGCTGGGACATACCAGGCTGACGACATTCCAGGCTGACGACATTCCATTTTCTCTCCTGGCGGGAGGCTGTTGTTCCAAACTAGCTCTGGGCGGCTCGGAGCCGCTGGCACCACTCCCTGACTTCTGCCACCGACAGAAGTTGCTCAATTTCGAGCCTGGGCTTCATTGCGGCGAAGGTTCTTTGGGCTTGCCAACTGCGATGATAGCTGGCCGGGCCCAAAAGGATCACTCGGCGGCCCTCGATCATGGGGATGTCGCCGGGTTTGCCTTCGTTCCAGATCCAAAGGCCGGTTTTCACCTCAGACGGAAGTTGAAAGGTCTCGTCCAAAGCCATCCAGTTGTAGAGGTTCCAATTGCCGGCTACACATTCACCTGAGCAATGGTTGGGCCCGTCCAGAACCGCTGCCGCACTTGGAGAAAGTCTTGATTTCGAATTTCCGTCAGCCATCGGGAAATGATGCATGAGGAGCATGTTCAATGAAAAATTGACGTCGGTGTCATGCAAGCGCGCCAACAATCCGAGCCCGGTGGAAGGCTCCAAAACTAGCAAAGGAACATTGTCTTCGACATCAAAGATTTGAGTTAGCCAGCCGCAAGCATCGTTACGATCCGCAAAGTTTCGGCAAATTCGATGAAAATCCGGGTTTTCCGCCCGGAGTGATGCACTGGCGGAGAAAAAGGCAATTGCGGCGCAACCCAATGCGCCAATCAGCTTTTCGCTTTCTGTCTGAACCGGCGGCGGATTCTCGCGCCGATGCTTTCGCATCGCCAGCTTGAAGCGGATGAGTTGAATTGTAAGCGAAAAAAGTGTCCGCCAAGGCCCCTGAGGTTTGTTGGTCTTTGGGGTAGGAGTGGCTGCCGTTTCGAGCACATCCACTTGTTGCTCGATCGTAGGCTCCGGGGGTGGAGGTAGTTGCTCGAGCAGGGGCACGAAGCGCTGAAGCAAAGGCCCGGCCAGGGGGTGTGGGTTTGCTCCATTCTCCACTAAGGACCCCAGGATGAGAGCCGCATGCGATGCTGCCGCAGGCTTCGGATCGGCCAATAGCGGCAAGAAGATTGCCGCAGCCAGGTTGAGATCTTCTGGCGGTGACTGGTTTGACCTCTTCCAGAAGCTTGAAATGCGGCGCTGGAGGCCAGGGTTGACGGAGTCTTGTTTTTGAATCAGGGCGCTGATTTGCTGGGCTTCTGAGATGAGTGAAGGGGTGATTGTCTGGGCAGCCATTTACGTACCGTCTCGAGTGGATTGTGTTTGTTTCGGTATCGTCCGATTGGATTCAGACCTTTATGACGCCCGCTAAGGGGTTGGCAGAGGTGCGGCTCATGCTCCAGTTGACCGAGCAAAGCCGGAGGAAGCGTACTTATGACCCTTGCCGATGGGTAGTTCGTAGTTGGCGCAGATCTGCATATTGTGGGTACGATCGAAGCCTGCCACTGCCTTGTTGCGCTGTAACATCGGAACCCAGTTGAAGTTGAGGCCGGAATCCTGATCGTCGCCGTAGTTAGTGGCGAGAGAAGTTGTAGGACATCCAGCACCCGGCTGGCTTCAAATCGCCGCTCCATTCTGTCACCCAACATTCGTAAGCAGCTTCATAAAGGAAGTCTGATTCTCTGCCGATTCCCTGTGTACAAAGCGGTTCGGAGAGCGGAGATCATCAAGTGGACTTTATGGGAAGACAGGGTGGCGAATGAATTTATTGAAGAAGCTTATGTTTGACGTTATCTTCAGTAAAAAGGTGCTCAATTATGGGGCGAGGCCTGCGGCTGCGCAAGGACTGACAGACCTGCAGTACTCTCAGCAGTTTGTTTTGCGCGGCGACTATGCCGGTGCGCTAGAAATACTTGAGGGCGCGCCGGAGAAGCTTAAAGAAACGCCGGAATTTTTCTACTTGCGAGGAACGGTGCTCAAGCAGTTGGGCGATCTGCCAGAGGCGGAGGCAGATTTGCGGCAAGCTCTGGCCATGGATGGCAAACCTGAGCAATTGGCTATTTATCAATCGGAATTGGGGCAGATTCTAAGCTTCCAGGAACGGCATGCTGAAGCTTTACGATGCTTCCAGGCCAGCACCCAGCTAGCCCCCGCCCTGGCTGCCAGCATGCGCGGCATGGCCGAAGCTTGTCTGCGCATGGGACACAACGATAACGCCTTCGAATGGGCAAAGCGGGCCGTGGACGCAGATCACCATGCCATCAAAAACAATTCCTTGATGGGGCAGCAGGAAGTTCTTCAAATGAATTTGAGTGCCGATTTGGCTACCTTGGCTTGGGTGATTGCGGCTCACACGCAGGATGCCGAATCGGTGGGAGCCATCGCCAACGAGGCGCTGCAACTGGCCGGCTACAAGCACATCACCAACGTGAGCCAAGTGAACTACCATCTAGGCTTGGCCTACACTACTCTGGGCGACAAGGCCCGGGGAGGCGATCATTGGGAACGAGCTGTGCGAAGCGATGCCAAGGGGCACTGGGGCCGTAGCGCGCAAACGTTATTGAATAGCTTGGGTTGAGCGGATCTTTCGGCCTCGTTTGACCTAGGTTTCTGGGACGGCCTGACGTGCAGCTTGCAAAAAACTCAATACAATCAGGCCTCCGGCGACATGCATACCAGCTCGGATCTAGAGATTGTTTCGGCTGAGGACATCGACGAAGTCAGAATTGCGTTGTGGAAACACTTCCCAGGCAAAGACATCTGATGGCCGCAGTTCTCGCTGAGACCTAACCGCGGACTAACGAATTTCCCGCGAAGCAGCTCATGCGCTGGACGCCGCAACGGCTTCAGGTAGCCCAATATTCATTTCCGCCCATACGATGGTGGAGATCCAATACCTGGTTGAAAGGGGACGGCTAAGCGTTGATGATCAACAAAATCCCGCGCGCCTTGTCCCAGTGGACCGGGCAATCGTGGATGCCTTTGGCCAGACTGTCCCCTTCCCCGTTAGGTGTGGAAGACGATTTGGCGGTCGGTTCCGCGTTGGGTGACGTAATTGGGAGTTTCGGGCAGGACGAGCCGAGCTGAGCGTGGCATACTTTGCGATAGGTGCTTGGCTGCAGAATTTTTCTCTCACTTTTCTCGGGCGAGGCAGATCAGACTGTCCCGCACCCCAAAAGGATTAGTCCTTGCAAGTTTGGCAGCAATGGTCGCAATAAGCCCAAAGCACTTCCCAAATGACACTTACTCAGGTTCAATATCTGCAGGAAACCTAGCGCCAGCAGCGGTCGCAGATCCTGAATCTGCTTGCAGTAAGACAGGTCAAGAGATTGAAGGGAAGCAAGGCAAGCCAAGGGTTGCAGATCCAGAATCTTCGCGCAGCCCTTAAAGTTCAACATCTCGAGCCAAAACAGCTTCGCAAGCGCATCAAGTCGCGCTAGCCCAAAACATCCTTTAAGGCTCAGGCTTCGCATTTCTTTAAGCTGTTCCAGCTCCGAACCGACATCCTTGAGGTCGTCGATCAACCCCGCAAGATCAAGCTCAGAGGCATGGGTCTTCTTTGCCTCGTCAATGCGACGCAACGCTTCTTTAAGCCGTGATGCTCTATCCCCACTCATACTCAATAACTAAGTACTCAGCACAACCCAATTGGCCACCAAAGTCTTACCTTCAACGCCACGTTACGCCCCCTTACGGGAAGTTCTCCACCAGCACCAAATCACTCGTTATCGATTTCCTTTGGGTATACAGCAGACACAGGCCATTGGGCGAAACGTCGTGCATCAAATCCGGTGTTTCCAACTGGGTGATCCGCTTCCCCAGGCCGTCTACTTCTCGAGTTTAGGGCCGACGAGAGCAAAGACATCTTCTTCATTCAGACGATCAAGAAGAACTCGGACAAGTATTCGCTTGATCGCCTGGCGGACGAAGCGGAGAAGGGGAAGGCTGCGCAGCCTGACTTTTCAAATGACCTTCAATTGCCTCGATTGCAACGCTAAGGGGATGGGCCACAACGATGCCAGAGTTGAGATTGACCCAAAACTCTGTCTCGCGATTTCCCTGATTCACTCGCTTGGGCTCATTCCTATAACCGGAAATCACTCCAAGAAGATAGGTTTTCCCAGAGTTCGGTTCCACTTTGAATATAGGCCCTCCCGAAAATCCTGGTGTGTTTACGCCATCAAGAAAAAGGTAGCGCCCACCTTTGAAATCTGCAATCAGTGCTACATTGGCGCGCTTCAAGAATGGCACAAGTCTTTTTTCGTTGTTGATAAGCATGGTGACTTCTGTTCCGAGGGGGTAACCTGCGAAGAAGACTGATTCACCAATAAAGAAGTTAATGCCTGAAGCTACTTCGACGGGAAAGCGAGAAAGCGGCTCAAAGAGCTCTTGAGTCGGTTTCAGCACAATCACATCATTGCTGCCCGTCGTAATTACGTCAGTGATTGTGACCTGAAGGTCATCAAGTGTGATCGGGTTGACAATGGTGAGTTTCTCATCTGTCTTAAACCCCGGCAGTAGGTGTGCAGCCGAGATTATGTATTGCTGGCCTTTGTGCTCAATGAAAAATCCGGACCCGCCTCCCGTAACGGGATGCTTGATCATGAAAGTTCTGTAAATCAGATTAGGGGTTACCTGAGCTTTTGCTGGAGCAACGCAGATCAAGAGGGCAATTGCAATCGCGATTTTCATATCCAAATGTTAGTTCTATTTCTTTACGCCACAGCGCACGCGATGCTAATCCAAGCGAACTGCCGCCAATCCTTTGCACTGAAGGACACCAGCATCCAGTGAATTATCGCAAGCCCGCCCGACTTCGCCTTGAGAAGCTAATGAGCAAGGGGCAGATCGGGCCTGAAGATAGCTGGCGCGATTCGATAAAGAATCTAAAGTGTCAAAATTTTTATACCCGACAGACTCACAGGCTGACAACTTGCCGTCGTCTTGCCCGAAGCATTAAGCAAGAATGGCTGGCGCTGGGACAATCCCGCTGGATCGCAGTTGTGATCGCAGTTCCCTACAGGGCAATGTCACGAAGCACTGCAGCTCGAAGCTAAGATTGGTGAAGGAGGGCCAACGTGTCTGGAGAGAAATTGGCCAAAACTGAGAGTGGGGCTGTTCGGATCGTCCACCTCTCCCGACGTTTCATAGCCATCCTGTTATTACTGATGCCGCTGACGATGCCGGCAGCGCAAGATGCGGAGATGAAGGGCTACGCCACATTGCATCTGCGAATTCTCTCAACCGCTGGCCTTGTAGTTCGCCCTGTGGTGGTTGTTCTTCAAAATCAAGACGCTGGCCTTCGAATTGAGCTTAGCCAGTCAGAAGATTCTGCCAGGGAAGGGTTGGGCGCGGGCAAGACACTTGAACCATTTGAAGAGGTAATTCTGAGTTCGGTTCCCTATGGGAAATACAAGGTATCGGTTCGATCACCGCTGATGCGTCAGGTTGAGTCGAATCTTGAGATCCATGTAGAGGCGCCCGTGTTTTCCCGCAGTATTTTCATGGCTGAGGATCGACCGCTGCGGCAGTGGGATTCGGGCTCGGGACCGCCGCCGATGCTCAAGGTGGAAAGTCGTTCCGTGCCGGAGGCGTTTGCCTGAGTGCAATTGCGATATTTGCACCGGTTTAGCTATCTGGTTGAGGGTAGGTTGGATGAAAGCGCGTCAATGCCGTTGCCGCAATTGAATTAAGGTGAATATGTTGCTATTGTTTTCCCTCGTCGAGGCTCGCCGTGGTCAACGGTTGTTCGATATCAAGAGCAGTCCCCAGCCGTGCTGAAGGTGGTTCGATAGTATCCGGCACCCTCAGCAGTCGCCAAAGGGGAAAGTGTTGGTTAGGGTAGCTTACACATCATGGGCGTTTTGGGTTCCAGGGCGATTGGGAGTACACTCAGGATCATACATAATAGTTCTAGATAGTTGAACTATTATGCAAAGTCGATCTTATATCGCAGACGAGCGGGCGCTGACGACTCTTGCAGCATCACAGGGCGGATACTTCACATCAAAACAGGCTGCCGCGATTGGGTACACTGCGCCCAAGCGGAACTATCACGTTCACGCCGGCAATTGGGTGCGTGAACACCGGGGGATCTTTCGGCTTTCAACGCAACCACTGCCAGTGCGGCCTGACCTGATCCTGTGGTGGCTTTGGTCACGGAATCGTAAGGAAAAGCCGCAAGGCGTTTACAGCCATCAAACTGCACTTTCTCTGCATGAGCTAACCGATGTCATGCCCTCGCGGGTGCATATGACCGTGCCCAAAACGTTCCGTCGCAGTGTGGCAGTCCCCAAAGGAGTGACGCTGCATATGGCCGATGTGCCGCCTTCTGACGTTGAACCAATTCACGGTGTGCCGGTGACGAAGGCGCTTCGTACATTGATCGATGTGGTGGCTGGTGGGGAGGTTCCTATGCCGGATCTGCAACTTGCATTTGCTGAAGCAAGCCGGTCTGGAAAAATCACACGGGCGGAAATCGCGGCTGCAAAGAGGGACCCGTTGTATCGAGATGTCCTGCGACTTCTTCAAGGAATAGAAGGTAGACGCTGATGGCTGGAAGCCGAACGTACGCCTCCTCTGGTGCATTCTGGCAAGTTCTCTTTTTAAAGGTCGTCGCGGTACCAAGACTCTAAGTCGCTTTTTCGTTTGCCTTCATTGAGGGAAGCAATTCCCTTCCACAATTCGCCACAAGTGATTACGCTCAAGGAGAGTTCTTCGAGCTTTTGCGCCTGTAGCCATGCGGTCAGTTTTGGGTCAGGGCGGAGCCGAACAGTTTCAGACGGGACATTGGTGTCCGGCAAAAAACCCGTTTATGAGAGATCAACGGTGGGGCTTAGGAGAGAATTTCGAGCGAGGAGGCTGTCAACTTCGTCATCAGAGAGCAGTCCGCGAACGCGGGCACCAATGTCCAAGAGCTCCTGGCCTGTTCTATCCGAACTTTTCTCAAAATTCCTAGCTTCACGCGTCACGATTTCTTCGACGAACTCGAATAACGAAATGCCTTTTGATTGAGCCTTGGCCAAAAGCCCACGCTCGATGTCAG
>JBIPMY010000341.1:0-6778 GCA_044376335.1 Bryobacter sp.
GGACTGGTGGCGCTGTCGGCCGCGGGCCTTGGCGTTGCGCTCCTGGGTGGAGCGGGCGGTTCTGGCAGCGTCTGGTGAGAGTGAATCGAAGGGGATGACGCGCTTGGGTTCCTGGACGGGAAAGAGGCGCGTCTGGAGAGGCTGGCGGGAGCGGACGTCTTCTGTGACGAGGCGCTCTTCGAGGGTGTCGAGGCGGTGGGCTACGTTGCCGTAGGTGTCAGGCACGAGGACGGGCCCGGACATGCGACGGCCGCAGAGGTGGCAACGGAGGTCTTCCGCTGCGTTCTCGCTGCTGCAATAGCCACACTTGATTGCCAAAGCCATACCCTTTCTTCGGAAAGTCGAATCGAGCACTTTAGGAAGCATTGCTTGTGCCGCTCCAGCCCAGCTTGTTAACCTGAGCCTTGAGTTGCACACGTATATCCCCAAAGAACTACTCTTATTTGCTTAACACGGTTCAAGCGATTTGTCACGTAATTTCTTCATTTCATTGGGTTTCGCTGTTTGTTTGTATTCCATTGCTGGCACAGTATAGGCCTCCTGTTATGGGTGGCCCACAGTCGCCAAATGCGGCTGTAAGTGGGCCTACGGCGAATCCGAACATTAAACTTCCTTTTGTACGGCCGGGTGCGCCGCCCCGGGACAAGGTGAATGTGAAGGCATTGGGGTCTCAGACGGTGGAAGGGGATTGGGTGAAGTTGCGGGTGGGGGCGGTGGTGGATATCTACGAGTCGACGCTTGAGGCCGACGAGATTGATTACAACCTTGAGACTGGGGAGGCGCATGCGCGGGGGCATGTGCACTACAAGAATTATGAAGAGGGCGAGGAGATCTTTTGTGCGAAGGCGGACTACAACACGAAGGATTCGACGGGGAAGTTTTATGAGATTCGCGGGACCTTTGCGGCACGGATTGATGCGCGACCGGGGATTCTGACATCGTCGAATCCGTTTCAGTTTCAGGGGGAGTGGGCAGAGCGGTTGCAGAACAAGTATGTGCTGTACCAGGGGACGATTACGAGTTGCTCATATCCACGACCGTGGTGGACGCTGCGTGCGCCGAAGTTTGACATTGTGCCGAACCAGCGGGCGATTACGCAGCGGGCGATGTTTCGGGTGAGAGGGGTGCCGCTGTTTTACTTTCCTTACTTTTATAAGTCGCTTGAGAAGCAGCCGAGGCGGAGCGGGTTTCTGACTCCGAGCCTTGGGAACTCCTCACGATTTGGACAGATGATTGGGATGGGTTATTACTGGGCGATCAATCGATCTTATGATTTGACTTACCGGCCGCAGTACTTCACTGCACGCGGACTGGCACACAATGTGGAGTTTCGCGGGAAGCCGCGCAAGGGATCGGATTTTGATTTCTCGTTATTTGGGGTGGATGATAAGGGATTGCTGCTTGAGGATGGACGCCGGATCAAACAGGGTGGTTATAGTTTGCGTTTTGACGGGAAGTCGGACTTGGGTAGGGGCTGGCGGGCACAGGGGACTGTGAATTATCTGTCGGCGTTTATTTTCCGGCAGGCATTTACGCAGAGCTTTAACGAGGCAATTTTTTCGGAAGTGAACTCGGTGGGCTTTATTGAGAAGCAGTGGCGTGGAAACAATGTTCAGGTGGTGTTTTCACGGAGTCAGAACTTTCAGACGACCGAGCCCGGGGATTCGATTACGGTGAGGAAGCTGCCGCAACTGGAGTATACGCGGCGGGATACGCAGATCTGGAAGAAGATTCCGGTGTGGGTTTCGATGGAAAGTACGGCCGGTTTGGTGAGAAGGAATCAGCCGCTGTTTCAGACGCGGCAGTATGTGGAGCGAGCGGATTTTGCTCCGCGGATTTCGACGGCTTTCCGGTATGCGGGCTTTAGTCTGGTGCCAAGTTTTGGGTTGCGGGAATCGTATTGGGGAAGCTCGAAACTGGATGGCCGGGTGTCGGGCGAGAATACGCGCCGAAGTGCGCGAGACCTGAATGTGGAGTTGGTGATGCCCTCGTTCTCGCGGGTGTTTAATAAGTCACCGAAGTGGCTGGGTGGCGGGAAGATGAAGCATGTGATTGAGCCGCGGGCTTCGTTTCGTTATGTGGACGGGATCAACGACTTTTCGCGAATCATTCGCTTCGACGATACCGAACTGATGACGAATACGAAGGAGCTGGAAGTTAGTTTGACGAACCGGTTGTTTCTGAAGCGGGGCGGGACGACGCAGGAATTGTTGTCGTGGCAGGTTTGGCAGCGGCGGTACTTTGACCCGACTTTCGGCGGGAGTGTGGTGGAGGGGCAAAGGAATGTGAACCAGTCGACGGTGGATTTCTCCGGGTATTCATTTTTGGATGGGCGGAGGAGATATTCGCCTGTTGCCAGCTCTGTGCGGATGCAGCCTCTGCCTGGGACTGGAGTGGAGTGGCGGCTTGATTACGACCCGTTGCGAGGGAACGTAACGAACAGTTCGTTTACTCTGGATGGACGTGTGAACCAGTGGTTTATGTCGGCGGGCCACACGCAGGTGGATTCGTCGAGAGCGCTGTCGCCGCAGAACAATCAGTTCCGCGGATTGCTGGGATGGGGGGCGGATAACCGGCGGGGCTGGAATGCTGCGTTTAATGCGATTTACGATTACCGGGTTGGCGTGTTGCAGTTTGCCAATACGCAGGTGACATACAACACGGATTGTTGCGGGCTCTCGGTGCAGTATCGCCGGTTTAGCTTTGGTACGCGAAATGAGAATCAGTTCCGGGTGGCGTTCTCGATTGCGAATCTGGGATCGTTTGGGACATTGCGGCGGCAGGAGCGATTCTTCTAGTTTTTGTGATCGGAAGCGGCGGGCTTTCTCGCATGGTTCTGGTATGGAAGCTCAAGGATTGTTTGTAGCGCGGCTTTTTAGTTGGACTGCTCTGGCTGTTGCGGTGCCATCGATGGTGGGTACTTTGTATTTCGGTGGGTGTGCGCTGCTGATGTGGATGCAGAAGCCGGTTGAGAATACCTCTGTCAATGCCAAGGCTTCGGATTCTCTGGTGAATGTGGTTGTGCAGCTGGCTGGCTTTGCTGGCAAGGTGCTGTCGGTGTTTGGGGGATTGGTTGAAGGCATTATTCGGGGCCTGGCTGTTGCGTCGTTTTCTTGTCTGGTTTTTGCCGGGATGCTTTACCTGACCGGGCGCGGGCTGGCTGGGAATGCGCTGTGGGCCAAGGTTGTTGGGAGCGGGCTGATGCTGGTGATGATGTTTGTCGCCGGATTTGGAAGCTTAATGTCGGAGTTTGGGCCGTACCGCCTGGTGCCACTGATGTTTCTGGTGCTTGGCATGTATTCGTTGTGGATGATTTGGCGGGGTGTCGCCTAAAATCTAGGGATGAGCTTTATCGATGAGCCGCGGAAGGTTTGGTGGCGGAAGGCGCTGTTTCAGGTGCATCTGTGGCTGGGGGTGGGGCTGGGGTTGTACTTCATGCTTGTTTGCGTAACGGGGAGCGTGATTGTTTACAAGAAAGAGATGGAGCGGATGATGATTCCGCAGCTTGTGAAGGTGGAGCCGCTGGCGTCGCGGGTTTCGTTTCAGGGGATGGTGGATTCGGTTCGGGCGGCTTATCCGAAGGCTACGTTGCAGAATGTTTATTTGTATTGGGGAGTGGGGGATAGTTGGTCTTTCCGTATGCAGAGCAAGACGGAGGGGCGGATCCAGGTTTACGTGGATCCTTATCGTGGGGTGATTCTGGGGGAGGACCGGTATCGCGGGAAGTTCTTGCAGTGGGTTTATGACCTGCATGTGAATTTGTTGCTGGGGGATTTGGGGGAGTTGCTGAATGGGTGGGGCGGGTTTTCGCTGGCGCTGGTGAGTTTGAGCGGGATTGTGGTTTGGTGGCCGGGGAAGCGGTACTGGCGGAACGGGTTTGTTTATGAGACTCGGGCGCGGTGGAAGCGGCAGAATTACGATCTGCATAAGTTGGGTGGGCTGGTGTCGAGTTTGTTGCTGGTGTTGGTGGCGGTGACGGGGTCTTATTATTCTTTCCCCAAGGCTTATGAAGATTTTCTTGAGAAGGTGACTGGGACGCCGGCTAAGATTGCTACGCCCCGGGTGGCAGCGGTTCAGGAATGGGCGAGTTTGGATTTGGCTCTGGAGGCGGCGAGGAAGGCTGTGCCTGGTGGGACGCCGACTTTGTTTCGATTGGCGGCGAAGCCAACGGAGGTGCATTCGTTGCATCATATTCTGCCGGGGGATTGGCGGACGCAGGGGGATCATGTGGCTTATGTGAATCCGCAGACGGCAGAAGTTGTGAGGGTGACTTATCACCAGGATGTGCCGCTAGGGGCACGGTTGCAGCGGGATATTTACGGGCTGCACTTTGGGACTTTTGCGGGGGATGTGTCTCGGGTGATTTGGATTGTGTTGGGGGTGACGCCGGTGGTGCTGTTTGTTACCGGCGTGTTGATGTGGTGGAACAGGAGTTTGGGGAAGGTTTGGGGACGGCGCGATCGACGTGAGAGTGCGGTTGCTGTTGGGGGGCGTCGTTAGAGGCCGGGCTGTAGCCAGGCAAAGCGCTGAATCAATTTTCGCGCCTCGGAGATGCCTTTCGCTGCTCCCCAGTATCCTCTCACTGCCATAGTCCCAAGGTATCCAGGAAGTATGAGTATGCCTAAAAAGATCCAGAGCTGGTTCGGAAACAAAGCGAAGAAGAGAAGCAATGGCGTTGACAGCAGGAGCGATCCAAGAAAACAGCCTGTCGAGCCCAGCAGCAAGTAGACCGAAATCGATCTAAATGGCCGAGCGAGAAACAAAACTGCGGCCAATAAGAGGCAGCCAAGCCATCCGAAAAAAATCAGAAAGATCGGCATTCGTGACTATTTTGCGTTGCGGTAGGCCTCGTCGAGTAGTTCCACTATGTGCTTCACTGGCTCTGGGTTGGACTTGAGTTTCCCAGTGCCGTGGAGCTTGCTGCCGGCGGCTAGCTGGATCATGCAGCCGGGGTTGGAACTGGCGATTTGCTCGGGGTTTACCGAGTTTACGTTGCGCATCTTCGAGGTGAGGATCTCTTCGGCCATTTCATTTTCGACTACGTTGTAGACGCCGGCTGAGCCGCAGCAGACGTCGCTGGCTGGCATCTCTACGAAGTCGAGGCCGGGGATCGATTTTAGGAGCTTGCGGGGGGCTGCCTTGACCTTCTGGCCGTGACAGAGGTGGCAGGAATCCTGATAGGTGACTCGCCGGTTGACCTTGCCCATGTTCGTGTTGAGGTCGATCGAGGCTAGGAATTCGTTGACGTCCTTGAGCTTGCCTACGAAGCGTTTGGCTTTGTCGTGATAGGCGTGATCGTGCTCGAGGATCTCGTGATATTCCTTCAGGGTTGCGCCGCAGCCGCCGGTGTTGGAGATGATGGCGTCGAAGTCTGTTTGCAGGAGAGCGTCGATATTGTTGCGGGCCAGGGCACGGGCTTCTTCGCGGCGCCCTGCGTGGGCGTGGAGGGCTCCGCAGCAGCCCTGGGCGGCTGGGACTACTACTTCACAGCCGTTCTTCTGGAGGACTCGTACAGTGGCTTCGTGGAGGCGGGCGAAGAAGATGTTGGCGATGCAGCCGCCGAGCATGGCGACGCGGTATTTGCGGGGACCTTCGGCGAAGAAGACTTTGCCGTATTGGTTGAAGAAACTGGGGAGCTGGGCCTCGGGGGTGAGGTGCTCTATCTTACCGAGGGGGCCCATGAGCTTGAGTAGGCCGGTGGAGCGTACGAGGCTTTCGAGGCCGGACTTCTGGTGGACCCACATGAGGCCGCCGACGATGCGGAGCATCCAGGGGGTTTGCAGGAGGGTGCCATAGGCGAAGTCTTCGATCTGTTGCCAGGGGAAGGGGCGCTTGACCTTGGACTGGATTTCCGTGCGGGCGGCTTCGATCAGCTTGCCGTATTCGACGCCCGAGGGGCAGGCGGTTTCGCAGGCGCGGCAGCCGAGGCAGAGGCCCATGTGTTCGAGGTAGCTCTCATCCATTGGGGCGGCACCGCTGGCGACTTGCACCATCTGATAGATGCGGCCGCGGGGGGAATCCATCTCAATGCCGAGTTCGCGATAGGTGGGGCAGGCGTTGAGACAGAGGCCGCAATGGACACACTTGTCGAGATCTTTTTGTTGGGGGGCGTCGGGGTGGCGGCCTTCGAGGACTCGCAGGGCAGTATTAGATTCGGCCATAAAGCCTCCCCGGGTTGAGTAGTGTGTCTGGATCGAAATAATGCTTGATCTTTTGCATGAGGAAGAAGTCGTTGCCTGGAGTGGGCCAGAGCTGTTCGCTCGATGGCCGCTCGACGGGTGAGTATTCGATGACGCCTTTGGAGTTGGCTGGCAGGGTTGCGGCTGCGGGTGTGTGGGCGTAGATGGTGCCGTTGCCGGCGCGCGCGATGGTGGCGTATTCGGCAGGGAGTTTGGTGAGGGTGGATTCCATCTCCATGAGTTGGGTGGAGAGACGGAGTACGCGGCCTTCGGTGTGCTGGGTGAGCCAGGTGGGGGTGAAGTCGCGGACCTGGGCCCAGATCTTGCCATCGATGACGTCGAATTCGGGGAGCTCGATCTGGTAGCGAGCGAGGACACGTTCGCTCCCCAAGGCTTCGATTAGGAGGGACCATTGCGGGGCGAGGCCGAGGCTTGCGGCGGCGGTGGGGTTGAGAACGTCGATGCCGGAGGGCTGGAGGACGCTTTTGAGGATCGAGTCGCGGCGATTGAAGACTTCAAAGGCCGAAGCATTTTGATAGAGAAATGTTTTGGTGCCGGTGGGGGCGGGTGCGAGTTTGAAATTGACGTGGGTGATGCAG
>JBIPMY010000342.1:0-6776 GCA_044376335.1 Bryobacter sp.
ATTCTCGGCCACGAATTGGGTGTTGAAGTTTTAAAAACCGGCCCCGGCGTAAGCAATGTCGCCCCCGGTGACTTGTGCGCTGTGAATCCCTACATGGCTTGCGGTGAATGCATCTCCTGCCGGGCCGGCAAATCCAACTGCTGTATCAGCCTGAAGGTTTTGGGCGTTCACACCGACGGCGGCATGCGCGAAGAAATGATCCTGCCCGCCGCTCACCTTTACCCCTCGAAGACGCTGTCGCTCGAGGAATTGGCACTGATCGAAACTCTTGGCATTGGCTGCCACGCGGTGAACCGGGCACAGCCCAAGGCCGGCGAGCGAGCGCTGGTCATCGGTGCCGGCCCAATCGGCTGCACGGTAATGGAATTTCTCCGCCTCAAGGGCATCCGCTTTGAGGTGCTTGACCTCAGTAGCGAGCGTCGCACTTTCTCTGAGAAATACATGGGCGCAGCAGCAGTGCATTCCTCCAATGAATCCGTTCTCGATCAAACGCCAGAACTTCCAACCCTGATCTTTGATTGCACCGGCAACAAAAACTCAATGCAGGATGCGTTTAGCTACGCCGGCGCAGGCGGCAAACTCGTTTTTGTTGGGTTATTTGTGGGTGATGTAACCTTCCACGATCCGGATCCGTTTCACCGGAGAGAGCTAACAATTTTAAGTTCCAGAAACGCTCTGCCCGAAGAACATCAGTTCATCCTCAGCGAAGCCGAAGCCGGCCGCATCAACACCAAACACTGGGTGAGTGACCTTTGCCCGGTAGACCAGATGACCGATCGTTTTGCAGGATGGACAGATCCGTCGAATGGAATTCTAAAGGCGGTAGTGGACTGGCGCTAGGAGCCATTCTTTGTTCGCGACGCTTTTGATGTGCCTGCTCAACATGCAGGACTTTTCTACAACAGTAAAGTTGGCCCGTATTGAGATGCGCGCCATCGATCTTCTTGGCAAGCCACTCCAGGGCTTGTTGGCGACTGACGTTGAGGTCAGCGAAAACGATTCGAAGCAGACGATCCGCTCACTGGAGCGCGACGAGGTACCGCTCGATCTTTTTCTGATTGTTGATGTTTCAGGAAGCATGCACGGCAACATCGCCCGAATCGCACAAACCGCCAAACAAGCCCTCCAGGCTCTCAAACCTCAGGATCGTGTTGGTCTGATGAGCTTCAACCTTAAGAACAAGCTTCAACTCAGCCTGAGCTCCGACTTGGTAGAGGTGGAATCAAAAATTCAGGAACTCGCGCAAAAGAAGAATTTTGGCGGCGGCACAATACTCAACACCCCCATCTACGAAGCAGCTAAAATCCTCAGAGCAGAGTCAGCCAAAGAGCGTCGAAGAGCAATTCTGATGCTCACCGATGGACAGGGCCAAAAGGGTACCCGTTCGGCTAAAGTCCTCCAGGAACTTTGGGAAGGCGACATCACCCTCAACGCGCTGATCTTGAATCCCTCGAAGCTGGCTCGCGGGCTGGGAATTTATCGCAAAGTCACCGCTCCCTATCTCATTCCTCTCGACGCCAGCATCTCCGACTTGGTGAACAAAAGTTCTGGTGAGCTGATGGGCATCAACGATTCGCCAGCACCGCTGGTCGAGATTCTCGAGCGCATCCGCTCGCGCTACACGCTCTATTACGAACCGCCTGAAGGAGAAGCAAAGGTGCGAAAAGTAGTGGCCACGCTTTCGACTTCCGGCAAAGAAAAATACCCGGGTGCCAAAGCAATCGGGCGAAGGCAGTACTCAGCCCCCTGATTCTTTTTCCCGGCGCGAACGGCCAAACACGCCATTCCACGGGGGGATGACGATACTTACGCTGCCATTGGCTTTCGTCTGACAGGACAAACGAATCAGCGGCCGTTCCACTTGGCAATCAACAAAGCCACTATCCCAATAACCGAAGTATTCCATTCGTTTACGCTCGAAGTCTTCTACCGGGTCGAGGTTTTCGTTACCGCCCAGAATGCCCACCCAGCACGTGCCACAAGACCCCGAGCGACAATCCACCGGGATCGGCCCCATGCCCTCATAACAGCGCTTGTCGCTTTCATGAAAGGGCCGCTTGTCGAGCTCAGCAGCAGTAGTGATGTCCTGTGTAGCCTGAATGGCAAACCAGCCATCGGCATTCTGCTCGTCGAAGATCACTCGCTCGCAACTGCTCTTGCCTTTAAGCCGCTCCATCAATGAAGGACGAAGCGCCGTGGCTCTGCGTCGCAGCCAATCCTCCGGCTTTTCCTTCTCCACTGCAGGAGTGTAAGAACTCGATAGGAAGTTGCTGCCACACTGCTCAAGAGTCATGTATGCAACAGCAGACATACACAGAGCGAATTCCAGTGGCGCACCACTCTTCTTGGCCGTAGCTTCGATTCTCGAATACAAGTCACCTGCGCTGCTGGTATCAACGGCCTTCTTAACCGCAGTCCAATATCTGTGGCCATAGAAGAACTGATGTGACTGGTCTGCCAGATTCTCCAGTCGAAACTCGCCATTCATCTGAAAGAAGAGCAGTCGCTTGGAGCCACTCTCCTCGCCCTTTGCCACTTCATGAACCATCAGCGGCCAGGTGCCAAACCAGATACGCAGTGCGTTGCGGTCTACTTCGTGAGTCAGCTTTTCTAACGCATCTACAATTGAGAGCCAACCCTGTGGCGTACTCAGGCGACTAACCCCTTCACCACATGTGCTTTCTCGACACCCGTCAATTTCTGATCAAGGCCCTGATATTTATAGGTAAATCGTTCATGATCGACACCAAAAAGATGCAGCATTGTGGCCTGGAAATCTCTGACATGCACCGGGTCGCGCACAATGTTGTAGCTGAACTCATCGGTTTCACCGTGAACAATCCCCGGCTTCGAACCCCCACCAGCCATCCATAGGGAGAAACATCTCGGATGATGATCGCGGCCGTAATCGGTTGCGGTGAGCTTGCCCTGGGAATAGATAGTGCGGCCGAATTCCCCGCCCCAAACCACCAGCGTGTCGTCCAGCATTCCGCGCTGTTTCAAGTCCTGCACCAAGCCATAGAGGGCTTGATCCACATCCTTACACTGCGATGGCAACACCTCCGGCAAGAGCCCATGGACATCCCAACCGCGCATGTAGAGTTGCACGAAGCGAACTCCACGCTCCACCAGCCGGCGGGCCATCAGTGCCTGATTGGCAAAGGTCCCAGGCTTCTTTGCTTCCTCGCCATAAAGCTTGTAGGTGCTCTCTGGCTCCTTCGACAAATCGGTCAAATCGGGCACACTCGATTGCATACGGAAGGCCATTTCATATTGGGCAATCCGGCTCTTGGTCTCAGCGTCAGCGTACTTCTCATAGGTGATCTGATTGAGCTCGCCCAACGCATCCAGCATCCGGCGGCGCATCTCCACCGGAACGCCATCCGGGTTCTTGACATAAAGCACAGGGTCGCCAGCACTACGCAGCGATACGCCCGAGTACTGAGCGCTCAGAAAGCCTGCGCTCCAAAGCCGTGCCGAGATCGCCTGCACGTTTGCCTTCGGGTGCGTATGGTTTGCGTTCAACACAACAAAGGTTGGCAGATCCTGATTCATACTGCCCAAACCATAAGCGATCCAGCTTCCAATGCAAGGCCGCCCTGCTACCTGATTCCCCGTCTGGATGAAAGTGATGGCAGGCTCATGATTGATCGCCTCGGTATTCATCGAACGAATAATCGTGATGTCATCGGCCATCTTCGCCACATTAGGCATCAGCTCACTGATCCAGGCCCCGCTCTTGCCATGCTGCGCAAACTTGAACACGCTCGGAGCAATCGGGAAGCGGCTCTGTCCGCTGGTCATCGTAGTCAGGCGCTGTCCCTGCCGGATGCTGGCCGGAAGGTCTTTGTCAAACCAGTCCTTCATGCCAGGTTTGTAGTCGAAAAGGTCCATCTGCGGCGGAGCACCTACCATGTGCAGGTAGATCGCACGCTTGGCCTTGGGGGCAAAGTGAGGCAATTCTTTGCCTTCAGCCATCAGGCTGCTCAGAGCCAAAGCACCAAAACCGCGAGCGCCGCGGCCAATCAATTGCCGGCGCGTCTCAAGCATTACTGCATCTTTTTCAAACTTCACTTGTTCAGCACCTCATCGAGATTCATCAGTTCATTAGCAACCATTGTGAGCGCGGCAAACTCAGGCACATTCAGCTTCGGGTTGACCTTGCTTTCGCCAACGGCAATCAGCTTCTTGGCATCATCGAGCCGGCTATCGTAATGACGCAGGAAGTCGCGATAAGAAGCCCTAACAATTTCCCGCTCGCGGCCCTCGAAGCGACGGCTGGTCAAGCGGTCTGTCAGATAGTCGAGCTGCTCGTCGAAGTTATTCTTGTGAACTTCAATTGCCCTTTGAGCAAGTACACGAGCAGCTTCAACAAACTGCACGTCGTTCATCGTAAGCAGTGCTTGCAACGGAGTATTGGTGCGCTCCCGTCGAACGGTACAATTCTCACGCGACGGGGCATTGAAGATATCCATCGATGGAGGCGGCGCGCTTCGCTTCCAGAACGTGTAAAGGCTGCGCCGGTAAAGACTCTCACCATGATCCTGCGTATAGAACCGTGTGTCAGATCCATCCATCGCTACCGTTTCCCAGATTCGTTCCGGCTGATAAGGCCGCACGCTGGGCCCGCCCACCTTGCGAACCAGCAAGCCGCTGGCAGTAAGCGCATAATCGCGAACAGCTTCAGCATCCATACGGAAACGCGGGCCACGGCTCAAAAGGCGATTGTCGCCATCCTTCTTCAGCTTCTCTTCAGTTGCGATGGCCTGCTGTTTGTAAGCCGCCGAGGTCAACATCTGACGCATCAATCGACGAACGTCCCAACCGTTCTCTCTGAAATCAACAGCCAGCCAATCGAGAAGTTCCGGGTGACTCGGGGCCTCTCCCTGGCTACCCAGATCTTCACTGGTCTTTACCAGGCCAGTACCAAATACCTCCTGCCAGAAACGGTTCACCGCAACACGGGCAAAGAGCGGATTCTCCGGCTTCAACAACCATTGCGCCAGGCCAAGGCGGTTCCTCTCGACACCAGCACCAAGCCCGCCCAGCACACCCGGCACATCTGCCTCCACCTTGTCGCGAGGTTGATCGTACATACCGCGAAACAGAATGTTAGCCATTGGCTTCTGATCGTCGCGTTCAACCATCACGTGCGTTACTGCCCCGCGGCGCAAGATCTGCTTTCGCTCCTGTTCCACCTGGGCAATCCTGGCCATCAGCTTGCGAGTCTGGCCGTCTTGAATAGCAGACCATACGCGTGACAATTCCACAGGCTTGCCTTCGATTGCGCGGGGCAGCATTTCGAGCACGCTAATTTCTTCGCTCGAGAGAACGCGGTTGTAGATGCGCACGTCTTTCAAGGAGCCACCGGTAAACTTCCGCTTGTTCCCATCGCCACCAATGCGCAGCGGTTCGCTATTGAGGATTGAACCTCTCAAGCCCGGCCGCGAAGAATCCTGCTTGCCGTCATGGGCGATCCTGGATCCGTTGAAGTACAACTCCAGAGAATCCTTTTTCTGACGGGCCCCATCGTAAGTGAAAGCCAGGTGATACCAATTGCCCGGCATCATCTTTGCCGCATTACCACCGCGAGCCGTAATGGGCTGGGCCTCATCGCCAATCAGTTTGATCTGTGGCGATCTGCCTTGAATTTCAATGGTCCAGCCGCGAATTTTGCTTCCATCTTCTTCCTTGGCATTAATCTGAGACATCAGCGTCCAGTTGTCGTCGGGCTTGGGATAGTAAACCCACATCGAGACGGTAAAGGGTTGATCGGCCTGAATCTTGTTGAAGCCAGCTTCTTCCTTTGCAGGAGCCCCGGCCGGGAATTCGATTTTATCCAGGCTCCAAACCGGCTTGTATTGCTTAGGCAATTCAATCGAAGGCTTGGCCTTGGCCGCCAGCAAATCTGCTCTCTCCCCGCGCTTGCCACGCAAGTCAATCAACTCCGAATCTACTTTGGCCCAACGAGCTTCGTCTCCAGGTTTAGCCTGAAAGATTACAGGAGGCGTGTCGCTGATGTTGCCATCAAGCGGCTTCTGAGTGGTGTTACGAAAGAAGGCCGCCATCGAGTAGAAATCCTTCTGCGTGATCGGATCGAATTTATGGTCGTGACAGGTGGCACAACCTACCGTCAACCCCATGAAGACGGTGGAAGTCGTGTCGACACGATCCTTCGCGTACATTGCCGCCACCTCATCTTCAATGACGCCACCTTCATTGGTTGTGACGTTATTGCGATGAAAGCCTGAGGCAATCAACTGGTCGCGAGTCGGTTTGGAAACAAGGTCACCGGCAAGCTGATCGCGAGTGAAGATATCGAATGACAGGTTCTTGTTGAAGGCCTGAATCACCCAGTCGCGGAAGAGCCACATCTCCCGATAGTTGTCGATATGCAGGCCGTGTGTGTCGGCATAGCGTGCTGCATCCAGCCAATAGCGGGCGCGATGTTCGCCATAGTGCTGCGAGCTGAGCATACGATCCACGTATTGTTCATAAGCGTCTGGCCTGGTGTCTTTGAGAAATGCCTCTACTTCAGATGGTTCTGGAGGCAGGCCGGTAGCATCGAGTGCCACGCGACGGGCGAGGGTTCTGCGGTCGGCTTCTGCCGCCGGAGTCAATCCTTCTTTGGCTAGTCGCGCGTAAAGGAAGCGGTCAATCGCATTGGCCGACCACCGCGGCTCTGCCACCTCAGGAAGCTTCACCTTGATCGGTGCGGTAAAGGACCAGTGTTCTTGCCAGTCAGCACCTTGCTCAATCCAACGCTTCAGGGTCTC
>JBIPMY010000343.1:0-6775 GCA_044376335.1 Bryobacter sp.
TACTGCGCATCAATTTTAAAGACGTGCCAAAACCAGAAACAAGGTTCACCATCGCGACCATAATTTTCGCATCCTATTAGTAGTGATGCATCTCTCTGCCGTCAGCTACCTCAACACCCGCCCCCTCGTTTGGGGCCTTATGTCCGGTCCACAAAGCGGCCAGGTTCAACTCGACTTTGACCTCCCGGCCGTCTGTGCTCAGCGTTTGGCCAACAAAGAAGTCGAAGCTGGCCTCGTGCCCGTCATCGAAGCCGCCCGTCAGCACCTCACCCAAATCGGCTCTCTCGGTATCGCCTGCACGGGTGCGGTGAGAAGCATTCAGCTCATCAGCAAAGTTCCGATCCCCGAGATTCGAACCCTTGCCCTCGACTCATCCTCACGCTCTTCGGTCATGCTCGCCCGCATCATCCTCGACCAGGGCTACAAGGTAAACCCCGAGACCAACGTGATGCCGCCGGACCTTCCAGCTATGCTCGGCAAGTCCGACGCAGCCCTGATCATCGGAGACCCGGCTCTTCGCCTCGACCCCAACGCCGATGGCCTTCATTCACTCGACTTGGGGGAGGAGTGGTTCAAACTCACTTCGCTACCGATGGTTTTTGCCATTTGGGCTGGCCATAAGCAGGAACCAGAACTAGCCAAGATTCTCGAAGCCTCCTACGAATACGGCAAAGCGCACCTTTCCGACATCGTCATGGCAGAAGCCGCTGAGCGGAACATCTGGCCGGGCCTTGCCTTCAGATACATGGACAGCATCATCCAGTACGAGTTAACCGACGACCACAAACGCGGCATGAAGCTCTACATCGAAGAAGCGATGAAAATGGAAGAGAAGTACCCCGCATGACACGACAAGAGGCCCTCGACTTCTTCCACTCCGACGATCTCATCGCCCTCGGCATGCAGGCCGACGCGGTGCGCAAAAAGTGGCACCCGGAGAACGTCGCCAGCTACATAATCGACCGCAACATCAACTACACCAACTTCTGCACCGAGTACTGCACCTTCTGCAACTTCTACCGGCCGATGAATTCACCCGAAGGCTACATCCTCCCCAAGGAAACCATCTACCAGAAGATTCAGGAGACGATCGACCTCGGCGGCACGGGAGTGTTGATGCAGGGCGGCCTGCATTCTGAACTCAAGATCGAATGGTATGAAGATCTATGCCGCTCGATCAAAGACAAATTTGGAGACCGCATCTGGCTGCATTTCCTGAGCGCCCCCGAGATCCTGAACATCGCCACCATCTCCGGCATCTCCATCTACGACACCATCGCCCGCCTCAAAGACGCTGGTCTCCAGTCAATCCCCGGGGCCGGAGCCGAGATCCTGGACGACGAAGTCCGCCACCGGATTGCCCGTCTTAAGTGCAATACCGAAGAGTGGATCGACGTCCACCGCACTGCGCATAAGCTTGGGGTCCGCACCACTGCCACGATGATGTTCGGCACCGGCGAGACGATAGAGCATCGCATCAATCACCTCGAACAGATCTATCGTCTGCAGGAGGAGACCGGTGGCTTTACGGCCTTTATCCCCTGGGCCTTCCAGCGGGAAGGCACCTCACTGGGCCGCTTCGTGAAGGAAGAAGCTACAGCTGTCGAGTTCCTTAAGATGCTGGCCCTGAGCCGTGTCTATCTCGACAATGTCTGCAACATCCAAACCAGTTGGGTTACCCCGGGGCTCAAGATCTGTCAGATGGGTCTCCGCTTTGGAGGCAACGATGTTGGCAGCATCATGATCGAAGAGAACGTTGTTTCTCAAGCTGGTGCCAACTACCATGCCAGCGAAGAAGACCTTCGACGCCTCATCCGAGACGCCGGCTTTATCCCCAAACAACGCGACACGCTCTACCGCACCTATTACCTATGAAACTCCGTCTGCGCGCCAACACCATCCGCCTTCGCCTGCTCAAAGGTGAGGTAGATCACCTTGCTCAGGGTCACACCATTGTTGAGACGCTGCCTACTCCCAGACCCTTTCATTTTGCCGTCCACCCCGGCCAAGTCGAGGACCTGACGGCGACCTACAACGACGACACCCTCACCATCGCAGTTCCCATGGATTGGGCCGCGAGTTGGGCCAGCAATGACGAAGAAGTGGGCCGCTCGGCCAAGACAGGTAACCTCGACATCCTGATCGAAAAAGACTGGTCTTGTACCACCGCTCGCGACTCGGCTGAAGATCGCGATACATACCCTAACCCAACTGCATTACGATAAGTAGCTTGGCTACCGTAAACAACGACACCGCATTCTTCGGGCACCCCCGAGGGCTCTCTACACTCTTCTTTACCGAGATGTGGGAGCGATTCAGCTACTACGGCCTTCGCGCCATCCTGCTGCTCTATATGGTCGCTGACCCCGCAACAGGCGGCCTAGGCTTCTCCATCGCCAAAGCCAGCGCCATCTATAGCCTCTATGCTTCGATGAATTACCTGTTGGCTTTGCCTGGCGGGTGGCTTGCGGACAAGTTTTTGGGGCTGCGCAACTGCGTCTTGCTTGGTGGCTTGCTGATTGCGATTGGCAATGGCCTGATGTTTTTCCCCGGCCATGTCACCTTCTACTTTGGCCTTGCTGGCATCGTCTTTGGTACTGGCTTGCTCAAGACCAACGCCTCAACAATGGTGGGCACCCTGTACCGCGAGAATGACAACCGCCGGGACTCGGGATTCTCCATCTACTACATGGGCATCAACATCGGCGCACTGGTGTCGCCGCTTGTAGTCGGCTACCTCGCCCAGCGAGTGAACTGGCGCTACGGCTTCCCAGTCGCCTCACTGTTCATGATCATCGGCATCGTCCAGTTCTATCTCGGATCGAAGAACTTCCCCGAGCGAGTCTTCAAGGCCGTGCCGCCGTCTGACATCTTCGAGCAGCAATCCAACAAGAAGTGGCTTCAGTATGGTCTGGCTGTGATGATCGCGATTGCTGCCGCAATCTTTCTGATTTCCCCCTCGGCTGAAGGCCTGGCTGATTCCTTCGGTGCGGTACTGCTTACCATCGTCATCGCCGTCCTCGGCTTCCTCCTTTTCAAAGGCAGCCCGAACGCACATGAGCGCCGACGCCTTGCCGTAGTCTGCATCCTCTTCTTCATTTCGACCCTCTTCTGGTCGAGCTTTGAACAAGCCGGCTCCACCCTGAACCTCTTCGCCGAACAGAACACGGTCGACCTCTTCCCGTCCACCTGGTATCAGAGTTTCAACTCTGCCTTTCTCATTCCACTGGCACCGGTGTTCGCAGCGCTGTGGATCCGGATGGGAGACCGCCAGCCGAGCGTCCCGATCAAGTTCACCATTGCGCTTGTTTTTGTTGGGTTGGGCTATATCTGGCTTATGTTTGGAGCGCAACTGACAACGGGTGGGGCAAAGGTTTCTCCCATCTGGCTGATCGGTACTTACTTCCTGCATACGGTAGGCGAGCTTTGCTTGTCCCCAGTGGGCCTGAGTGCGATGACCAAGCTGGCACCGGCCCGTATGGCTGGCTTCATCATGGGCGTCTTCTTCATGTCGATCGCCAGCGGTAATTATATTGGCGGCCGTCTGGCGAGTCTTTATGAGAAGCTGCCGCTTCCGCAACTCTTTGGTGGCATTGGGGCTTTCTGTATCGTGGTAGCTCTTGCCTTTGCCTGTTTCGCCAAACCTGTGGCCCGCATGATGGAGACTGAGAAATAGAGGCAATATGCGTCTGGTCATCCTTTGCTTTATCGCAGCTCTTGCCTGGGCTGACCCGGCTCAGATTCTCACCAAACGCTGTGTCTCCTGTCACAACTCATCGTCAAAGATGGGCAACCTCAGTCTGGCCACACGTTCGGATGCCGAGCGCGTTCTTTCCGGCCGTCTGCTCGAGCGAATCGAGAAGGGCCAGATGCCTCCTGGTGGTGGGCTGCCTGCCGCAGAGCTCAGTGAGCTGAAAGCGTGGCTTGCGGCAGGTGCGCCATGGCAGGGGACTTTATCCGGTAGCCGCAAATGGTGGTCACTTCAACCGATAGAGGCCAAGGGCACCTCCATTGATCAGCACATCGAAGCAGCTCTCACCGCAAAGGGACTTAAGCTCTCTGCCCCGGCAGACCGGCGCACGCTGATTCGCCGCGTTACCTTTGACCTTACCGGCTTGCCACCAACGCCTGAGGCGATCGATGCTTTTCTGGCAGATGCTGCTCCGGACGCATATGAGAAGCTGATCGACCGTCTTCTTGCTTCTCCTGCCTATGGAGAGCGTTGGGGACGGCACTGGCTGGATGTGATCCGCTATGGCGAGTCTCATGGCTATGAACAGAATCATGTTCGCCCCACTGCCTGGCACTTTCGCGACTATGTGATTGGAGCATTCAATCGGGACTTACCCTTCAACCGCTTCATGATGGAACAGATTGCCGGGGATGCGCTTGAGCCGGCGGTGGATGTGGCGACAGGCTTTCTTGTTGCCGGGCCGCACGATACGGTTGGCAATTCGAATCTCGCTGCGATGCGGCAACAGCGGGCTGACGATCTCGATGACATCGTCAATGCGACGGCGTCGTCTTTTCTGGGGCTGACCGTAAACTGCGCTCGTTGCCATGACCATAAGTTCGACCCAATCCAGCAGGCTGATTATTACCGTATTGCCGCCATCATGAATGGTGTCAACCACGGCGAACGCAGCATTGCTTCAGATGCTGAGAAGGCTCGCAGGGAAGAAGTTGCTGGCCCGCTTGAGGCACAGATCAAAGGCGCAAAGCAGCGCCTGGAAGCCTTGACCACGCAGACGAAAGACCAGCGATTGGCTGCCGAGACTGCTCTAAAAGCACGCTACAGAACACCCGTATCGCCCTACGGCACCGAAGAGAGTTTTGAGCCTATAACGGCGACACAGATTCGCATCTCTGCCCCGCTTGGCTTCCCAGGTGGGCTTGATGAGGTTGAGGTCTTTACTCCCGATGGCGAGAACATTGCTCCAGTTTCCAAGATCAAGGTTAGTTCCACTCGGATCGCCGATGGCAACCCGGATGCCTATCACGAGCGCTTTCTCAATGACGGAAGCTTCGACAAGCGCTGGTTCCCTGAAGGTAGTGGGCCAGCCTTCATCACGATTGAATTCCCAAAGGCGATGTCCATTCAGAAGATAGCCTGGTCTACGGATCGGGCTCGTGCGTTTCAGGGTAAGTTCCAACAGAATACGGTTTCGAACTATAAGCTGGAATTCTCCCCCGTTGCCACTGTCATTACGGGAGAAGACCGGCTTCCTCATCGCCCGGCGGACCTTGATCGGCTTATCACCATCGAAGCTCTCTCTGCTCAAGATCGAGCTGAGTTCACTGCGACTGAAGCAATCATCAAGAAGGCGGAAGCTTCTCTAAAGAAGATCCCTGCTTTGCCCCTGGCCTACATTGGCAACTTCAAGCAACCGGCTGAGCCAGTGTACTTGCTCAAGGGAGGTAGTGTCATGCAACGGGGAGAGGTGATCGTTCCAGCGAGCCTGAGTTCTGTGGCTCACGCTCCATTCAGTGTTCCGCTGGAAGCACCTGAGAAGGAACGTCGTATCAAGTTTGCTCAGTGGCTGGCGGATGACAAGAATCCTCTAACTCCTCGTGTAATTGCGAATCGCATCTGGCATTATCATTTCGGCCGTGGCATCGTGGCTACTCCTTCTGACTTTGGCTACAACGGCGAAAGACCTAGCCATCCGGAACTTCTCGATTATCTTGCCCAACGCCTGATTTCAAGCGGTTGGAAGATGAAGCCGTTGCACCGGGAGATTCTGCTTTCGAAGGCTTACCGGCAATCGAGTGCGCATATTCCTGAAGCCGCTAGTATCGACGCTGACTCGCGTTTACTCTGGCGCTTTCCCCCTCAGCGGCTCAATGCCGAATCGCTGCGAGACTCGATGCTCTTTGTGTCTGGCAAGCTCAATCCACAAGTTGGCGGACCCAGCTTTCGTCTTTATAAGTACACCGTCGACAACGTTGCCACCTACTTCCCATTGGACAAGTTCGGACCCGAAACCTATCGACGGTCTGTTTACGCTGAATCGGCACGGTCGATTCGGACAGAGTTGTTGAGTGTCTTTGATTGCCCTGATTCATCGCTGCCAGAGCCGCGTCGAGTCTCGACTGTTTCGCCTTTGCAGGCGTTGTCGCTGCTGAACCATAGCTTCACCACGGACATGGCTGAAGCGTTCGCCAGGCAGAGTGTTGAGAGTGCCTTCCTGCGTGTGTTCGGCCGACCGCCTGAGTCTAAAGAATTAGCCGCAGCGAATGCGCTGATTCGCGAGCATGGATTTACTGCTTTTGTTCGCGCTTTATTTAACTCCAACGAGTTCCTCTATGTTTACTAACCGCCGCCGCTTTGTCTCGGGCCTGAGTGCCATTGCATTTGCCGACCTGCTGTCTGGTGCTACAAGGAATCCGCACTTTACTCCGAAGGCCAAGCGGGTCATCCAGATCTTCTGCCCCGGCGGGGCGTCGCACATCGATACCTTCGATTACAAGCCTGAGCTTGAGAAGCGCAGTGGTCAACCGATGCCTGGTGGGGATAAGGACGTTACCTTTCAGGGGGCGAATGGCAACCTGATGCGTAGCCCCTGGGACTTCAAGCCGGCGGGGCAATCTGGCAAGTCTATAACCTCGAAGCTGCCGTACCTTGCGAAACACGTTGATGATATGGCCTTCATCCATTCGATGAGTTCGCGGTCCAATACTCATGGCCCGGCTTGTGTTGCGATGAATACCGGCTTTGTTTTTGAAGGCTTCCCTTCAGCGGGTGCCTGGCTCAGCTATGCTCTTGGGTCTGAGA
>JBIPMY010000345.1:0-6760 GCA_044376335.1 Bryobacter sp.
TTTGAGTGCTACCTGACGATGCGTGGGATCAAGACCTTCCCGCTGCGCTTTGACCGTCAGAATCAGAATGCGATTCGCGTTGCAGAGCATCTGTCGAAGCACTCAAAAGTGGAAGCCGTGTACTTTCCGGGCCTGGCCAATCATCCAGACCAGGCCACGACTGCACGGCTGCTGCCGGCGGGGCAGTTTGGCGCTATGGTGTCGTTTGAGATTACTGGTGCCGACAAGCAGGGCATCTTTAACTTCTTTGACCGGCTGAAGATGATTGTGCCGGCGACGAGTTTGGGTGACGTGCATACGATGGCGCTTTATCCGGCGATTGCATCGCATCGGGACATTCCGCCGAAGCAGCGCGCGCGTCTTGGCATTCGAGAGAATCTGGTTCGGGTTTCGGTTGGGATCGAAGATATCGAAGACATCCTGGCCGACCTCGATCAAGCCCTTGAGCTGAGCTAGGTTACTATAGGCGAGAATGGCCATCTACGCCTCGACGGTTTTCCTTAGCGCATTTCTTCTTTTTCTGGTTCAGCCACTGATCGCAAAATTGATCCTGCCCTGGTTTGGGGGATCTGCCGTGGTCTGGAACACTTGCATGTTGTTCTTTCAGATCCTGTTGCTGGCCGGCTACGGCTATGCACACTGGACGATTCAGAAGCTGAGCCCCAAGGCGCAGTTTCGCTTGCATTCGATTCTGCTGGCCCTGGCCGTGATACTGACGCCGGCATTGCCTCCCGAGTGGCTAAAGCCGGGTGGTGAAGCGGCACCGATTTTCCCGATCCTTGCTGTGCTGATGGTAACCATCGGGCTGCCGTACTTCCTGCTGTCTTCGACAAGCCCGCTGCTGCAGGCGTGGTATTCCCGCGTGCACAATGCGGCGCCACCTTATCGACTCTTTGCGCTTTCCAATCTTGCGAGCCTGCTTGCGCTGCTGGCGTATCCGATTGCGATTGAACCCAATCTGCCGGCGGGCTATCAGGCTTATACATGGCATGCGGCATTTGCGGCATTTGGGCTTTTTTGCGCCTATACGGCGTGGCGCGCGTCTGAGGCGATGCCGGCTGAAGTAGCTCAGACAGAAGAGCCTGCAGAGCTGCCTGCGCCGCCGACCAAGAAGGATTACCTGCTGTGGATCACGCTGGCTTCGTTGCCGACGATGCTCTTTCTCGCCTTCACCAGCCACCTGGTGCAGAACGTTGCATCGATACCGTTCTTGTGGGTTGTGCCGCTTTCGATGTACCTGCTGAGCTTTATTCTGGTTTTCGATTCGGATCGTATTTACCGGCCGATGATTTTCCGGATCGCTACGCCGATCATCCTGGGCGGTCTTCTCTACGGTATCTATCTGACCGATTCCGACACACGATTGCACTATCAATTGGCGGCCGCTGCATTCTCTTTGCTGGTGTTCTGTACTTTTTGCCATGGAGAGCTTGCGGCACGCAAGCCACATCCCCGCTACCTGACGATGTTCTTTCTGATGATGTCTGTTGGCGGGGCGATTGGCGGCTTCCTAATCTCGATCGCTGCGCCGATGCTGCTGCCCGGTTATTTTGAGCTCTACATTGCACTGGCACTTTTTGCGTTTGCGGCGTTGATGATGCTCTACCGCGAGCATTGGTCGACAGATATCCTCTGGACAGCCGCCGCTGTGGGAACTGTTGTGCTGGCCTATACCGAGATTCGAGCTGTAAGCGACGGCAGCCGTTTGATGGTTCGCAATTTTTACGGGTCGCTGCGGGTTCAGGATTCCACCTCCGGCACTGATAAAGAAACGTGGACGCGCACGCTGATTCATGGAACGATCAACCACGGGTTGCAGTTTTTGAGTGACGAGCGGGCGCAGTTGCCTACTACTTACTACGGGCCCAATTCAGGGGTTGGCCTAGCGATTGCCAATACGTGGCAGATGAACCATCGCGTTGGATTGATCGGACTCGGGACTGGCACGCTGAGCTCTTACGCGCGCAAGGGCGACTATTACCGCATCTACGAGATCAATCCGCTGGTGCTTGATATTGCCCGCTCCAACTTCCGATTTCTTAGCGGCTGCCGGGGTACTTGCGATATTGTTCTTGGCGATGCGCGAGTCTCGCTTGAGAGAGACCCAGTGCAGAACTTCGATGTGCTGGCCGTGGATGCCTTTTCGGGCGACTCGATTCCGGTGCACTTGCTTACGAAGGAAGCCTTCCAGCTTTACTTCCGGCACTTGAAGGGCCCGAATGGGGTGCTTGCGGTGCATGTCTCCAACAAGCACTTGCGGCTTGGCCCGGTGGTGGAACGCATCGCCACCAGCCTTGGGATGAAAACACTCGAGATCACCAACGAAGAGATTGACGACGCGCAGGTGTTTTCTTCTGATTGGGTGCTGGTTTACCGGCCGGAAGCAGCTATAGCAAACATACCTATGGTGACCAGCGCCGGCGAGAAGGTTGCGGCCAGGCCCGAGCTAAGAACCTGGACTGACGACTATTCGAATCTCTTCCAGATCTGGAAGAACGACTAGGCTTCAACAAAATCGACCGATTGACATTGGGCTAAATTTACGGCAATATACTTTGCATGACAAAGTACTCTTCATGGAATCATTATTTCCGGCACAACAACTGGTCTGCAGCAGATCTTTGCCCTCCGGGGCTAGCGACGCTGAGCGCTCAGGAACGCGAGTTGATTGGGGCATCACTGCAGCAATTTCAACTTGGGGAAGGATCAGATGGGCTGGGGTTGCTGCGCCGTGCCAACGAGTTCAGCAAACGGCATAACGTCGATTCCCTTCCCGAGGCGATGCAGCGCTTTGTTTGCGAGGAACAACGCCACTCGGCCGTGCTGGGGCTGTTTCTCGATCGCGAGTCGATTCCCCGGCTTCAACATCACTGGGTGGATCATCTGTTTCGACGGATACGCAATCTGGCTGGTTTTGAGTTGATGCTGACGGTGCTGGTGACCGCCGAGTTCATCGCCATTCCCTACTACACTGCAATTCACGATGCGACCAAATCTGAATGTCTGCGGCGGATCGCGAAGCGCATTCTCAGCGATGAGGCGCAACATCTTGAATTTCAGGCTGAGAACCTGGGGCTTTGTGCGGCAGGCCGGGGTGATCTGGGGCGACTCGGAACGATCGCACTTCAGTGGGTGGTGCTGAGTCTGGCGGCGGCACTGGTCTATTCCATGCACAAGCGCCTCTTCAAGGCGGCCGGCTTTACGCCGCTGCGTTTCTGGTCTATGACCTTTGAGGCGCACAAGGCTGTGTTTCAGAAACTGACTCGGGGAGAACGCCCGTTGGCTGAGCCCGTTCAGGCATATCTGCGATAATTTCAACTTGATTTCAAGTGCGACATTTTGGAGGGTAACGAGAGGGCTGATTCCTGGCGTTATTCTGGCGCTCGAGTTGTTTGGGCAAAAGCCTCCAGAGCCCAAGCCTCAAGCGGAGACTTCCGCTCCTGCAAACTTGCTGGGGAAGGTGAACACGCAGGCAGGAGAGGCCCGGCGCAACGAGAATGTCTTCATTACGGCGCTCGATAACAACGCGCAAAAAGAGTCGAGCGTGCGGATGGGAATGACTGCTACGGCCATCACTGAATTCACTGCCGCATCGAGATTTTTTGGGGCGGAGTTTGGTTTATCGCCAACGAATGCAATGCATTTGGGTGCTGTTAGAACTCGCAGAGATCTGCACGGCAATCTGAATTGGACACATGCAAATTCCGTCCTTGCGGCAAGGAGTTTCTTCCAGGTAGGGAATGTACTGCCTGCTCGGGAGAATACGTTTGGGGCCCGGTTGACAGTGCCTCTCTGGCGGAACGCCTTTCTCAGCGTCGACGGGGCATACGACACAAAAAGTGGCTTTGTGAATGGCAACATCCTTGTGCCGCGAGCAGAAGAGAGAAGCTGTCTGTCGGCAGACCCAAGGATCTGCGCAGTAATCAATCGCTTTTTTCAAGCCTATCCGAACCAGGCTCCCAATCGACCCGATATCGAGACACGGGCACTCAATACGAATGCGCCACAGAGTATTGGCACCACTACGTCGAGTGCGCGGCTAGACCAGGTGTTCGGTAAGCATCGTTTTTCAGCGAGGCATAACTGGACCAATCAGCAGGTAGACGCGTTTCAACTGGTGGCCGGACAGAACCCGGACACGACCACAAAGTCACACGATGCAAGACTGACCTGGACCTACATCAAGAGTGCGCGAACGAATCTGGATGTCACTGGTGGATTTCAGCGGAACCGCACACTGCTGGTGCCTGAGCCCAATGCAGTGGGGCCGCAGGTGCAAATCGGTACGGCCTTCGACAAGCTGGGCCCTGGCTCATCGATTCCGGTAGATCGCGTGCAGAATCGCTTTCAGGTTGGAACTCGAGTGCAGCATCAACTCTCCAAACACACGTTATCAGCCGGGGGTGAAGTGGCCAGGCTGCAGTTTAACGGGCGTGAGGCATCCTCCAATCGGGGCAATATTTACTTCCGGAATGACTTTGGCCGTGATGCGATCACGAACTTCCGCCTTGGGGTGGTGAATCGCTATTCGTTTGGCGAAGGCGAGTTGTCGCGGGGCTTTCGGCGAAATGACATGAACTGGTTTGTACAAGATGTGTGGCGGGCATCAAAGAGCCTGACGATCAGTGCGGGGCTGCGCTTCCAACCGCAGCAACCGATCCGGGAAGTGAACCGGCTGACCGAGATCCCGTTTGATTGCGATTGCAACAACTACGGGCCAAACCTGGGACTTGCGCTACGTCTGCCCAAGAGCCTGGGGATTTTTCGAGCATCCTATTCCACTCAATTTGGGGATGTTTTCCCGGCCACATTGCAACAGCTTCGTTGGAATCCTCCGGCATTCCAGAAGATTGAGAATCAGGCACCGCCGCTGCTGGATCTGCTGGCCGGGACGATCATCAATCCTAACGCGCGGGCGATCGTTTTCTACTATCCGCGAGATTTGCAAACACCCTATGCACACCAGTACAGCGCTACCTGGCAACTGCCAGTGCCTGCCAAATGGGGCCGGCTGGAAGCGGCCTACATTGGTAGCCGTACCTGGAAGTTGCTCTACATGCAGTACTTCAATCGTGCAGTTGTGGTGCCCGGGATCGCGCAGACAACAGCGACGATCAACACACGACGCCCTGACAGCCGGTACTTTGACTACCGTGAAGTCACAAACACAGCGCGCGCCTATTACGATGCAGGGAAGGTTTCCTACACGCTTGCGAGCAAAAACGGTTTGACGGTCGACTCGGCCTATTGGTTTTCGAAAGCGATTGATACGGGTGCTACTTTTGTCAATATTGCGGCTGGTGACGATGCAAGTCAGGGCCATGCTCAAGTGGCGGATAACATCAATGGCGACTTAAGAGGCTTGAGTAATTTTCATCAGACCCATGCATTGCTGAACCGCGTGTCCTACCAGGTAGCAAACCGCAGGATGCTGCTGCGAGACTGGCGCATGTCTGGAGTCTTTGTCGCTAAAGCTGGAACGCCCTTTTCGGTGATCACTGGATCGGACGCTCCTGGCTACGGGAATGTCGACGGTGTTAGCGGGGATCGGCCGAATCTGGTAAATCAGTCGATCCTGGGCAAGGTGATTTCACATCCCGACCTTGCTCCAAAAATTCTTACCAGGGAATCCTTTGCGTTCATTGAGCCCACAGCGGCCCGTGGAAATCTCGGAGTGAACACGTTTCGACGTGCTGGATTCCGGAATCTCAACGTTGCAGTAGAGCGGAGATTCGCGATGCAACAGGATCGGGCCGTCTCCTTCCGGGCGGAATCGATTAATGCTACCAACACTCCGCAGTTTGCAGAGCCGGTGTGGGATCTGTCAAACCCAGCCTTTGGAAAAATCACCAATACGTTAAACGACGGACGCACGTTGCGCTTCTCACTCAGCCTGGAATTTTGACCGGCTGCAAAACCGTTCACAAGTATTTTGAGATTTTATCAAGCCTGCTAACTGATTTCTTTTCATTGGCTTGAGATACTTTTGTGCGCCTATCTGTTCTGATATCTCCTCTAAGCCTCTCTAATATCGACTTCGAGTAATGGTCTCGCAAACGAGCGTCGCTGGTTGTGCGTGATTCATGAGGAAGAAAGGATTTACTATGATCTGGAATTCGATTCAAGGGGCGTCGCTTCGCTCCGTATGTTTTTTGCTTGCCTTGTTTTTCGCCACCGGCGAGATTGGCAGAACCCAGCCAGTCCTGACGAAGATTCAGGATATGGTTTATCTGGCGGACGGGTCGCGGTTTAACGGACTCGCATTCATCGACTGGAAGAGCTTTGATACGGCCAATGGCTCAGTTATTGGAAGAAACAGTAAGGTGGTTCGTATTGTCGATGGCCTTCTGCAAGTTCAGTTGGCACCAACTACAAACACGACCAACACGTACTACTCGGTTAAATATTCAAGTGCCGGGCGAGTTTTGTTTACCGAAGTTTGGGCGGTGTCGCCAAGTTCGGCGACGCTCAAAATTCGCGATGTCAGGGCCATTTTGTTGCCTGGTGGATTTGTTTCGGCCCCCGGCAATTCAGGTGGCGGAGATCCTGGCGGCGGTGGCGTTATCGGAGAAAACGGTACTGGTGCATTCGTCGATCTTGAGACACCAACGGGTCTGGTGAATGGCTCCAATCTGGTGTTTACACTGGCTTCTACGCCTAGCCCTCTAACAAGCCTGGAGTTGTATCGCAATGGATTGAGGCTGAGCGTTGCGGACGATTACACCATCACCGGCAACACAATCACCTTCGTTAGCGGTGC
>JBIPMY010000344.1:0-6760 GCA_044376335.1 Bryobacter sp.
AAACACACTATTGAAAGCTTAGGCCAGCGGGCGCAGGGTAGCTACTTCGATCTTACCGGCTCAAGAAAACGAGCAGTGCCTGCTAGAAGCTTTAGTGATCTTCAACTGTGGTGGCGGGTCCGTTCGTATCGATCAGACTGCGTTGGCGATCATTCAGGCGCTGGAGTCCGAGTAGCTTCTAGTGAAGGTCTTGTGTAATGCGCCATCCGTTTGGTGAATGTGGTTCTGCGAGATCTATAGATCGGTTAGGATGTGGAGACTTGCAGCGATGTGGTTGTCGTGGAGCTGGCGTCGGTCCATTACGGTTGCCGGCTGGAGTCCCAGTACGTCCAAGGCGCTTTGTGATTAACATATTGAAATGACTATAGTTTGTCGACTGGATGATCTCTTGCGGAGGAACGTCTGAATCCATTTACTCAATCCATTCGAAAATTGTGGAGTAGGGTCAAGCCGGTACCAGTAAAAGTTAGGTTGGTTTCCGAGGTTGCCCCTGGCGGGCAACTTGATGTCTGGCCAGAATACTCTGTCGCCGGAATCCAAATCTCGGGCAAAGACCTTCAATCCGGTGGCTCGGGACACATTGGCGGATTCAAGTATCAAATTTCAAAAGACGTTCAGGAAGTTGTAGAAGAATTTAAGGGCCGCCACTTGCTGGTTCGCCCTTCCGCGATAACTCAGTGGCTGGGCAAGTACCAGGCAAAGGGATTGCCAATAATTGACCGTTCAAGCGGGAATCGGGTTTGTGTTCGCACTTCTGGGCTGGAGCTTGATGCCTCGCTACGGCCTGATGACAGCCTGGTGGTCCAGGGGGCGCTCACTACCGAAGACGGATTGGAAATTAGTTCCGCTTTGATCCAGCCGATTCCAGGGGAGCCGGAGTGGTTCCGTTTGGAGGAGACGATTTATCGGCGACCTGAAGTTTCCGCCGCTCTTGGTTCTGTGATTGATGCGGGCCAGTCCGGAAAGATATTCAGTGGCGACGAAGTGCCTGAGTTGCTCGCTGAAATTCAGCAGAATCCGAAAAAGATCAGGTCGGTCCGAAAAAATCCGAAGCTCGAAGGACAGCAAGTATCTATCGCCCAGCCTCAAAACTCGATTCGGGTCGATGGCGACGCGGACACGATCCGAGTGCAAGAAACCATCACTTACCCCCGTCCTGGTGGTGCCACCCTGGATCAATCTGTTGAGGAGGTCGAGGCATTACTTGGAGCCACGAAAAAGCGCGCCTATCGTCGCGTGAAAGAGGGTTGGATTCGAGTAGAGCGGTCGCATGTCGAAGACGCGCAGTGAACGCGGACGAAGTTGCCAAGCCGAGCACAACAAAGAGCGCCGATCCAGGGAGTGGAGATTCCGGAAACACTGGCAGCGCTTGCGGCGTTGGCTAGGGATTTGCAACAGGGCACGCCTTGGAACGTAATTTGTTCTGAGCGTGTTGAGCGTAACCATCGGCTACTCGATATTCCGGCAGAGGTTTCCTTTCCCGTAAGCGTCGTAGACCTTGGCAGTGGTGAAAACGTTCTGCAGATCCAACCCACCTACCGGCACGAAAAGACAAACCTGTCTCACAATTCCGTCGGCGAGTCGATAGCTCGCAATGAGAGATGGGTCCGCGGCCAGAGGGTCTGGATCAAGCTCGACCGAGCCAAGCACCAGGCGGTGCAAGGATTTATCGACAGAGAGCGGTTGAAGCCAACGTCAACCGGTGGCTACATCATCAGGCCACCAGATTGGGATCGGCTTCGAGCTGAACTGGAATCCTTAGGCAAGATTGAGCAGACGGATTCATTTCGGGAGTTCATGCAGAAGCTCCTCGAATTTGACCGGATTGAACATGTTCAAACACCAGCGGCGCTGGTTGCCTCGCTTCGCCCCTACCAACAACATGGACTGAATTGGCTGGTATTTCTACGAAAGTTTGGACTAAACGGCATTCTTGCTGACGACATGGGGTTAGGAAAGACCATCCAAACTCTCGCGGCGATAGCCCATAGCCGCGAGCATCAAGCACGTGGTTCTCATCATCCATCCCTAATCATCTGTCCGCCGTCGCTGATTGGGAACTGGTCTGCGGAAGCGCAAAAGTTCTTGCGGGGCATTCGAATTGTGGTCTACCGGGGGCCAAACCGGGATCGGTTGTTACCTTACATCCATACGATGGCGGATATTGTAATCACCAGCTACGACACGGCTGCGAGCGACTCAAAAAAGCTTGATGAACTTCCATGGAATTATTTGATTGTTGACGAGGCACATGCCATTAGAAACGCAGATACTCAACGAGCGAAAGGCATCAAGAAGATTGGCGCCGCGCGGAAATTGGCTCTGACTGGTACACCAGTCCAGAATTCTGCCAAGGATCTTTGGTCGCTTTTCGACTTCGCAATGCCAGGGTACTTAGATACTGGCCCTAATTTCGAAAGGCGTTATCCAAGCCTATGCGGCCGGCGGACGAACCTGAACCCTCAAGAGGCTAGTGGACTGCACAAGAGGACAAGACCCTTTTTGTTACGGCGCCTCAAGAGCGAAGTCGCCAGAGACCTTCCTGAGATTGTCGAATCAGATCGAATCGTTGAACTTTCCAATACTCAAGAACAACTCTATCGGGGAGTTCTCGAAGAACGCGGAACGAGGGAACTCGTAGAGCAGGTTCAAAGGGGAGAGCAGAAGAAACATGGAATCAGCATATTGCAAGTGCTTTCCAAGCTGCGGCATGTTTGCAATGATCCGACTTTGGTTCGCGGAGGGGCGGTAGATGCTGCGGAATCGGCCAAGTTGATGGCGCTCGCTGAACTCCTTGAGGAAGTGAAGGAGGGAGGGCACCGGGCACTGATTTTCTCCCAGTTCACGAGGGTGCTTGACATTCTGGAGGAGCGCCTTGCTTTGGGTAGGTACAAGTACCTAAGGTTGGATGGTGGCACGCCAAACGATCAGAGGCAGCCACTTGTGGATCAGTTTAACCGCGATAGTTCTTATGACTGCTTCTTGATTTCAACGAAGGCAGGAGGGGTCGGCCTGAATCTCACCGGAGCCGACACCGTTATCTTTTTTGATCATGACTGGAATCCGCAGAATGACGAACAGGCGCGGGCACGGGCGCACCGTATCGGGCAGACGAGAACAGTGACCGTCTATAGGTTGGTTACAAAGGGAACCATCGAAGAGCGTATGCTGAGCATTCAGGACCGGAAGAAGCGACTTGCCGAAGCCCTTGTGACAGAGACCCCTCAAGGATTCCTCAACATTTCGCGAGAAGAGCTCTTGTCATTGTTCGAGTACCAGAAATCGAGTCAGTAGCGACCAATGATGAAAGGTTCAAAATTCAAAAATAGAGAGACTTAGAGGCGGCGACCGTCTCGGCCCTTAGGCAGTGGTCCCACTCTGTCGGAAAGGCTGCGTTGGCGATCATTCTGGCGCTGGAGGCCGCCTAGCTTTTGGTGGAAGTCTTGGATTACTTGCCAGCGGTTTTGCGAGAGTGGCTCTGCAAGATCCAGCTTGGTGAGGAAGTGAAGACGTGAGGAAAGATGTTGGTTGTGGAGTTGGCGGAGCTCAGGCCCGCTTTTCGGCTGGAGTTCCAGGTCGGCGAACTCTCCGTTTGTTGGTGTCATTCGCTTTTGGATGTCGCGGTCAAGCGAGGTAACGTGGAGGGCGTTGATTTCGCGGCGTTCGGATTCGAGGGCGTCGTTGATGGTTCGGAAGCCTAGTTGTTCGGTGCAAAGGTCTTCAGCGTGCCGGCGGATGGAGTGTTTGATGACTTCGCGGGGGAGGCGGAGGTTGCCGGTGGGCGTGATTCCGCGGAGCGCTACATGGACGTGGGGATGGCCGGTGTTGAAGTGGGCGACGGCGATCCATTCCAGTTCGGTGTTGAGTTCCTGGGAGAGGCGTGTCATTAGGTCGCGGGTGTGCTTCTTTAGATCCAATCGCTCGCCGAATTCGGGGGAAACGATTACCTTGAAGAGTCTGGGGTCGCCTGCCTTTTGCCATTCGCCTAAGGTGGTTGGGATGGTGACGGCTTCCTTATCGATGGTGAAGCCGATGCCTTCGCTGTTGGCGCTCTCGCGGGCGATGTAGCGGCCGTGGGCGGCCCATTGGCCGCGGATCTGGTTGGGCGAGTAGGTGACTCGGATGGCGCAGCGCTGCTTGTGCGGTTTGCGGGGGCGGCTTGCGGCGGGGTGGCCCGTGCTCTTTGGCTTGCGAGTACTTGTCATGCGGGCGATTCGCATCAGCCCCTTGAAGGCGGTGGACCAGGACTTGCTTTCGTCGCGGACGAACTTTGGGCGCCTGGGGCGGAGCTTCATTGATGGTTCATCGGACATCGGGGTCTCCCTTCATAACTTCGAGGAGCGTGGCGCGGGCGTCGCCGGTCATGTTCTGGGCGACTGAGAGCAGGAAGCGGTCGTAACGGAGTTTGGCGCGGCGCTTTGTGGCGTCGAGAGAGTCAGGTGGGGGTTCGGGCGTGCAGGTGAGGAAGAGGCGGACCAGGCTGTCGGTTAGGGCGAAGAGAGCTTGGTTGGCGTTGTGGAGGCGGCGGAGTTCCTTCGACATACGTTCGATGCTGGCGGCGACGGTGGATTCCAGTTGATCTTGCTGGGATGCCTTGCGAAGATCTTGCTCCAGAATCGTCCGCACGAGAGCCGCCACGGAATCGAAGCCGCGGGCGTGGGCGGCTTTGCGGGCGGAGTGGATGAGTTCAGTTGAGATGAGTACGTCCAATCGATACTGTTTCGGCATCCGGTAACCTCCCGGTAACAGGCTAGCCTGTACCGTATGGCTATAGTATTGGAAATAGACGGGATAGGCAAGAAAAAAGACGCGGCGTCCCGGGGTCCTCTTTATGTTCCACTACTACGTCTATGGGGCCATTATGCTGGGTTTCGTGCTGCTGGTTTGGAAGATCTTAGAATTCGCTAGAACTTCTTAGAATTCCTTAGAACTTGTGCAAGCTAGCTTGTATTTTGTTGGAAGATCCTGTAATTCTTTAGACAGAGCTCTCGCCGATGCTGAAGACCGACGAACTGCCGCAATTGGCCGAATTCGCTGCCGAAGTTCCGAAACGCCGGATGGGAGTGATCCGTCATCTGTGGCCTTCAATCCGGGCTTGCCTTGACGCGGGGCATTCGGTTCGGGCGGTGCATGCTCGTTTGATGGCGGATGGGTTGGAGATTCCTTATTCGACGCTGTGTTGGGCGATTGCGAATTTGCGGAAGTCGGGGGTTGCAATCGAGAGAACCGCGCCGCCCAGGGTCGGGGAAATCAGGAAGCCTGGTCTGGCCGCGAACGATCCGCTGGGCAACTTGCATCGCGTTGTCCAGAACCGGCCCGGATTCGAATACAGCGGAACGATGTCGGATGAAGAACTGTTTGGGAAGAAATGAGGAGACGCAAGATGGCTGTTGCGAAAGCGAATGGCGTTGAGTATGAGGGCGAGATTCATTTCTCGCTACAGGGCAAGGGAGGGGTCGGCAAGAGTCTGGTGGCGTCGTTTCTGGCGCAGTATTTTCTGCACCGGCGGAGCACTCCGATTCGGTGCATCGACACGGACCCGGTGAATCAGACGTTCTCCCAATATCGCGAACTGCGAGCGGAGCGGTTGGAACTGCTGCGGGATGGTTCTGTGGATCAGCGGGCCTTCGACGGCCTGATGGAGAGTCTGTTGACGGAGACGGGCACGTTTATTGTCGATAACGGGGCGTCTACGTTTATTCCGCTCTGGAACTACATTTTGGAGAACAACGCGATGGCGCTGCTGAAGGACTCGCGGCGCAAGCTCTATGTGCATTGCGTGATCACAGGAGGGCAGGCGCTGGCGGATACGCTGAGTGGATTTGCCCGGCTGGCGCAGACTTCCGAGGACCATTCGATCGTGCTGTGGATCAATGAGTATTTTGGGCGGATTGAGCGGGATGGGCGGCAGTTGCATGAGATGCCGGTGTATCAGGAGAATGCGGGGCGGGTGTTGGGTTCGGTTGTGATTCCGAGGCGGAACCAGGATACGTTTGGGCGGGATGTGGAGGATGTGATCACGCGCAAGCTGACGTTGCAGGAGGCGATTGATTCGGCTGGGTTTCCGATCATGATGCGGCAGCGGTTGAAGGTGATGCAGCGGGAGTTGTTTGACCAGTTGGATGGGTTGGCTTTTCAGTAGCGACTTGGATGTGAACCGATGGATATCAACCGTTTGTTGGCCGAGGCGGTGGCGCGGCATGGGGTGAAGCTGGACGCGAATGATCCGGCTATGGTGATTGTGACGCTGAACCGGCTGATGCTGGAGGAGGCGGTTCGGGGAGTGGCCGATGAGATACGTGAGGCGGCGAAGGAGTTTGAGGCGGCCGGGGAGAGGATTCAGAAGGGGGTTGGGGTGGCGGTGGCTCAATCACTGGCTCGGGAGGTCGCTCGGGCGGGTGGTGGGGGAGTTGCTGGTTTGCGGGTCCGGCCTTGGCTGGTGGCTGTTCTGGCGCTCGTGATTTTTGGATTTGGATTTTTGGCAGGGAGGATTTTATGAGATTTCGCGATTGGGTCTGGGTGTACCTGGGGACGGGGGATTCGTTCACGCGGTGGGCGGTGTTGCTGTTCTGTGGGGCGGTGGGTGGGGTGCTGATGGTGGGTGTTGGATTGGTGGCGGTTCTGGCTTTGGCGATGGCAATCCAATAGACTCCAAACCCGACCTAAAAATACATTAGGTTTGAAGTCGCCAGCTAAGTTTTGCACTACAATTCGCTTCCCCGTCGACTAGGGGCGCGTACTCGGCCACTCCGTTGAAGAG
>JBIPMY010000053.1:0-20223 GCA_044376335.1 Bryobacter sp.
CATTGTGCCTGCGATCCCCTTGAAGACGCCGAGGTCTGCATCCACGTAGTTGTAGGTGCCATCCACTTTGGTCTGGCGAGGGTCTTTGCCATTCCATGGGCCGAACTGACCCTTAGCCGTCACAAGACCCGGCGGCTTGGGAATCGTAAGTGTTGTCTCGTAGGAATAAGCTTGGCCTGCACCATTGCTCTTCAGGGTTAACTTGGTGAGGGCAAAGTCGAGCGGCTCTTTACCAGCCTTGCTCGGCAGAATCTGCAATGTGGCCCCGTCAGCGACAATCGTCTGGACGATCACCGGGTTCAACGATGGAGTGTTGGACTGCGTTTTGGGCCGCTCGTCCCTTGGAGGGATGGTAAGCTTCAGCCCCTTCAACACAACACGATTGACGATCCTTGGGCCGTTATAGAGCGTGGCAATGTCAGATTCAATCGTGATCTGATCGAAGGCAATGATGGGGGCAATGTCGGTTCGGCGTTCGAAGTGAAGTTTGAAGTTCTTTCCGATTGCTTCGATTCGAGTCCCTTCAAGGTGGCGGAAGTCTAACTCCCCGATCTCGACTTTACTGTCGAATCTTTCTTCGAGGTAGGCGATCAGACGCTGGCGCGCAAGCGGCTCCCAATCTTTCCTGGCTCTGTTCTTCAGATAAAAGAAAAGCCCCAGTCCTGAGATAAGGATCAGGGCCAGGGCTATAGCTAACTTTTTCATCGGGTGTTAACGATCTCGTTCGGTAATGATATCGGCGATCGTTAGCACCGCCTTTCTGTAAGGAGAGTCGGGAAACGTGTCAATTACCTGACGAGCCCGGGCGGTAAACTGTTGCGCACGTTCATGCGCTTTTTCTACACCCTTGTATTTCTCAATGATTTCAAGGACGGTAGAGAACGGCACTCGCTCATAGCTTCGATCCTTTAGGATCGTTTCGATCATCCTGGTTTCTTCGCGTGTCGTTTCTGTCAGCGAGTAAAGCAGTGGCAGGGTTACCTTGCCTTCGGCGAGGTCGTTGCCAACAGGCTTGCCGAGGATGGTCTCTTTGGAGGTGAAGTCGAGGATGTCGTCGATCAACTGGAAAGCCATTCCGAGGTTCCAGGCGAACTCACCAAGACGGGCAGACTGGGTATCGTTAGCGCCACCGGCCATTGCGCCTAGGCGGCAGCAGGCGTTGAAGAGGCTTGCGGTCTTGCGGTCCACCAGTTCCATGTAATCGGCTTCCGAGATATCGATTCTGCCGAGGCGGTCCATTTGCAGAAACTCACCTTCAACCATGGTTTGGGTGAGGCCAATCAGTACATCGAGGATCGAGAAATTGCGCTGGCGCATAGCGATTTGAAAGGCCTGCATGTAAAGCCAGTCGCCCGCGAGGACACTCATCTGGTTGCCCCAAAGGGCATTGGCGCTGGCCTGACCCCTGCGGGTCTTGGCATCATCAATCACATCATCGTGCACCAGCGTAGAGGTATGGATCAGCTCCACTACTGCTCCCAGCTGGATTGCTTCTTCTGTTGTCTCCGTGTTGGAGGAGACCAGCCGGCTGGAAAGAATCAGCAGGATAGGCCGCAGGCGTTTACCGCCGGCAGACTGCATATGGTGGGAAATGGTGTTGACAGCAGCAATAGAGCCGACGGTTTCGAGGCCTATCGCTTTCTCGACACGAGCGAGGTCGTCCCGCACGAGGTCGAGGATTTGTTTCATCGAGACAGCTTGGGTCAGCGTCTTCATGACGGTTGCTCCAGTTTAGCCGAGAATAGCCGGCGGAAATTTTGGCTGGTAAGCTCATCGAGCTCCTGCAGAGTGAGGCCGCGTAGGGCAGCAAGGCGCTTTGCCGTGTCTATGACATAGGACGGCTCGTTGCGCTTGCCGCGGTAAGGGATTGGCGCCAGGTAAGGCGCGTCCGTTTCCAGCAGAATCCGGTCGAGCGGAATGAAGCTGGCAGCCTCGCGCAGCTTCTCTGCCTTGGGAAAAGTAAGCACTCCACCCAGGCCAAAGTGGAAGTTCATCGCGAGCCCTTCTTCAGCCTCAGCAACACCTTCGCTGAAGCAGTGGAAGATACCGCCAAGAGAGTTATCCCAATGCTCCTTGAGAATGTCGACTGTATCCCGCCAGGCCTCGCGGGTGTGGATGATGATCGGAAGGCGAAGCTCCTTGGCAAGGTGAAGATGCTTGATAAACACATCTTGCTGCTCCTCGCGAGGCGAGAAGTCGTAGTGATAGTCGAGACCGATTTCACCGATGGCCACAACTTTTGGATGCCGCGCAAGCCGGTTTAGCTCAGGATAAGTTTCAGGGGTGACGCGATTGGCGCTGTGTGGGTGGACGCCAACGGTAGCGAGGAAAGCCTCGTGCTTGTCAGCAAGCTGGATTGCGGCGTCCAGGTGCGGGGGGCCTTCGCCGGTTCCAATGGCAAGCATTGTACTTACCCCAGCAGCGATGGCGCGGGCTATTACAGCCTCGCGGTCAGAATCGAACTGTTCGCTGTCGACGTGACAGTGGCTGTCGATCACTTCAGACGCGCTCCTACGGGTACTTCTTCGAGGAATGAGGCCAGGGCAGGGCTGCCACCTTCCAGGCTGGCTGCGACAATCATTCCCTGGCTCTCGATACCCTTTAGTTTGCGCGGGGCGAGATTGGCGACAATGACCACCTTGCGGTTGATCAGGGACTCAGGCGAGTAAGCCTTGGCGATGCCGGCGACGATCGTGCGCGGGCCGGTGGGTTCACCGATGTCGATCTTGAGGTGAAGCAGCTTGTCGGCACCCTTGACGGTTTCAGCACTGAGGACGATGCCAACCCGGAGGTCGACCTTGACGAAGTCGTCGATCGAGATGGTTTCAGCGATGGGTGGGATGTTCACCACCGGAGCCTCTTCCACCTTGCCGAGCAAAGTGTTCTGGCGGGCGAGTTCTTCGTCTTCGAGTGTCTTCATTTGTTCGATGGCAACCTTCGGGTCGAGGCGCGGATAGATGGGCGAGATCTCGCCAATTGCATGGCCTTGCGGAGTATGACCCCAGGTGAGAGGGCCCTGGATATTGAGCTGCAAGGCGATCCGGGCGGCAGACTCAGGGATCACCGGAGCGGCGAGGGCAGTAATCAAACGCAAACTCTCGAAGCAGCGATAGAGGACGGCGTCGAGGCGCGCCTGAGCCTCGGGCGAGGAGTCTTTAGCGAGCTTCCAGGGGGCGTTCTCGACGATGTACTTGTCGAGGTCGCCGATCCAGCGCCAGATGGTTTCGAGCGCCTTGTGGAACTCGAAGTTTTCGTAATGGGCCAGGGCGACCGGGATGGCGGAGGCGTCGGCTTCTACGGGTGCTGGAACCTTGCCTTCTCGGTACTGCAGGATCATCGACAGAGTGCGGCTGAGCAAGTTGCCAAGGCCATTCGCTAGGTCTGAGTTGTAGCGGGCAACCAGGGCGTCGAAGCTGAAGCTGCCGTCAGAGCCGAAAGGGATCTCGCGCAGCAGGAAGTAGCGCAGGGCATCGAAGCCCATTACCTTTTGAATGGGGGTGGCGCGGACGATGTTGCCGCGGCTCTTGGACATCTTGTTGTCTTCAAAGAGCAGCCAGCCGTGCGAGTAGATGCGCTTGGGAAGGGGCCAGCCGGCAGCCATCAGGAATGCAGGCCAGTAGATGGCGTGGAAGCGCACGATCTCTTTGGACATCAGGTGGAGGTCAGCAGGCCAAAGGTCTGTACCCTCGACGGCAGACCAGTAGGTCATCAGAGCGTCGAACCAGACGTAGAAGACGTGGCCAGGATGTTCGGGGACGGGGATGCCCCATTTGACGGTAGTGCGGCTGATCGAGAGGTCTTGCAGCTTCTCGTTCTTGAGGAAGGCGAGGACCTCGTTGCGGCGGGCATCGGGCTGCAGAAACTGTGGATTCGTTTCGTGCAATTCGATGATCTTGTCCTGGAAGGCGGAGAGCTTGAAGAAGAGGTTCTCTTCAGTGACGAGCTCGAGCGGCTGGCCGGAATCCGGGTCTACATCACCTTCTTTGGCGTCGGCTACAAAGGCTTCACTGGTAACCGAGTAGTAGCCGGTGTAGCTGCCTTTGTAAATGTAGCCGGCGGCGTCGCAGGCGGCGAAGAGCTTGGCAACGGCAGCGGCGTGCTGGGGCGAGGTGGTGCGTTGCGACTTGTCGATCGAGAGGCCGAGTTGCTTCCATGTTTGTTCGAATTCGGCAGAAATCAGGTCTGTGTATTCTTGCGGGCTCTTGCCGATTTTGGCGGCGGCGCGTTCGATCTTCTGGCCGTGCTCGTCGGTTCCGGTAACGAGGTAGGCATCCACGCCCTGCATGGCCTTGAGGCGCTTGATGGTATCGGCTACCAGGGTCGTGTAGGTGTGGCCGATATGAGGGGCGGCGTTGACGTAATAAATCGGCGTTGTGAGGTAGTACTTGGACATTAGGCTTTCGTCTTCAGATATGCAAAATTGGCGGCCGAGAGGACTTCCTTGAGGGGAACGTTCTTCTCGCGGGCGAGGGCTTGGCAGTCGTCGAATTCAGGGGCAAAGCCGTTGGCGGTGACCTTGATCTGGACAGGGCCGTAGGGGGTTTTGACTTCAGTGAATTCGCGGGCGAGGGTGCGGCGTTCGGCGCTCGAGATGCGCAGGCCGAGTGTTGTAGTCTCGCGCAGGATCAGGTTCGAGAGGGCGTCTTTATCCTCTGGTTTGGCGACCACGGTGAGGATGTGGCCGGAGCGGTTTTTCTTCATCAGTACGGGCGTAAGTGTGACGTCGAGGGCACCGGCTCGGAAGAGCTGGTCCATGGTGTAGCCGAGGACCTGCGGGGATGAGTCGTCGATGTTGGCCTCAAGGAGCAGAACGGTTTGGGCTTCAACTGATTCGAGCTTGTCGCCGATGGTGATGCGGAGGACGTTGGCGCGGTTGGGGAAGTCTTTTGTGCCGGCACCGTAGCCGATGGAGTTGATGCTGAGAGAAGGCATGTTGCCGTAGCCTTTGGCGAGGGCGGCGAGGATGGCGGCACCGGTAGGCGTGGTGAGTTCGACGGCCGGGCCGTCGACGTAAATCGGTTTGCCCTTCAGCAGAAGAGCTGTTGCAGGCGCGGGCACGGGGAGCATGCCGTGTGCGGCTTTGACTGTGCCGGAGCCAACATTGATTGGGGAGCTGTAGACTTCGTCGACTTTCAAGAGGTGGAGGCCGTAGCAGGCGCCAACGATATCGGCAATCGAATCGACTGCGCCGACTTCATGAAAGTGGACCTTCTCAATTGGAATCCCGTGGACGGAAGATTCAGCTTCGCCAAGAACCTGGAAGACGCGGCTAGCAGAGGCTTTCACCGGGGCGGGGATCCTGGCCTTGTCGATCAGCTCGAGGATCTGCGTGAGGCCGCGGTGGCTGTGATCGTGAGGTTGATCGTGGGTATGGTCGTGATCATGGTGATGATGATGATCGTGGACATGATCAGCCGGCTGATCCCCGATCAGGACATCGAACTTCGTGGCAGTGATGCCATAGCGGATCGTTTTGGTGGCTTTGTATGTTGCACCAAGCCTCAGGTGTTCGAGACCGTGGATGAGTGCTTGAGGGTCGGCGCCGGCGTCGATCAGGGCACCGACGGTCATATCTCCGCTTACACCGGAGAATGCGTCAAAGTAGGCAACTCGCATGAATTAAGGTCTCTATTACTATTGAACCAGTTTTGGAAGGATTTGACCGCTTGGGCCTAATAAAGTGGCGTCGACTTGTGAGGAGAGGGCAGTGGCTTCGAGGTTGATTTCGACGACCTTTGCACCGGCCTCTTTGGCGATGGGAACGAGTTGCGCAGCAGGGTAGACGATGCCACTGGTGCCGATGACTAGAAGGATGTCGGCGGTGGAGACGGCTTCGACGCTGGCTTCCCAGGCCATGGGAGGGAGGTTTTCTCCAAACCAGACGACGCCAGGGCGGAGAAGCTGGCCGCAATCTTCGCAGAGCGGAGGGAGCGTCGTGAGGTGGGGTTTCAGGTTGGCTTGAGTACGCTCGCAGGAGGTACAACGCGTACGCCAAATGCTGCCATGGATTTCGATGACGTGGCTTGAGCCGGCGCGCGTGTGGAGGCCATCGACGTTTTGTGAAATGACAGTCACGTGATTGGTAGCTTCCATTTGAGCCAAAGCGTAATGGCCGGGGTTGGGTTCTGCGGCGGCAATCAGGCCACGGCGCCAGTCGTACCATTCCCAGACCAGAGTCGGGTTTCGTTCAAAGGCTTCGGGGGTGGCGAGGTCCTGGGGGTTGTAATTGCGCCAGAGGCCGTCGAGCCCGCGAAAGGTGGGAATGCCGGATTCGGCAGACATGCCAGCTCCGGTGAGGGCGATGACGCGGGGGGAGACCCTGAGCCAGCCCCGAACGTCGGATACTTCATTCATGGAACTGATTGTCGCGCGAGAGGAGGAACGGCTAAGCATAAAGAGCTTTCTGGCGCATCGATTTGGCGGGTTGAGTCAAATGTACTTGCGTGGGCGCGTCTACAAGGGCTTTTGTTTTGTCGATGGCGAGGTGGTGGTGAACTGGGGGAAAAAGCTGCGGGCAGGGCAGGTGGTGTCGATTGATGTTGATCTTGATGCCGCGACGGCTCGGCGGGCGGAAGAGATTCCTCTTGAGGTGCTATTTGAGGATGAGGGGATGATTGTCGTCAACAAGGCGGCAGGGATGCTGGTGCATCCGACGATGCATGTGAAAACGGGGACTCTCGCGAATGCGTTGACCTGGCATTTGAAGGGGGCGCGGTTCTGGTTTCCGCACCGGCTGGATCAGGAGACGAGCGGGGTTCTGGTGGTTGCCAAGACCGAGCCTGCGCTGAGACTTTTGACTCGGGCCTGGACATTGGGGCGTGTAAAGAAAGAGTATTTGGCGCTGGTGGAGGGGATCGTTAGTCCGGATGAACTTGTGATGGATGCCCCAATTGGACGGGATGCCTTGATGAATCCGGCTTGGGGTGTGCGGGATACGGGGAAGGCGGCGTTATCACGCATGTGGGTTGAAGCACGACTCGGCAACAGGACTTTGGTAAAGCTCGAGCCGGTAACCGGCCGGACAAATCAGTTGCGAATTCACTGCGCACATTTTGGCCATCCCATTGTCGGCGACCCGCTCTATGGGCGGGGCGGGGAAGCGCTGCGGCTTCATGCGCGGAAGCTTGAGTTTGAGTGGCAGAGCTTTCAGGTGGAGGCAGCCTGGCGGGCGGCTCTGACGATTCCGGCGGCGTGAACCCCGGATTTGCCGAGGGCTGTTGCGTGGCCCATCTTGCGTCCCGGGCGGGCTTCTTCTTTGCCGTAGAGGTGAAGGTGGACTTCGGGGAACTGGAGCATCGCGGCCCAGTTTGGCGTGGGTTGCCAGAGGTCTCCGAGGAGGTTGGCCATGGCGGCTGGAGAATGGAAAGCGGTGCTACCCAGGGGGAGGCCACAGACAGCGCGGAGTTGTTGTTCGAACTGGCTGGTGGTGCAGGCGTCGATGGTGAGGTGGCCTGAGTTGTGCGGGCGCGGGGCGATCTCGTTAACGATGATTGTGCCGTCCGACTTGTAGAAGAATTCGACGCAGGTGGTGCCGATGATGTCGAGCTTGGTGAAGATGCCTTCGGTGATTTCGATGGCGTCTTTGTAGGCTTTAGCTGGGATCAGCGCTGGTGCGGTGGTGATGTCGAGAATGTGGTTGGCGTGAGCGTTCTCGAGCACTCCGTAATGAACGAATGACCCGTCGAGGCCGCGGGCGGCTACTACGGAGAGTTCGCGCTCGAAAGGCACGAAGGCTTCGAGGACACAGGGTTGTTTATCGAGCTTCTTCCAGGCATCGGCGAGTTCTTCGTTTGAGTTGACCTTGTGCTGGCCTTTACCGTCGTAGCCAAAGCCAGCGGTTTTGAGGATGGCCGGGAAGCTTGCATTGTCCGGGAGGCCGTCTTCAATAGCGATGAAGTCGGTGACGGGGAAGTTGTTGTTCTTGAGGAAAGTCTTTTCGCGAAGGCGGTGTTGCGTCGTGTGAAGGACGTTCGGGCCAGGCCGTAATGGGGCGTGCTTCTCGGCTTTTTCGGCCGCGGCGAAGGGGATGTTTTCGAATTCGAGTGTGACGACGTCGACCTTCTTTGCGAAGGCCTTGATGGCGTCGAGATCGTCGTAGTCACCGACGGATTCTTTGTCGGCGATCTGGCCGGCGGGTGAGTGCTTGTCGGGTGAAAAGACGTGGATGTGATAGCCGAGGCGGCGGGCGGACATGGCAAACATACGGCCAAGCTGGCCGCTGCCTAGGATGCCAATGGTGGCACCGGGAAGAATGGGTTTCATGGGAGTGTTTCGCGGCGTACTTTGTCGGTTTGTTCTTTGCGGAAAGTGCGGAGCTTGGAGCGCAATTCAGGGTCGTGGTTGGCAAGGATGGCAACGGCGAGCAGGGCAGCGTTGTTGGCTCCAGCGCGGCCGATGGAGAGTGTGCCAACGGGGATGCCGCCGGGCATCTGGACGATGGAGTAGAGCGAATCGATGCCTTTCATGGCGTGCGATTCCACCGGGACACCGAGGACGGGAACGAGGGTGTGAGCAGCGACCATACCGGGCAGGTGAGCCGCACCGCCGGCACCGGCAATGATGACTTCGATACCGCGCTCTTCTGCCTCGCGGGCATAGGCGGCCATGTATTCTGGCGTGCGGTGGGCGCTGACGATGCGGCATTCATGAGGCACGCCAAAGAAGTTGAGCATGTCGTCGGTGTGACGCATGGTTTCCCAGTCGGACTTGGAGCCCATAATGACCGCGACGCGCGGAGGAGCAGTGGACATGTCTTTCTATTGTCGCTGATTGGAATCGCCTTGCGGCCCATCCGCAATGAGGATGGGCCGCGTTCGGGCACACGCCGGGCTTTGGTTGTTTTAAGCGTAGCTAGCAGGATGTCAAAGAGCAGGCCCGGCGTTGTTTTGGACTGTCCCGGGCGGTGGGTTGAGGGTGGTTGTTGAACGCTGTGTTAAGCAGCGAAGGATAAGCGGTCCCGAATGAATTTGGTTTCGTTCCTGTGTTTTTTGTCGATGATGGACTTGAGTCGAGCGAGGGTGCGCTGGAAGAAATGCGCGTTTTCAAGCTTATCGTCGGCCTGCTGGGTGATTGTGGCAGCGCTGACTAGAGCAGATGTTGCGGCGATGGCCGATTTGGACATGGTTTTCTTGCGTGGCTGCGGTGCTTCTTGTGCTTCCACGGTCGATGGATTGTTAGCAAAGATTTGTTCTTAGTTCATGGGTCTACTCCGGCTCGAAATTAGCAGTGCGCGAGGCGGACTGAATCGTTTGCACGGTGGGTTTTGCTGCAAATAAAGGAAATCGAGTTTTGAAGTTTCTGTGAACGATCGTGTTACGATGCCAACGATAAACGCATTTAGAGCGCGAGCCTGATGGCTTTCTGGTGCATTGGGAGGAGGTCTTGTGAGATTCATTCCTATTCTGTTATTGACCTGCGTATGTTCCGGGTTGCGAGCTCAGGATGCAGCTTCGTTCTCGGGCCTGAGCCCGGAGGCTGCGCTGCGGGTTGCGGAGACTATTCCGCTGCTGACTGTCAACCTGAATAACTACAAGCATCCAGGTAATCCGATTCTCGAAGCAGGACCGGCCGGGGCCTGGGATGCACACGGAATTGAGCGGGTGGCCATCCTGCGACTGGCAGCCAACGACTGGCGGATGTGGTACTCGTGTACGGGAACGAACAGGGCCATCGGGCTGGCGACTTCCAAAGATGGTGTCACCTGGACGAAGTACAGTGGAAATCCCGTTTTCCGGCCGACTGAGCCCTGGGAAGGGACCTTCCTTTCGCCGACGAGTGTGGTTCAGGTGAATGGGCGCTTCTACCTGTACTACTGGGCACCGGGGCATGTCTTTCCAGACCCTGTGACGGGCAAGCTGCCGAAGATGCTGATCAAGTACATTGGCCTTGTGACCTCTGAAGATGGGATTCACTGGACACGCCAAGGCAACGTGGATAACAACAAAGGTGCGGTGCTCGGGCCCAATCCTCCGGCTATCAATGAAGACATCCCAGCGGGAGGCAGCGGTGTCGATGCGGCTAAAGTGTTCTACTTTCCTGAGGAGAAAAAGACGCCCTGGCGTATGGTCTACACAGCATTTGGGCTGCACGGTCAATGGAACGGCCTGGCCGAGAGCGACGACGGCATTTTGTGGCGGCGGACGCAGGCTCCGGCTGCAGTACACAGCGGCTTTTACACTCGGGCGACGGGGAATCACCATGATGGAGGGCAGACTATCCGCGGTCCGGTTCGCATTGGCAGCGTCTGGGCCGGTTTGAGCTTTGAACTTGAGTCGCGGGATTCGGCACCGGCGGTGGGGGTGTCGCTGGACCGCTGGTACACACTGGGGCGCCGCTCCTTCTACCGCAACCAGGATTACGAGACGGGAGGACTACACCCGTGGGTGATTGAAGCCGACGAGGAGTGGTTTTATCTTCTTTACAGCACGGGACGGCGAAGCCTGGGGTTGATTCGTGCACCGAAACGGTCGGTATACCAACCCATCACGATCTGGAAGGATCAGGTGATTGAGGTGTCCGGTGAGAAGAGCAAAGTCCTTGAGCCAGACCGGCTCCACTACGACGGGTACTTGCAGAGCGACCAGCCGGGACTGCTGGAATTGATGGTCTGGAGCCCGGGAGTGGAGGAGTGGGCGGTTCTTGAGTCTACCAACGTTGCGGGTGGAAAAATCCATGTGCTAAGCACCTCATCGAGCCACGCCAAAGCTCGCTGGAGATTCACTCCAAAGGCGAAGGCAAAGGTCAATGCATGGCTAGTTCCTAAGTAGAGGGGCGTTCCAGGGACTGATGAGGTTCATGCTCGCAAATGCTGCGTAGTGGGTTTGAGACCGCGTTCGCACCATTAGTTTGCATTGGCGATGCAACTGAAATATTCTGAGCGTCTTTGGGGTCTGGTGCCAAAATTAATCGGTATGGGCTAGTGCCAGGTGAGGCGGGAAATGGGAGAAAAGATCTCAAAAACATTGTGGAAAATGGACGGGAGGCGCTTGGGAAGCATCCGTCTGCTGACTTCCACCCTCACTTCGCGATGGACGCTGCAAGACTCGAAGTCAGAATGGAGTCGCTTCTCCTTTCCTGTAGGGCTCTTTCATCCCCTACAACATGCCGGTTTATCGTGGCGCTCGGCTGTCCCGTACCCCCAAGTGAAGAACGAAGGGTGCCTATCCTTGCTTGCTGACAGCCTCTATCCGCATTTATGACGTCGAGTTGGGATTACTTGTTGCCCGTGATGATGGTGCCGATCTGGCTTGTGCCGGTGAGTTGTTTGCCGTCGTTGCTCAAGGTCAATATGTCGATGAATCTGCCGTTCTGCCAGTTAATGGTGACCTGGCAATCGTCGTTGATCTTCCAGGCTCCAGGCCTTCCCTCGCTAGCATCCTTGTCCGCCAGAGTGACGGCTACATGGTCAGAAGTGAGTTTGACAAATCCAACCTGTTCGAGTTTTCCGTTGCCCAGCGTTGTCGAGCGATTGTCGGTGGTCCATTGGTAGAGCCCTACGGCATTTTCTACACAGGGTGAAGGCTTGCTGGGCGCATCGGGGTTGATGCCAGCAAGAGAATTCACGGCGCTGGGATCTTTGCTGGCGGCGGATTTGGCCTGGAAGGAGAAAGTAACGGGACCATCGCTATTGCTGTTTGCCAGGCTAGCCGCGTATTGCTTCAAAGGCTCATTTGCAGCCGAGAAGGTCTTCTTCCATCCGGTGGCTTTATCTTTCACTGAAACCTCGAAAATGTCGTCTCCAGATTCGGGTGGATGAGCAGATTTGGCAAAGAGTTTTTCCTGCTCCGCTACAGCCTTTTGGGCATTCTCGATCGCCCCTGGCCCATCAGCCACCCTTGCACTGAGTCGCGAAAGCTCCAGGAGCATAATCACTCTTTCGTGCTCGCCTGCTTTCTCACTTGCAGACTCGGAGAGGGATTCCAGCAGCCGCATACCGTTGTCAAGCCAACGCCCTGCTTCTGACAGTTTCCCCATATTGATGCGGCTTCCGCCGAGACGGCGCCATGTTCTGGCCATTTCCAGGCGGTCCGCGCTAGTAGACTCTCCCTTGTCTACCTCCCTCCAGTGAGACATGGACTTGATCAAGCTATCTTCAATGGCGAACTTGTCCAACAATGGGTAGCTGGCTAGGGATCCGTAGGCGGATGCCAGGAGTCGGCGGAGATCCGGGTCTTTTGCGGCATCTTCGCTGATGCCGTCCAGGTAGCGCTTTTCTCCAGTGGCGATTCTATCCAGCCGCAACGGATTGCCGCTGAGCTTAGCCAACTGACTCTGATATTCGGAAATTGTAAGGCCAGCTGTCTTCCTCAGGTGTTCCAGCCGTCGGCTCGATTCGCGCCAAAGGAGGAATTCTCTGATTCCTACCCCGAGTGCCAGGAGCAGGCAGAGTGCGGCGGCCGATGCGAGCCAGCGCCGGCGACGAACAAGACGGATTGCACGATTGGCGAGTGTTCTTTTGCGGGCGTTGACGGGCATCCCTGAGAGATAGCGGCGCAGATCGTCGGCGAAGTCTGTTGCCGAGGCGTAACGGCTCGACGGATTGCGTTCCATTGCCTTCATCAAGATTGCGTCGAGATCAGCGTCTATCTGTTTGTTGAGTGCGCTCGGCGGTACTGGTTGGGATTCCGTTACCAGGCGGACTGCCTGCAGGAGATTGAGTCCGGTCAAGTCGTGGGCGGGCTTGCCGGTCAAGATTTTGTAGAGCACGGATCCCATGGAATAGATATCACTCAATAGCGAAGAAGGTTCATGCAGCAGTTGTTCGGGGCTGGCATAGGTGGGGGTGAGCGCGGTGTGGGCGAAGTGGGTGTGATGCGAAGCAAGCGCTTCATCCTGGACGAAGCGCTTGGCGATCCCGAAATCAAGTACCTTTGGCAGACCCGCGGGGGTAACCAGGATGTTGGCCGGCTTTAGATCCCGGTGCGCGATCTGGTGGAGGTGCGCGTCTTCTACGGCTTCTACAACCTGGAGGAAGAGGCGGACCTTGTCTTTGATCGGGCTGTCCGGGCGGAATTCGTCGATATGTTGCCCACCCTCGACGTATTCCATCACGAAGTAGGGAGTACCCGAGTCTGTTGCGCCGCCATCGATGGCGCGAGCAATGGATGGATGCTCTACCATTGCCAGGATGTTGCGTTCTTTCTGGAATCTTTGCATGGCAGCGGGATCGGAATGCTCCCGCATCATTTTAAGAGCCGCCAGTTGAGTGAATACGCCATCAGCCCGCTCTACCAGGTAGACCCGGCCCATGCCGCCTTCCCCTATAAGGCGGAGGACATTCCAGGCCCCGATTCTTTGTCCGGCGAGGGAATCTTCCAGGGTGAGGGGAGATGCCAGCTCTTTTCCGAAGAAGTCGTCGGTTTCGGAATAGTTACCGCAAACTTCGAGTACTCGTTCACGCAAATCGTTGTCGGCACCGCATTCGCGATCCAGAATCTTGTCCCTCAGCGCCGGCGGCGAATCGAGCATTTGCGAAGATACCTCGCAAATGCGTCTCCACCGAGCGCCACTCTGCCGAACTGATGCCACCCATCCTCCGGAAGAAACACTTTTGTGCACTGGCACGGTTTCTCTAATTTCTACCAGTATTAGATTAAGAACAGTGCCCGAGGCAACTATTTGCCGATTCAGTGTAGTAAAAAAACCTTCAGAATTGGCTACAGTGCTGCCGGTATCCCTTACACGGGGATGTCGTCTATACTCTCCTTTTGCCGTGCTGTCAGGGGTTCCGGCAACATGAGGAAGCCGGGATTTCGACAGAATGCGGCCGTGCCGGGGGCCAAATCCCAAAGTTGTCCGGCTCCTTGACCGGCTGAGTAGGCCCGCACTGAATCAACGACTAGTCAAGGTCAGTCAAGAGGATCAATATTTCATATGCAACAGTTTCACTTACCGCTTCTCTCCGCGGTCCTACTGGCTTCCTGCGCCATCACCGCCGATGCCCAGGAAATCAAAGTCGGTTCTGTCATTCAGCTCCGAAACCAGGCTGCCAGTGAGGGCGGTGATCGTTATCTCGAGGTCCACGGCAACGCGCATGATCTACCCGCGTTCAAAACCGAAGGGTTTGCCGATTCCAAGTTCTTATTCGCCAATTCCAGCAAGGATCGCGACAAGCTGGCCGGCAGTTGGAAGGTGGTTTCCGTCGAGAAGAAGCAGGGAGAGCCGCTAGCCTACGGCGACAAAATCAGGCTGCAGAGTGTGACTCGCGGCGGAGTCTACCTGACTGACGTCGATTATTCTATGAGTGAAGAGTTCGGTAAGGCCTTCAAGGCCAAAGGGATCGGCGAAATGGACGCCTTCTTCGCGTTCGCCCAGCAGATATCCGCATCCTTAGTCTCCGATTGGTTCGTCGGCAGCGGCGATGCCGACACCATGGCCATGATCAAGAAGGGCGCCAAAGTCAAAGCCGGAGACGCGATCATACTCGAATCCCTGAGCAATGGCGGACGAGACTCGGCTTTTCGCAAAGCCTCGACTAGCCTCTTCCTTTTGCAGGCCTCTTTCTCCACCGCACAAGTGCCGATATTCAAGAACTACAAGAACCGGAATTTGGTGTTCAGCTCGCGATACAACGGCCGTAGTGACTTCCCTCAGGACATGCGCTGGATCGTCAGTCTGGACCCCTCGGCGGCGCCGGCCCCTCGAGGCGACGTCTTGCCGCTACGAGGCAACGTTACGCTGGCTCAGGGCCGCAAGTATTTCTCCGAGTCTGGCAAACACTATCTGGTGTTCCAGCCGGACGGCAACCTCGTCGTGTACACCGCCGCCAATCAGTTCGTGTGGGGCCTGAATACGATCACCCCGAAATTCACTGAGGCAAAGATAGCCGAGTTTCAGACGGAGGGAAATCTCATAGTCTATGGCGCGGACCAGGCCTACATCTGGTCGGCGCTGACCGGCCGTAGGGCTCCCGACGTATCCGCCTATCTCACCCTCACTCCCGAAGGCGTCCTCCGGATCGTCTCCGGTAAGAGCGGGGCTGCCATTTGGTCGAGCCGATAAACCCCGACCCAACGTGGATGATTTTCGCGGTGACCTTTTGCGGTCACCGCGAATTTCCAGCCCCGCCGAACGTGCAAACTGCGTTCACGCCAATGTTCGGGCAAACTCTGGCGGCGGTCCCCCTCGAACGGTCGCCGTAGAGACGATCATCGTTGACCGTCCCCGCAAAGATCCGTAAGAAACGTAAAACCTTTCGGGCCAGTGCCTGTCGGTGCCGATCGGAGTTGGGCGATGAGAGAAGGGGAAACAAGGGGGGGAATGTGCCTGGCCCCGTGGAGGCCTCTCGCTGCTTCCGTCGCCATCTGGCCGGCCGGTGCCAGGGCATGTGTTGTTCCCGTTGCCATCAATCTCCCGCAAAAAAATATTTTTTTCACTGGCATGTCTTCTCCATTTTCCACCAGTACCGTATTGAGAACAGTGCGCTCGGCATCAGCTGCCGATTGAGTGCCGTAAGAATGTCTGAGTTGGCTGCAGTACTGCCAGTATCCCCGGCGACTGGATGTCGTCGATACTCTCGCTGCTATGCCGCGCTGTCGTGTAAGTCAGAATGATGAGGAATCTACAATGAAACATCTGCTCGTGGCGGTGATCGCCACCTTCCTTCCCTCCGTGGTCCTGGCACAGGTCGAACCCGGAGCCATCTATCACCTCAAGACGGCGTTTCGCGGCCCAGGGGAATGCCTGGAGGCGAACGAGTTCGGGGCTGATAACGCTACTAAGGCAATGAAGGGCAATAGCTTCATGGACAAGTGCCAGAACGTATCCGGGCAGTCTTGGACATTCAAGAGCACGGGTGACGGCTACTTCACGATGCACGTCCAACGCTTCCAGGGGGCCGAGCGGAGGTTTGTGGGCAACCCGTCCGACTGGGACGTCGCAAACGGCGCCGCCTTCCTGAGTCCAGGAGGGAACAAGGTTCCCCAGGAAGTAGAGAAGTGGAAAATCGAGAAGGTGAATGGCGACTTTTACCGGCTGAAGACCCAGTTCCGCGGCGGTGCCGAGTGCCTGGAAGGGAATCATAAAGCCGGCTCAGCCAAGGGCGGTGCCGCGCATATGGCCACGTGTTCCGATAGTTCCGGCCAGAAGTGGAAGCTGGAAATGGTAACCACCCGCCGTCCCGTCGAACCGAAGCAGTAGGGTCTTTGAGAACCGAGAGCGCTTGGGTGAAGCAAGGATTGATCTTATCTTTATGCCGAGTTCGTCATTGCGGTGACGTGCGGGCAACGGGAACAAGTGTTGCGCTGAATGCGCTTGTTACTCCGTATCGAATTTTTCAGCACCAACCCGAAGGAAGGACCTAATGAATCAATCAAGATATGAAATAAGGAGCACATGGCAGAGAGCAAGAGCGTGTCTGCGCTCTGGCCTGTTGCTGACCACTGCGGCTATGGCGTGGATGAGCGGCGGATCGCTGGCCGCTCAGGGGGGTGCCTCGGGCTTGATAGGCTCGTGGAAGAGCACTGGGGGGGTTGCGTTCAGGTTCACTCAAAATGAGATGTCTATGTATTTTAATCAAACGGGCAACTCAGTCCAGAATACCGAGAAGATTGATGTAGAGGGTGCCCCTTACTACCTGGTTTGGACCTCCTCATATAAGGTCGAGGGCAGTAACCTCGTTCTTGATGCGAATAGCCTAAAACCGTCGAAAACAGCCATGCTAGAAAACTGCAAGGCCCTCCGTGCGCCGGAGAATTGCCGATATATAGAAAAGTATCAGATCGTGAGCGTTGGACCCCTAGTGGCTCACGTGGTTGGGCTAAATTCACCTAGTGCACCTCAGCTTCTCCTCACAAGGCGGGCGCCACTCAACGAGCCGAAGTCAGAAGTTGTAATGGGCGACCCGTTGAAGAACGTAGATCTGGTGAAAGGCAAGAAGTATTATTCCAATAATTTGCAGTACTACTTCGAGTGGCAGGCGGCGGACGGCAATCTATGTCTGAGAAAGGCCGATGGTGGGTACATTTGGGGCTTGGACCAGGGCAGCTACAAAAAACACTCGTCTATCAAAATCCTGCGGCTGCAGCCGGATGGTAACTTCGTCGCACGCGGCGGTGAGGGGCCGGGAGACTTCATGTGGTCTCCACTGAACGCCAATAACCAAAATCCACCGAATAGCATTACAGGGTTAAGGGCGACCGACGAAGGCAAGCTCGTACTGGTCCAAATGAATAACAGGAAGGTCCTTTGGAGCGTTCCGTGATTCCACTTTGCAGTGCGTCGTCACGTTACTGGAGAGGTTTCGAAGGCTCTTGCCCGTAGCGAAGTGACCATGCTGTTTGTGCGAGAGGCGGCGATCCGGCAATCGCCGCCTCTCGCGAATCGATGGACAGACGAACCTGATCCGAATTGAAGTTGTGATGCGCACACCAATCGGTTCTGCCGGGTTGCGCATCGACACAAAAGTCAAAACCACCACTCAAGTAGGCCAAACATGAGTTACCAACAATCTAAGTTCATGAAGCTCCGTGCCGCGATCCCTCTCGTGATCGGGCTCTTATCCGGCCTGTGTCTGCAGGCTCAGACACCCACCTACTGGCTGGCGACCGTCGAAAGAACGCCAACTGCCACGACCTATACCTACAACGTGCAGGCTCCCGACTACTTCGTCCCCTGGCTGCTCGAAACGACCGCACGCGGAGGCGGACGCCCCAGCAATAAGACGATAGACGGCAAAACGTACACGCTCGTCCCACAGTTCTTTGCCTGGGATACGAAGGGTTCTTCACCGGTGCGGACTGGACAGATTCGCCTGGACAACCAGAACAGCCGCATGGACGGCGTTTGGAAAAGTCACGACAAGCTGAAGACAGACCAGACCTTAATCAGGCTGCTGGATTCGGCGGCGACGCCGACGATGCTTGACAGTCCCTGGCGCTATGCGGACCTGCTGGCGCTGCGCTGGGACGGTGCCGGCGCCCCCAGCCTGAAGTACAGCGAGCCGATTCCCGAACTCACCCAACTGATGAACAGAATGGTCAGCTTCAACGACGCACCCATGAAACAGGGCGTGTACTTCCCAACCGTCAAGGTGCCTGCCGATTTGCTTACTTTCCAGGCGCTGATGTGGTCCTACGGCAATGTCGGCCGACGCGATCCGGATTTCCGGAAGAAGAGGCCAGAACCGAAGACGGCCACCGACCTTAGTGGCCCCACGGTCAATACGTTGCAGGGCCAGGAGAAGGTTTTTAAGCAGAACCCGGCTCCACCCTACTTCGCTCGGCATCAGCCGAACGAAAAACTGAACGCGGCGGCGCAGTTCCAGGCTGAGTACATGGCGTATATCGACCGTCTCACTCACGATGGCCCGAAGAACTACCCCGATCCCGCGAGCGGCAAGACTGTGGACATGAGTGAGGCATATCTGCGCGCCGAGTTCTTTGGTGCGGGACGGGGAGTGGTGGAGGCTGCCGGCCTCGGTGGCCCGGGCGACTACCCCGAAGGCTGGATGCATAGCGACACCCACTTCCGGCCCTGGTTCAACGTCGACGGCTGCTATCCCGAGATTGGCTACGGCGCTGCCATGCGCACGAGAGGAACTTGGTACCTGGTGGCAGTCCCGGCTAGGAACCCGGATTGTTCCAAGGCCTCTACTCCCACCAACCCTGGTGTGCTCTCGAGCACGACGCAGGCTACACCTCCGTCCACACAGCCGGTCTCCGGAGATAGCTTTCCTCTGCGCGCCGGCATGGCGATGGTTCAGGGCCGTAAGTATCGCTCAGAGTCCGGCAATCACTATCTCGTCTTCCAGCCGGACGGCAACCTAGTCGTGTACACCGCCGCCAATCAGTTCGTGTGGGGTCTGAACACGATCACCCCAAAATTCAATCAGGCGAAGTCTGTCGCGGTGCAACCGGACGGCAATCTGGTGGTCCATGGCCCTAACCGCTCTTACATCTGGTCAGCACTCAGCAGGGATCCCGACCCGAGCGCCTATCTGACAATTGCCCCGGAAGGTGTTCTGCGCTTGGTATCTGGTAATAACGGTGCCACCCTGTGGGCTAGCGACAATAATCTGGCTCCGGTATATCCGTTGAGTGGAGCCGCTGGAAGCGGTAGCGCTAAAGGCCAACCCGGCCCGACGCCTCAGAAGTCCAGCCCTTTGACACTGAACTTCAATGCGCAATATGCAATCCGTCAGCCAGACGGCACTTTCCGCTACTCTCAATCTGTGAGAAATCGAGAAAAGGGCAACAAATTTCAGGCTTGCCCCCAGCCTTCTTCCTCTAGTGAAATCACACTGTATTCGCTGGACACAGTGATGCGCGTGGAAGACGCGCTGGCGCAGGGGCTCACAGCATCGGGCCAGCCCTGCGACGTGAATCAAGTGCCGTTCGGTAAATGAGAATCTTTAGTCTCCAAACGAAGCGAGAACCATGATGAAAGCCCGCAGATTGGCCATCTCTGGCCCTATCGTCCTTGAAGCCACACCAGCTTCTTAATGTCCAGCGGGCAATTAGTACTGGTACGACCTTGAGGGGGGAGCCGAACACGGACCGCTGTTGGTTGTCCTCTGCCATGTTAGGCTACGAGAGGTGGTTGAGGGCGACATCACAGTTTTGCTGCGCGCTTGGGGCAGCGGAGACAATTCTGTCTCCGATCAGTTGTTTAATTCGATCTACAGCCAGTTGCGCATTCTTGCCAGGTATCACCTGCGCTCAAGCCCTGGAATGACACTCACTCCCACGGTCCTGATCAACGAGGCATTCCTTCAGCTTGCAGTTGATCCCAAAAATGATTGGCGTGACCGGGTGCAGTTCTTCGCTTTCACCGCCACGGTGATGCGCCGATTGATGAGCGCGAACGCCCGCAGGAAGGCCGCATCCAAGAGGGCTTCGAATCTGGCGGTGTTTGACGAGGCTGTTTTCCCGGTTTTCGACCGAGGAGTAGATGTCATCAAGCTGGACGACGCACTCACGACTCTGGCAACGCTCGATCCCAACCAAGCCCGCATCGTCGAACTCCGATTCTTTGGTGGTCTAAGTGTGGCTGAAAGTTCTGAATACCTTGGGGTGTCCGAACGTACGGTCATCCGCCAATGGGGACTCGCCAAGGCTTGGCTCGCCATGGAGTTAGGCTTCACATTGGCAGTCGCACCCGATATGCCCAGCTAGGTCTGTGTAATGTAGATAGAGGCAGTGGTGGGTTTCCTGGCTGGTGGGTTTGCCGAGCGATAGTCTTCTAATGCGGCGGCGCGGCTATTGTCGAAGAATCTGTCGCGAGACT
>JBIPMY010000346.1:0-6715 GCA_044376335.1 Bryobacter sp.
TGCCATCAGGTCGATCAGGCCGCGCAGAAGGACTCCAGAAGAGACAAGTAACACTACGCTTAGAGCCACTTCTGCGATCACCAAAGTCCGTCGCACACGCGAGCCGGACTTACCGGAACTCGACTTGGAGCCACCGTCTTTGATCGCCTCCATTGGGTCTGAACGGCCGGCGGTCCAGGCTGGAACCAGACCGAATAACAAGCCTGTCGAAACGGCGATTCCAATCGCATATGCAAAGACGACTCCATCCATTTTGATGCTCCAGATGCTGTCAATCGGGACAGGGCTGGCCATTACAAGCAGTGTGAGAAAGGCCTGAGCGATCCCTAAGCCGGCGATGCCACCCAAGCCAGACAGGAGGATGCTTTCAGTGACCATTTGGCGTGCGAGCCGGAATCGGCCTGCACCTAGACTCGCTCTGATTGCCATCTCGCGGCCACGCACCGTAGCCCGCGCGAGCATCAAGTTGGCCAGATTGACACAGGCGATCAGCAAGATCAAACCCACGACTCCGCTCAAGAGTAGAAGTGGTTCTTTGTACCCACGACCGTCGGAGCTGCCGTAGGGCTCCATCGAAATTGCCATCTCAGGTGGTGGCTGGCGCTTGTATTCTGCTTTTGCCAGCGCATGGAATAACCGGGAGCACTCTTCTGATGCCTGAGCCGAACTTACCCCGTCTTTCAATCGGCCAAAGACCTGCGTATTGTCGCCATCCTGTTCGGGCCGCAGAGACATCGGAAGATAGACCTCGGTTGTCGCTGGCGGGAAGTCCGCCGGAAGGACGCCTACTACGAGATGGACTTTCCCTCCCAGGTTGAGTGACTGATCGAATTTTTCACCCAATTGCGTTTGCCAAAACTTGTGGGTAACGATGGCAACAGGAGTTGCGCTGGAGCCTTCTTCGGAACGCTCAAAGCTTCGTCCTTGTTGGGGTTCAATGCCCAAGGCGCGGAAGTAATCCGCAGAGACCCGCATCACGCGAAGCTCTTTGGCTGAATCCTGCATGAGCCAGTTTACGTTGCCCTTGTCGCGCATCGCGGCGACATATTGAAAGCTGGTTGCTCGATCGCGAAATTCGAGAAACTGGCGGCTGTCGAAGACTGGCCAACCGATTCTTCCTTTCAAGGTTTTCGTCAGATCCTTGAGGCGGTCTGGCTCCGGGAAGGGGGCGTTTCTCAGGAGGGCTGCATTGACGAGAGTGAAGATTGCGGTGTTCGCTCCAACACCAAGGCCCATCGTGAGGATGGCAATGGCGCAATAGCCTGGGGCGAGGCGAAGCTGGCGGATGGCCAAACGGAGGTCAGCCAGGAAATCTTCAAGCCACGGGAAGCTGCGGGCTTCGCGATAGCGGTCCTTCTGGAGTTCGGCGCTTCCGAACTCTCTGCGAGCGCGACGAAAAGCCTCCTCTTCACTCAGCCCTTGCTTTTGGCAATCCTCAACAAGCATTGCCATGTGATGATCGAATTCTTCCTGCATGCGACGCTCAAGCGCAGACCTGCGGAAAAGATCGAGAAGCTTTCTCATTTCGCCTCCAGGAGTCTGGACATGAGCGAGACGGTGAGTTCCCATTGCTCTAGTTCTGCGATGAGCTGTTTCTTGCCCTGGCGAGTGAGGGAGTAGAAACGGGCTTTTCGATTGTTGTCGCTTGGGCCGTATTCGCTAGCTAACCAGCCTTTTTGCTCCAAGCGGATGAGCGCCGGGTAGAGGGTTCCCTGGTTAAGGAACAAGAGCCCATCGCTGACTTGCTGCACTCTTTGGGCAATTCCGTAACCATGTTGCGGCCCTAGAGTATCGAGAGTTTTCAAAACAATCAGATCCAGGGTGCCTTGCAGAATTTCTTGCTTTGTCTTCATGTTGATATCCAAAAGGAGCGTTCTTCCTTTTGTACGTCTACAGGAAAGAAACGTTTCACATTATTTTTCTGAGATAGGCTAAGCAGGATGAATGTCCTCGTTCTTTTGCTCATGGCTCAACACTTCGAGCCGACTACACTCGCCACAGACCTTCGCGGTGGGTATCAGGTGCTGGCTGTTGACCTGAACAAGGACGGACGTCCCGATCTGATCGGTCTGGCGCAGGGGATGACACATCTCGACTGGTTTGAGAATCCGGGCGCGGCTGGCAAAGAATGGAAGAGACATGTTCTGGCGACTGGATTGAACCAGCCGATCAATGTGGCGGCGATGGATATCGACGCGGACGGGATCCCGGAATTGCTGCTGGTTCATGAGTTTTCGAGCACGCCGGCGAAATCAAAGGGCACCGTTTCACTGCTGACGCATAACGGGGACACTACTCAGCCCTGGATCAGAAAAGACATCCGCTTACAGCCTACCCGGGCAAAACGTTGAAGCCGACGCTGATCAACGATGAAGATTCAGGGGTGATGCATGGGCTTCACGTCGATGACTTTAATGGCGACGGGCGGATGGATATTCTGACCGCAAGCTTTAAGGGCATCGCACTCCTTGAGGCGCAAAAGGATGGCAGCTACAAGCGGCGTCTGCTACATGCCGGCAATGAGCAGCCATGGCCGAAGTCTGGCTCGAGCGATGTGACGGTTGCGCGGGCTGACGGCAAGAAGTTTCTCGCGACAATTGATCCGTGGCACGGGCATGAGTTTGTGATCTACACACCGAAGGGTAAAGGCTACGAGCGTAAGGTAATGGAGTCGAAACTGGATCAAGGACACACGGTGCTAGCCGTGGATCTCGATGGTGATGGGAATGATGAGGTGGTGTATGGGTCTCGCATGGGCGCGGTGACACTGCGCTACGTGCGTTATGACAAGAAGGCGAAAGAGTGGAAGATCATTCCGATTCTGGACGGAAAGATTGCTACCAGTGCTTGCGTGACGGCCGACTTTAACGCGGACCGCCGGCCAGACCTGGCCTGTATCGGCGGGACGACACAGAACCTGATGATCTTCGAGAATCGCCCCTAGCTACTGCTGCTGTTGTTGTTGCTGTTGGGCTAGCGCATCGTCGATAGTTGCGATTCGCTCGCCGAATACCGGAGGATTGGCATTGAAGAGAAGCTCCTTGGTGGGGTCTTCCATTGTTGGAGCTTCTGACTTTGTAACGCGCACCAGAACGTCGAGTTCGCTTTGTGCGCCTCCTCGAAAGGTGCCTCGCGTAGGAGGGACGTCGGTGTAGTCGCGGCCCAAGGCTGTGCGGATGTGACGTTCGCCGGCAATCAAATTGTTGGTTGGGTCAACGCCGACCCAGCCCAAGCCAGGAAGCATGGCTTCTACCCAGGCGTGAGAAGCACCATCCACTGATCGATCCTGGTTCTTCTTGCCGTGAAAGAGATAACCAGAGACGTAGCGGGCAGGAATCCTGAGGCCTCTCAAGAGGGCGATCATGATGTGGGCAAAATCCTGGCAAACGCCTTTACGATCTTGAAGCGCGTGATCGATTGGCGAGTTTACCTGGGTATGTTTGGGGACATAATCGAAGGTTTTGAAAATGGCCTGATTCAACTCAAGAAGCAGCGAAAGGGGATCTTCGCGACGAGTGACATTGAGATCCTTTGCGAGCGCATGAAGCAGTTCGGTGGGCTCGGTAAAGTCGCTGGGCATCAGGAATTCCCAATAGTCTTCAAACGAAAGAATTCGGTCCAACTCGTCCCATGCATGAACCGGAAGAAATCCCGGCAACTGATTGGGCTCGAATGTTTCCACCGTAGCCTCAGTAGTAATCAGCAACTGGGTGTGTTTGGGCGCAACGCTGAAGTGGTGAACGTAGTTGCCGAGGTGATCGCGATACTGGAGCACCCTTGCCTTGGGGTTGACCTTGACGAAGTAGCTCAAGCAGCGCTGACTGCCTTCGCTGCGGGGCTGCATGCGCAATTCCATGATGCTCTCGCTGACGGGCGAATCATAACGAAAGCGAGTTTGGTGTTGGATCGAATAGTACATTAGGCGCTCAGTGAAGTCTCGATCGGATAGTCAATGTAGGCTTGGTGGATTGCCGAATGCATTTGAGCGCATTGGCGGATGACGTTGTCCAGGGACAAGTGCAAGCCACTGGAGAGAATTTCTTCGACGCTCGAATAAAGCAGCGTGGCCACGAGGCGGCCTGCGAGGCGTTCTACCTTGCCACGTTCGCCGCGTGAGGACATTTCGGGCAAAGCCGATATCGATTCTTCAAGGCGTCTGACGCTGAAGAGAATCGAATGCGGGTGTTGGGGATTAAGCAGGAGAAACTCGACGATGTTGTCAGCTGAAAACTCGGCAGTGTTCTTCTTGAGATAGGCTTCGAAGGCATTGCAACTGCGGAGGAGCGCAAGCAGTTCGAGGTGCTCGATGTCAGCCTCGCCGCAGAGTTCGGCGGCATGAACTTTGAGCAGTGTTGCGGTGTTGGCGGCACGTTCAATGTGACGGCCGATTTGCAGGAACCACCATTCCTCACCGTGCGACATCGTCGCGTCGGTTTCGCCTTTGAAAAGGCTGATGTTGCGTCTTACTTCGTTGAGGAATTCCAGAGGCAATTCCTGCTCGAGGTCGTCAGCGTCGTAACGCTTGACGAAGTGATAGAGAGCGTTGAGTTCGCTCCACATTTCACTGGAAATTTGTTCGCGCACCTGACGGGCGTTTTCACGCGCATTCATCACGCAACTGATGATGGAGGTCTTAACACGCGGGTCGAAAATCAAGGCATGTTCGAGGGCTGGCACGCTGAGCTTGCCCTCAAGCTTCAAGGGTTCGCCCAGACTCAAGTTGATGCGGCGAAGTTGCCGCTCAACGGCCTGCGGCTTCTGTTCGAGCATCAACTGGATATTGGCATCGAGCAAACGAGTGGTGTGCTCGGCACGCTCCAGGTAGCGCGCCATCCAGTACAAACTATCGGCAACTCGAGATAACATACCGGTTCCCCTAAAATTCGTCGACGACCCAAGTGTCCTTGCTGCCGCCTCCCTGTGAACTATTCACTACCAGTGAGCCCTTGCGCAGAGCAACTCTGGTGAGACCTCCCGGCACGATGGTGATCTTGTCGCCGTACAAAATGTAAGGCCTCAGATCGACGTGTCGAGAGTCAAATTCGCCGTCAACAAAGCATGGAGCTCTGGACAGCATCAGAGTGGGCTGCCCGATGTAATTGCGAGGATCGGCCAGGATCTTCAAGCGGAATTCTTCGATCTCGGCTTTGGAGGCGTGGGGCCCGATCAACATGCCGTAGCCACCGCTCTCGCCCACGGCTTTAACTACCATCTTTTCGAGATTGTCGAGAACGTATTGCCGCGGGCCTTCTTCGGCAAGGATGTGGGTTTCGACGTTGGGGAGGATTGCGTCCTGGCCCAGATAGTATTTGATGATTTTGGGGACGTAGGCGTAGAGAGCCTTGTCGTCGGCAATGCCTGTGCCGATGGCGTTGGCGAGGGTTACGTTGCCGGCGCGGTAGGCGTTAAAGAGGCCTGGCACGCCAAGGATCGAATCATGGCGGAAGGCAAGAGGATCGATGAAGTCATCGTCGATACGGCGATAGATAACGTCCACCCGTGTCAGGCCAGAGGTGGTGCGCATGTAGACGATGTTGTCGTGGACAATCAGGTCGCGGCCTTCGACAAGTTCGATACCCATCTGGCGAGCGAGAAAGGTGTGTTCGAAGTAGGCGCTGTTGAAGACGCCCGGAGTTAACAGTACGATGTTCGGTTCATCGCGGCCTTCTGGCGCAAGTGCGTTCAGACTTTGCAGCAAGGCTTGCGGATAACCTTCAATTGGCATCACACCGCTTTGACGGAAGACTTTCGGGAAGATACGCTTCATCACCTGACGGCCGGTGAGCATGTAGCTGACGCCCGAGGGCACGCGCAGATTGTCTTCGAGGACAGTGAAGTTGCCATCAAGATCTCGAATCAGGTCAGTACCAGTAACGGCGATATAAACGCCTTTGGGTACCTTGAGACCGCGCATTTGACGGCGGAAGTATTTGCAGGTGTAGACGAGTTCGCGCGGGACGACGCCATCGTTGAGGATGCGTCCTCCGTGGTAGATGTCCTGTAGAAAAAGGTTAAGCGCGGTGATTCGCTGAGTAAGACCTGCTTCTACGTGTTCCCACTCTTTGCGAGTGACAATACGCGGAAGAAGGTCATGAGGGAAGATGCGCTCGGTGCCTTCTTCTTTGCCGTAAACCGTGAAGGTGATCCCCTGATTGAGGAAGATCAGGTCACTCTCCTGCTTGGCTCGCTTGAGCTCAGACGCAGGGGAATCCTGGAGCATTTCAAAGAGAGGAGCGTAATGGGGCCGGACGGTGCCACTGGAATCGAACATCTCATCGAAGGCACCGGCCAGCTCATATTTTTCGAAAGGGGAACTGAGTTGTGACAAGGTTTTATCTCATGGATGCGGAGACTTTTTCTACTTCTGAAAACACACGAATCAAATTTCCGTGATAGATCTTCGTGATCATCTGAGGAGTGTAGCCTCTTTCGAGCAAGGCACGTGTCAGGTTGGGAAATTTGCTGGTGTCTTCGAGACCTTCAGGCGTGCAGCTGATACCGTCGAAATCGCTCCCGATGGCCACGTGATCGATACCGACCAACTTGACGACGTGATCGATGTGATCGACGACATCTTTGAGGGTGGCTCGCGGAGTTTCACCACGGTACTTTGCCATCATGGCGCGGAACTGCTTCATGGCTTCCTGCTGGTCTTTTACTTCAGCCATGATGCGCTCGCGTTCCTTCACAACTTCCGGACGGTTCAATGGGTTGG
>JBIPMY010000347.1:0-6709 GCA_044376335.1 Bryobacter sp.
CACCACCCAATCTGGCTTGTATTCAAGCAACACGGGCTCAAATTTACTCATGATCTGGGCCGTCTGCTGGGCATGGCTGCCGCTACCGACTTCGAGGTTGAAATCGGGCGGGGGAATATCGAGGTCGCGAAAAAACACATCGCTCATCGCGGCATCATAATGTTGCCCGGTGTGAACCAGGGCCTGCTCAAAACGATCCGGTTTGGCAGCCAGAACACGAAACAAAGGCGCAGCCTTCATGAAATTGGGGCGGGCACCAACAATGTGAAGAATTCTTTTGTGTTTCATCAGGAGCGGGGTAGGTACTTGTTCAACCAGGTATCGAGCATGAGCAGGCCAAAGACCTCGCGGGAGAACTTGTTTTCGGCATGGAAGTTCATGCTCTTGAGATCGTAATGATCGCGGTAGGCGGAATCCATGATTTGCTCGCGGATCAGGTGTGCGTTGCGGTTGATGAAGTCACCAACCGGAGTGGTAAAGCCCATCTTGTCGGTGCGGCGGACGACGCTTTCGGGTAGATGACGGTTGGCGGCAAAGCGCAGCAGATACTTCAATTCGTTGTTGCCGAGCAGAGCCTGCGGGTCGAGATTGACCACATATCGCACCAGGTTCTGGTGCAGAAAACTGGGGCGGCTTTCGAGAGAATGGCGGCCGCACATCTTGTCGTCAATATTAAGCAGCCCACCGAGAAAGTACCGGCGGTCAAAGGTAAGCATTGCCTCCAGATGGCCACGGCCATCGCGCTGCCCGGCCTCGTAGGCAGAGCGGAAGGTCTCCAGTGTCTTGGGCTGATAGAAGTTATAGAGGCTCGTGTTGCCCTTCGAGTGGGTCATCTCGAAGCGTGTTGTGACGTCATCGACATGTGCCATTTTCTCGAACATCATGCGGTAGGAATCCTGAAAGCAGGATCCAAGGGCCAACTGATAGCGGACATAGCCGGCAAAGAGTTCATCGCCTCCTGTGCCGGTAAGAATCACCTTGTAGCGTGCCTTGACGCGCTCAAGCAGATCGTCGAGTGGAAAGATGACCGAGCCGATGGTGAGCTCGTCGAAATCTTCAAGGATGTTGGCCACGCGGGACGGAAGCGAGAAATCCTCCTGGGCGTTCACAACCATGAGGCGGGTAGCATAGCCCTGCTGATTGAGACTGTGAATTACTTCCTTGGCAAAAAACGTTTCGTTGCAGGTGGGATCTGAATAATTGCAGTGGTAGGCGACTTCAGGGCGGGTGATGGCAGTGATCAGGCTGGAATCTATGCCACCGCTACAGAAAGTAGTGAAAGAAGTATCAGAGATAGTCGATTCCCAGCAGCAGCGCTCGATGAGGCTCATGGTGTGGGAAATGGCCTCCGGAGACAGATCGAGTGGTGAGGGCGAACTGGGGGCGAGGATATTCTCGTAGCAGGTGTCTGTGAGTTCGCCAGACTGGAGATCGATCGTAAGATAATGGCCTGGCTCGACCTTGCGAATCTGACGGACAAAGGTTTTGTCGCCGAAGGTGAACTGGTAGCGGACATACTCGCTCAGGGCATCGTAGTTGATCTCGGGCGAGATGGGGTTTGGGCCAGACCTCATACACTCCAGCACGCTTTTGATCAGCGAAGAAACGATCGTGTGCCGGCCATCGTGAAGGTAATAAATCGGCTTGATGCCAAGCTGGTCTCGAACGAGAGTGAGCGTGCGGGCCGTCTTGTCATAGATAGCGAAGGCCCAGAAACCGGTAAGATCGGTCAAAATCGCCGGGCCCCACAGGGTCCAGGCATGAAGCAGCACTTCGGTATCGCTGGTACCGCTGAGGCGGATTCCACGAGCGCTCAAGCGGTCGCGGATTTCAGCAAAGTTATATATTTCACCGTTGAAAGTAATAACATGGCGGTCGTTTTCCATCGGCTGGTTGCCTCGCTCATCGAGACCAATGATGGAAAGGCGCGTCTGGGCCATCTGCACGTCAGCGTTAGACCAGAAGCCCATGGCGTCTGGACCTCTACGACGTAAACTGCTCAGCTGCCGGTGATGGAAGGGGGCATCAAGGCCCCGCGTGGCGAGAATTCCGCACATAAGATTGAGGTTGGGCTCTCCAAAAAAGCTTCTTCCGAGTATCCCATGGACAGTATCGGCAGAAAACGCCCTCAATCAGCGAGTGGAAGCGTCGAAAACACCAGCCAGTTTTCCCGTCAACTGGCGGGCATCGAAGTTTTCATCAAACCATGGCGCGGCAACGCGGGGTTCGGTGGAGAGTGTCAAAAGTTTCAAGACGCTCGCATCATAATGCTGCGGGGAAGCATCGAGTGGAATCAGCACATGGGGCTGGCCGGAACGCTCGAGAATGAACTGAGAAGGAGAACCGGGAGGCGTAAGCAGAAGGATGGGGCGGCCAATGCGGATGTAGTCAAACAGCTTGCTCGGTACCTGAAGTTTTGTGTCAAATCCGGTGATGTCAAGCACAAGCAGGTAGTCTGCCTCGCAGGCGACGCGCATGGCGTCGGGCCGGGGAATGTACTCATTGCGCAAGCGAACCAGACCGGATTGCTGCAGGCGCTCGAACTGGGCTGAATTGCGAATCTGACGAAAGTCGTTAGACCCCAGAAACTCGACACATAGCTGGCTGGGAAGCAGACGGCCGGATTCCAGCAGACGAAACAGCGAATCAAACAGGTCGTTTGGAACCCGGGAAGCATAAACGGCTCCAACATGGGAAAGAACTGGGGCGGGCCGGGCAGGAATAGGCAATGGCTGGGCTATCTCGGCGGGATCATAGCCACCCCAGGTAACGATTGTTTTGTGGCTGAATTCAGGGTAGAGCTCATCCCACATTGCCTTAACCGTATTTGTGTTGCCGCTCATGTAATCAGCGTGTTTAAACAAATCGTGTTGCAGGTTTTCTTCCCACTTCCTGGCATAGGGATGAGTCTGGCGAAAGGGGTTTCCAACGAAGGGATCCTGAAAATCAGCGATCCATTTCAGGTAGGGATGACGGCGTTTGATTCCAAGCGCCGTCCAGTGGCTGGCGATCGACGGAGAAACGGAAATCATTCCTGTGAAGCGTTCTTTGCGCAGCAGCCGGTCTGCTGCACGAATCGCCATCCATCCCCAGTAAAACCCGTGTTCCCAAAGTCTGAGAGGTTGCTGCCACCAAAGTTCGGTTTGATAAAACCGGGTGGCGAGCTTGCGCCCCAAAGGACTTTCAGGCAGAGCAATCACACCCGGGGCGTCATAGCGAGGTGCAGTAAGAATTTCAGCAAAAAACGAAGAACTCACCAAGGCGCGAGTCTCGTAGCCGAAATCGGGAAGAAAGCGAAAAAACCAGGTGGGATGCTGCGTGCCAGGGCTATTCACAGGTGGCCAGTAAAAACTGACGATCAAAATTTTTCCTTGGGGCCGGGCCATTGAATCTAATTGTCGCAAACGTAAGAACGGCGAAATCCTGACTGGAAATTCCACAAACCCGAAATTCAAAGTGGCCGATGGAGATGCACCACTATGTACGCATCATAAAGGACGTTATGATACGTACTATGATCATGCAAAGCCAGGTCGACCTCAGGGCACAATTCGGCTTGCCCGCAATCATCACGGCGGCCGGGGAGCGAGCTTCTTTCCGGTTTGTGGAATTTTTCACTGCCAACATCCGAAACCAGAACACTCGTGAAAGCTATGGCCGAGCTGTGCGGGATTTCCTGCTCTGGTGTGAGAGTCGTTCTCTGGGGCTGGCCGATCTGAATGCCGTGATCGTGGCAGGTTATGTGGAATACCTGGACCGTGAGTGCGGCTATGCCAAGCCGACGGTAAAGCAGAATCTGGCCGCGATCCGGGTAACGCTTGATTACCTGGTGAGTGGTGGAATCCTCAATGGAAACCCGGCCAGCTCTGTGCGCGGGCCGAAGTATTCGATCAAGCGAGGCAAGACACCGGTATTGAGCGCCGAACAGACGCGCCAACTGCTCGACTCGATCGACACCACCACAATCCAGGGGCTGCGCGACCGGGCCCTGATTGCAACCATGGTCTATACCTTCTCGCGGGTCTCGGCCGTGTTGGGTTTGAAGGTGGAGGATTATTTCCCCAGCGGCAAACGCTGGAAGCTGCGGCTGATGGAAAAGGGTGGCAAGTATAACGAGATCTACGTCCATCACAATGCCGAAAGCTATCTCGACGCCTACATTGAGGCGGCCGGGATCGGCAACGACAGGAAGTCCCCGCTCTTTCGAAGTCTCAACCGGAGGCTTGCGCTGTCTGAACGTGGCATGAACCGCACCGATGCGCTGCGGATGGTGAAGAAGCACGCCGAGGGGGCTTCCCTTCCCTGCTCCATTTCCAATCACACGTTTCGGGCTACCGGGATTACCACCTATCTGAAAAACGGCGGCCGCATCGAGATCGCCCAGCAAATCGCCGGGCACGAATCGGCCCGCACCACTGGCCTCTATGACCGGCGCGACGACGAAGTTTCACTCGATGAAATCGAGCGAATCCTGATTTAAGTATTTGCGTTTTTGAGTACGCAAATTGTTAAACTTTCGCATTTTCAACATGCCAGCATTTCAGCGGGTTGATAGACTGGACAGGAAATATGATCTGGACCGTAGGCAGTTTTAAAGGTGGTGTTGGCAAAACCACAACGGCGGTGCATCTGGCTTCGTTTTTGCAAACCAAGGCCCCAACCCTGCTGATCGATGGCGACCCGAACCGCAGCGCCAGCGGCTGGGCCAAGCGTGGTTCCCTTCCCTTTCGCGTCATCGACGAACGGCAGGCGGCGCGCTTTGCCCGCGATTTTGAGCACGTCATTATCGATACTCAGGCGCGGCCGGAAGAAGAAGATTTAAAGGCGCTCGCTGGCGGTTGCGACATGCTGATTTTGCCCACTACGCCCGACGCCCTCAGCCTCGATGCACTCATGCTGACGGTGGGGGCGCTTGAAGCTCTCGGGGCTTCGCAATTCCGGGTATTGCTCACCGTGCTTCCTCCCAAGCCCAGCCGCGATGGCGACGAGGCCCGGCAGATGCTCGAAGAGGCTGGCTTGCCGGTGATGAAATCCAGCATTCGCCGCCTGGCGGCATTTCAGAAAGCGGCCCTCAAGGGCTGCGTCGTAAACGAGGTGGACGACCCGCGGGCGGCTCTCGGCTGGGGCGATTACGAGGCGGCAGGAAAGGAGTTACTCGGATGAGCAAATTTCAGGGGATTCTTCAGGCAAGACGTACGACGGCTAGCGTACCTGACATTTCAGATACGCAAAAACCTGAATCGGTAAAAATTCAGGTATCTGAAAAGAAGCGTGGACGGCCGGCAGCCAAACGCAGCGACCCCGATTTTCTTCAAGTTACGGCCTATATTCGTAAAGAAACCCACCGCAAGACAAAAATCCGGCTGCTCGAAGAAGGGCAGGGCAGGGAGTTTTCAGAGCTGGTGGAGGTGATGCTCGAGGAGTGGTTGGACCGTAAACAATGAGCGCCGGGAAGCAATTGCCGAAGTCGTATTTCATGCTCGAATGTCCGGATCCGGCCGGGCAGACCCCGCCGCGGGTCTTGCTTTTACCGAACGATCTGGAAGGACTGAGCGAAGCGGGCAAGGCGTTGCTTGAGTCGGTTGAGGAGTTCTACGCCACCCGCACTACGGTTTTGGGCGAGCTGATGACGCTCTTCTTCAGGCAGAACGGCGATCTGCTGGTGAACATGGCCTGTGCGGCCGCCCCACAACTTCACCTTGAGCCAGGGCAGGAAGTGCTGCTCGGCGGTGCCGCCCGGCCCGGTTACTGCGAGGCGCTCTCGCGGGTTTTGAGCCCTGTGCTGAGCACCTGGGTTCTGGCCGAGAAAGCCAGCCTTCGGGAAGGGAAGTGGCGCGAAGCTTTCGACATGGCCGAAATCGAAGCTGTGTTGCGCAATCCCGGGGACGCAATGGAACGTTTGATGCCGATGCTGCTGCATCTGCACTATGGCTGGACGGCGCATCTGTTGTGTCTCGAATTGGGCCTCGGCGTGCCGGTGGTGGCTGGAATCCCGCAGGAAATGAGCGGCATGCCGATTTCTTCGCGGCAAATCCAGATCGACTTGCGCCGCAAGTACCTTTCGGTGATGAACGCCGCCCATTATCAGGCCCTGCGGGAAGCTCTCGCCTTCAACACTTTTCGCAAAATGGAAGATTCGCCCTGGCCGACGGCCTCGCTTGAGAAAGGCTCGGCCCGGGGCCAGGCGCAGCTTTTGCCCGTTCGTGTTGATAATGAACCCTTTTTGCCCCCCGATACGCAGCAACAGTTGATCGACGGCATGTGGCAACAACGGGCAGACCTGAGCGATCTCGACGCCGATGTGCTCGACCTGCTGGGCAGTTTGTGGCTGCAACAGGCGCGCAGCTCAAACGACCCAGGCTATGCCGACATTGATGAACTGCTCGGTTTGCGGGCGCTCAAGCCAAAAACAGGCGCTGAAGGCCGCTCGAGCGGCTACCGCATCGAGCAGCGCCAGCAGTTGTATCGCACCCTGCAACACATCTCGAGCCTCTGGATCACGATGTCGCAAATGGACAGCTTTGGGCCCACTCCGGCCGGGGCCAAGAACCGGCGCATCCGGCAGGAAGTGCAAAGCCGCGCTTTTGTGATCACCGACGTTGCCGGGCAAAGACTGGGCGATTCTCCACTCGAAGTAAAACGCTTTCTCTTCAGGCCTGGTGCAGTATTCGGGCAATTTCTATTCGGCCCGGGACGGCAAACGGCGCTG
>JBIPMY010000054.1:0-20164 GCA_044376335.1 Bryobacter sp.
AATGTGATCGAACCTTCCATGTTGGTGACAAGCTCCAGATCCTCATGAACCACGTCTGCGTAGCCATGAACCTTCAGGAGCAGGCTATCGGCTACCGCAACGGCACTGTCGAATCCGCCTGGCCTATTGCTGCTCGAGGCAAGCTCACTTAGTATCCCAGTCCACTCGAAGCAACCGCTGTAGATTCACCTCAACGGGCGGCGAATTCGGGTCGATCACCCGGTAATAGTAGTTCGAAGTTGCCTTCACCGTTGCTGTCTCACCCGTCGTGGGGTCCACAACCCGGAAACTTCCACTCAGCAGATCGCCACGAACCCTTGCGATTTTGTCGGAAGATTCGAAGGTGCGGCTGTGTAGAGCGCTGATCTCTTGCATCGTTCGCACAGCATTTTCGGCATCTACAGCCTGAAACTTGCGGTCCATTGCCAGCCATTGGGCATTCACCTTCCAGCTTGCCAGCGCATGCCCGACAGCTTCACGCGCTTCCGCCTCTCCTTCCGGCTTGGCGAAGTATCCATAGATGGACGCCACGCTCCAGTTGGTCATGGCAGCGTTCGAGTAAACCTCTGTCGCAACAAAAACCTGGCCACGTTGCCCTTGATACTCGAAGGCGACTTCACCGGCATGAAGCATTGCGCGCATCGGGTTGCCATATCGATAACGCTGCGCCGACATCTGCTGTGCAATATCCGGCCTCTCTCTCTGACCCAGCACCTTTGCGCCACGAAGTCGAAGATTGAGCCAATATAGACCGGCCTGCGAGCCCGGCAAGTACCGCAACAGTATCATGCTGGAAGCACCCGTAGCGCTATAGGTGGAACCTTCTCTGAGTCCAAATGAGGCCATGGTCTGATCTGGCACCAGGTAGTTGCCCAAGTTGCGGTCACCCACAAAAACAGTGGCGTTTGGGCCAACAGCACTGGCCTCAACGCGATTGTCAAAAGCCCCCATACGAAATAGTCCCAACTCTGTTCGCCAACTGGAGGGGAACTCGGTCGAGAAGGATTGTTCCCTGCCCTCAACCCGCCGCTGGTAGGAGTTAGACCTGAACCGGAAGCTCTTCAGCATCTCGACCATTTGAGGCAACCGTTGGGCGAACTGGCTCGGCGGCGAGGCTGCAACGTAGAGAGTACCAGCCTGGCCCCGAATTGCCAACATCGCACGAGCTTGCACCGGGGCACCGGCTAAAGAACCGTTGAACTCAACCTCAATCTGCCCCACATCACCCTTCATCCGCACATTAGAGGGAGCATCGACAGGGCCTACTCGCTTCGAGGCCAGGAGTTTTTTCATGACGGTCTGAGCGTCGCCGATCGAGGCGACCGGCTCGATGGAAACCAGGCTCTTGCGATCGGGAGAGAAACAGCGGACCTTGCCATCGTTTGCTTCGAGAACCCAGTCTGGAGGACGTTGGAGATCGATATTTTGTGCCAGCATCAGTAGAAAAAGAACCATCTATTTGAATTGGCGCAAAAGCCAACAAAAACACTTCAAACGCTGGCTCGCAACCGAAACGGGCATTGAACTGCTCTATGGAAGCTCATGAAATTTTCTGTAGTCGGTTTAGCTTTATTGCGTTGCATTACGTAGAAGAAGGCCCGACTCGGACTTGTCTGGTTGGCTCCTTCTCTTCAGGACTGTGTGGCAAAGACCAACACCGCCTTATATCCACTTGCGATTGCCATTGCCGCCAGAAGCGCTGTATTCACGCAACCGTCCTTCTTTGGCCAATCGACGCCCCAAGGTCAGTCAATGGATCGCATCAATCCGTCCTCGATCATGAGGATCCGGTCGGCTGCGTGGGCGAGGCGTTCGTCGTGCGTCACCATGACGAAGGCGATACCGATCTCGCTACTCATCTGGCGCATCAGTTTGAAAACTTCTTCGCCGGAATGACTGTCGAGATTTCCCGTTGGCTCGTCGGCCAGTACGATCCGCGGCCGATTGGCCAGGGCGCGGACAATAGCGCAGCGCTGGTTTTCGCCGCCGCTCATTGTGTCGGGGGATTTGTGGATTTGACCGCCCAAGCCAACCCGCACCAACAGGCCGTGGATCCACTCCAATTCCTCCGTCGTCGCAGAGCCTTTCTGAATGATGATTGGAAGTACTGCGTTCTCAATACAAGACAGCTCTTCCAACAGGAAATGGGCTTGAAAAACGAAGCCAACCACCTCACTGCGGAGAACAGCAAGGCCATCATCGGTGAGGGTTGAGATATCAACCCCATCGATCTTTACCAGACCTTCTGAGGGAACATCGAGGGCTCCCAGAATGTTGAGCAGCGTGGACTTCCCACTGCCCGACTGGCCAATGATGGAAACGAACTCCCCGGCGGCGACACTCAGATCGATCCCAAATAGTACCGGCGTCGGAAGCTTCCCTTGATAAGTCTTCTTTAGTCCGATGGTTTCAATTACCATCTGGCCGGGCGCAGCAATCATCGCATTGCATCCACGGGGTTCATCTTTGCTGCACTGCGTGCGGGAAGAAGAGCAGCCAAAACGGTTGCCGCAGTAGCCGCACCCATCGCAGCAAGTATGTAGAGAGGGTCCAACATCAACGGGAAAAGAGATTCCGGGACACCGCCGACTCGAGTTACAGCCTGTTTGGGCAGGCTCAACAGGTAGACGACGGCTATGCCGGCAATCGCTCCCATTACGCTACCGGCGACAGCAATACCGAGGCCTTCCAGCAAAAACACCAGAAGGATCTGTTTTTTGCGGGCTCCAATGCTCTTCAGGATGCCGATCTGCTTGGCCTTGCGTTGGACAGAAACAATCAGCACGGACGCGATCGCAAACGAGGAAGCGATGAGAGTGAAGCCCGAAATAAGGTAGGCAGAAGCAGACTGGGCCTGCAGAGAAGTAACAAAGTTCGGAAACTCGCTCGACCAGGACTTGGCTTCGCAATCGAGGAGCACCGCCAGGCGTTCTGCAACAGCATCAGCGCCATAGATGTCGAAGACCTTGACGTAGACGACATTCACTGAATTACCGATTCCGAGCATGCTTTGCCCTGTGCGCAGAGTAACGTAGGCGCTGCCTCGCCCCTGGCCCTTGGAATAGATACCAGCGATTCGAAGAGGTTCGGGTATTCCCGAAATTGAAGTGATGCGAATGCGGTCTCCAATGCCCACATCGAGATCCTTGGCGAGTTCATAGTCGATGACAACTTCATCGGCTGCGAGCCCGATATAGTGCCCTCCGATCAGATTCTTCGATACCGGAGTGATTAGCTCCTGCTGTGCGGGATCAGCACCTGTAAGCGATACGCCGACAGGATTGGCACCTTTAGACGCGAAGCCCTGGCCTGAAACGGCGGGACTCACTGTTCGCACGTTGGGGATTGTGGCAGCTACAGATAAAACCGTTCGCCAGTCGTCAATATTCTTGCGCTGCGGGGCCTGCATTTCGGATCGAGAAGAACTGGGGCCTGAACGGCTGCCCGGGAGGTCCGCATAGGGGATGGGTTTTCCTGTGGGTACTTGCACCGTAACATGTGGGATCGCGTCGGTTAGCAATGCGGTGAATTTGCGTTGGAGGCCGAAGATCAAGCCCATGATGAAAATGACGATGATTACGCCAGAGGCCACGGCGGCGATCGTAAGCCAGGTTTGCCCGCCGCCGGAGCGAAGATGACGCCAGGCAAGTTGGCCTTCAAAGCGGATTTGCAGGGGCAAGAAGCTTGTGATGGTCATCGTTGTGATCTAGTTTTTGATCCGTACAATCTCGCCGCTTTGAATCCTTTGCGGATTCACAATCACGAGGTCTGAAGCTTCAAGACCAGCCATTACCGGAATCCCATTGCTGGTGGGAGGCCGTGTCAGCACGATCTTCTCTATGGCGCGATCTCCATCGACCACAAGAGCAACGGTGCGCTCGCCCGACTTTCTCAGTGCTGTAGCGGGCACCAGTAAGCGCTGAGCTGCCTGATTGGTGACCAGGTTGACGTTGAGGGTCTGACCAGATTTAAGCCAAGCAGGAGGAGAAAGCGGCTCCAACTTGATGGAGACGGTTCCGCGAATCTTGTTCACAGATGGAGAGATCTCTTTCAATTTGCCTTCAAAGGATTCGCCGGGGAATGCTGTAGCAGACAGCAAGGCCTTTTGGCCTAGCGAAAGGTCGGCGAGGTTGCTTTCGTCCAGATCGATGCGAATCTCGAGCGCGTCGCTCACCAGATTGAAGAGGCCAACGGCATCCACATTCTGGCCCACTTCAACGTTGACGGCAGTGATGGTGCCCGAATAGGGTGCGATCACGATTGCCTCTTCGGCCTGCTGGCGAACTACAAGAAGAGCCTGCTTTGCTTCGGTTAATCGATCGCGGGCCAATTCCACATCCTCTTTGCGCGGAGTCGCCTGCAATGTTTGTAGCTGAGCCTCGGCCAGCCGTATCGAAGCGCTGCCGGAACGTGCTTTGGCTTCGGCAGCGGCAAGTGCGGAAACTGAAGTGTCCATATCGCTCCTCGATATAACACCGGCTTTAGATAAGGCTTGTGTTCGGGTCTGGGTCTTGCGAGCCAGATCGAGTTCTGAATTGGCCTCGGTCGCCAGAGCGCGTGCCTGAGTCACCTGCATACGATTTACCTGCAACTCGGAAGCAAGGGGCCCGCGGGAAGCCTGGATCAACAGCGATTGCGCAGTTACGACAGCGGCTTCAGCCTGCCTTACCTGTGCCTGGGTGATGTCGTTCTTTAGAACCGCGAGGGTTTGCCCAGTCACGACATGGTCGCCCAGTTTTACCAGGAGCCGGAGAACCGCCCCATTAAACGAAGCACCGATGACAGACTCTTTCACCCCGGCAGCCAGGCCACTACTGGCTATGGTTTCATTGACCGATGTCATAACAGGGCGGATTGTTGTCACTACGGGAGGGCGATGCATAAACCAGTAGGCCGCGCCGATGGCGGCGACAACTACGAGGGCTCCTGCATAGAGCAATCGCCGGTTGTGACCGGGCTTGGATGTTGCAGCCTTGAGGTAAACTCCGTTCAGAGCAGTCGGCTCTGCGCCTGCCTGCACAATCGCCCCCGGGCTTTGTAGTTCCGCAGCAGGAGTTGGTGATGGCACGACGGCCTTGGTTTCCGGGCTCAATCTACCTCATTCAAAACAATATCGACTTCGTTCATTTGAATTCATCCTCCCCCGCTTCGTGATCTAACGGCTGCTCATCGCGAAAGCAGACACATTCTTCTCTTCTTCAATCCAGTAAGGAGGGCGGCCATATTGGAAGTAGAGTTTGTTTTCGTATTCACGGGTGATTGGCACGCTGTCAACGTATTCAGGGCAACTCTTGATGGCCTCACGAGTAACACCGACGAAAACCTTGGATTCCTCCCAACTTACCCGTTCCACCCATTGTGGTGAAAGCAGTACACTCTTCCCAGGCCACCAGTTCTGCGTGACCACGGCCAGATAACGAATCGTCCAGACTTCGTCGTCGATCATGAAATGATCGATGTGGCCAATATCGCCATCCTTGGTATCGAGGTGATAACCGGTAACCGCTGTCGTGCTGCGGAGATGAGAATCAGATGAATCCTTGCTTATTTGTTCTGTAAGCGTGCTCTGAGACGCCGTCGACGGAAGCATTCCAATGGGCGTGTAGGAGGGTCCCCACATGTAGGGACCTTCCCAATAGTAGGGATATCCGTAATAGCCGTAATAGTCAGCTTCATGCTGTCGGGACACAGGCCGATGCGTGTCGATATCTGGCGCATTCTCAATTTGTTTCCGCGTCAGTGACACATCGATCCGGCCAGCCGCCCAGTCTGTCTGAAGAATAGAATGCGGTGAGATAAGGACATTCCGGCCGTTGAGCCAGTTGCCGGTGTTCACGGTCAGATAGCGGATCGCCCAAATTTGATCGTCGAAGTACAGGTCGTCGACGGACCCGATCTCGCCGTCGGTGGCGCGGATCACCAGTCCCTTAAGATCCTTGTTGCTAGTAAGCATTGGTTTGAGCCCTCCTTAAAGAGCGCCTGCTCCAACCGCTTCGCAAGAATGAAGGGTCGTCTTGATTGGTTTGCTGCCTTCGAGCAGCCCACGAGCCTTTTCGATTTCAGCCTCTGAGCCGCTGACCATCAAAAGGTATTTATCTGTCTTGAGCGCCAATTCATATTCGATGACGCTGTTCTTCGGGATGCCCATGCCGACGAGGCCCGCACCGATTGCACTCATGCCACCAACAACTACGGCGCCTTCCAATGCCCCTACAATCCAGGCAATGACGGGCCCCGCAACCAAGACTGGCCCGATACCTGGAATCGCGAAGAACGCGGAGCCGAACATCAATCCCCAGAAACCGCCCCACAAAGCGCCTGTTTTGCCCCAGTACTTCATGCGATCTCCGGTGTTGTAGTAGCCCACTACTTGTTCATCGGTGTGGGTATCCTTCCCAATAATGGACAGGGTTTGCATATTCACGCCTGCACGCTGAAGTTCCTTAACCCCTTGTTCTGCCCCTTCATGCGTGGCGTAAACCGCTACTACCGAATTCTGTTCAGACATGTTCATTTCTCCTACTTTCCAGCAGCATCGTTTCTGCCAGGCTCGAATGTATGTCTGCACGGGAAGCGCCAAAGCTAATTACCAGAAGAAGCTTGCGCAGTTCTACCACTTACTAGTTCTTGCCTGACCGATTACAGTCACATGACCGCATCTGGTCGGAAGGAATGGAGGATGCATGCGAAGAAAGCAATGCGTGCCAGCATTGCAAAGGGATTGCGGAGCTAGAGCTTTGGCCCGACAGATGCACATCGATAGCTATGAACACGAAATCGCGTGCGTATATGGTGGGTGGAGGAATTGGATCCCTTGCGGCCGCTGCCTTCCTGATCCGGGATGGACAAATGCCTGGTGAAAACATCTCAATCCTGGAGGCGGCACCGGTGCTTGGGGGCAGTCTCGACGGGGCAGGAGACGCAACGCGGGGCTATTCAATGCGGGGCGGACGCATGGTAACCACCGACAACTATGAGTGCACCTGGGATCTGTACAAATCGATTCCATCGTTAACCCGGCCAGGAAAATCTGTTTACGACGAAACCATAGACTTCAATGAATTGCACAAGTCGAATGCCATGGCCCGGCTGGTAGACCGGCGCCGTGCAAAAATACCGGTGGCCTCGATGGGATTCTCCATGCAGGATCGACTGGAATTGCTGAAGCTCAGCCAGGCAACTGAAGAAAGCCTGGGGGCCAAACGCATCACCGATTGTCTCTCGCCAGGCTTTTTTGAAACACCCTTCTGGTATATGTGGTCGACTACTTTCGCATTTCAGCCCTGGCACAGCGCGGTGGAGTTCAAACGCTACTTGCTTCGGTTCATGCTCGAGTTCTCGCGCATTGAAACACTGGCCGGGGTGAAAAGAACAATCTTCAACCAATACGACTCTCTTGTAGTTCCACTACAAAGCTGGCTTGCGAAGCAGGGGGTTCATCTCATCACGGATTGCAAGGTTACAGACATCGACCACAACTCGGGCGGCGATCCGTTTGTTGTGACAGGTTTGCATTGCTTGAGAGCGGGCAAGAGCGAGGAGATCACGATCCACGATGGCGATGTGGTGTTTCTGCAGAACGGAAGCATGACCGACGCGTCGAGCCTTGGTTCGATGACGAGTGCGCCCGCTCAGCTGACCAAGGCAGACAGCGGCGGCTGGAGGCTATGGGAACGGCTGGCTGAAGGCCGCTCACAATTTGGCCGCCCGGAAGTATTTAATGCGTCGATAGCGCAAGCGTGGTGGGAGTCCTTTACGGTGACGCTGAAAGACCCGTCGTTCTTCAATCAGATGGAAGAGTTTAGCGGCAATGAAGCAGGCACTGGCGGACTGGTGACTTTTAAAGACTCCAACTGGCTCATGTCCATCGTGCTGGCGTTTCAACCTCACTTTGCCAATCAGCCGGCTGACGTGCAAGTGTTTTGGGGATACTCGCTGTTCCCGGATCGCATTGGAAACTTCGTAGCAAAATCGATGACCGAATGTAATGGTGCTGAGATCCTGCAGGAACTTTGTGGCCATATGAGGTTTGACCTGGAAACGATCGCCACCGCCAATTGCATTCCTTGCAGAATGCCCTACCTGACGAGTATGTTCATGCCGCGCGAATTGGGTGATCGTCCGTTACCGGTACCGATCGGTTGCACGAATCTGGCCTTTATCAGCCAATTCGTAGAGATTCCGGAAGACGTTGTTTTCACAGTGGAGTACTCAATTCGCGCAGCGCAAATGGCGGTATATCAGTTGATGCGAATTGACCGGAAGATACCAGCCGTTACGCCTCACGCGGAATCGCATCACGCTCAGTTTGATGCATTGATCAAGGCGTTCAAATGAACCGCAAGGATCTATTGAAAGTGCTATCGCTCGGGGGAACGGCTGTAGTATCGACATACGTACTTCGTGAGTATGCTCCGTGGACCGACTATGACGCTGAAGCCTCCCGAGCCAGAAGCAGGCTGCAGAGCGAAGCAGCAACCCGAGTACGGATGGAAGGGATCATTCGCTATGCAACACTTGCAGCCAATGGTCACAATGCACAAGCTTGGACTTTTGCTCTGCTGCCGGACGCCATAGAAATTCATCCAGACTATTCACGCCGTCTCCCCGCCGTTGATCAGGCAGATCGTGAGTTGTGGATCAGCCTGGGATGTGCGCTTGAGAACCTGCTCATTGCATCGCGCGCGATGGGGTACGAAGCATCGGTCAGCTATCCCGAGGTCAACGATTTCATTCGGATTGGGTTGTCTGCAAGTACGCCACAAAGCAGCGTTTTATTTGAGGCGATTCCAGCGCGACAAAGTACACGCACGGAATACGACAGCAGACCGATTGCTGTAAATGAGCTAGGGGAAATCGAAAAAATGTCATTGGAGCCTGGCATTGGCATGCACCAGGCAAGCCTTAAGGCAGTTTCGGGCTACGTCCATCAAGCAACCATGCAACAGTATGCTGACCCGGCGTTTGTCGATGAGCTAACTCGCTGGCTACGTTTTGACAAGAAAGAAGCGCTGTCGTCATTCGATGGTCTGTACTCCCGGTGCACTGGAAACCCAGGTGTGCCGCGCTGGCTGGGCAAATACTTCGTCAGCAGAGCAAAGCCGCAGGAAGTGGCTGACGCAGACGTCAAGAAGCTGAATAGTTCGTCGGGAGCGATCCTGATCAGCTCGGATTCAGAGGACAAAACCGGTTGGGTTCGAGCCGGGCAGGTGTATCAGCGGATGGCGCTGACGATGACTTCCTTGAATATCAAATCAGCATTCCTGAATCAGCCCATTGAAGTGGAGGGCGTGCGATCGCAACTGCAGAGCAGTTTTGGGCTTGGCACGGCCCGGCCACAAATGTTGGTTCGTTTCGGCTATTCCAACGCAATGCCAAGTTCTTTGCGCCGCCCTATCGAGCAAGTTATGAAACCGGCCTGATCCGAAAATGTCATTCATCAATAGCAAAGAGATCCAACTCGTCAGGTATGCGGGCGACGAATCCACCCGCAACTCTCCAGACGAATTCGGATTGAACGTTTATGGGGCAACTGTAGATGCCACCCAGTAACGGCGGAATATTGACGATCAACGGTGGCTCGTCCAGCATACGGTTTGCTATCTACGATAGCTGCGAAAAGCCTGTGCGGCTGCTCTCTGGAAAGCTGGATCGAATCGGTTCAACAAGCGCAACACTTCTGATTGAAGATCAAACCGGAAGACAGCGATCCCCAATCCAGATCAAGGCCACCGATCACCAGTCGGCGATGGAGTTGCTTCTGGACTTGCTGGAGACCGAGCCTCTGTTTGCCGCACTTCACACTGTTTCGCACCGTATTGTTCACGGTATGAAGCATACTGAACCAGCGCGGGTTACAGCACAGCTTATTGCAGAATTACACCGCATCACTCACTTTGCGCCGGATCACCTGCCGCGCGAAATCAGCTTAATCGAAGCCTTCCGAAAACGGTATCCCAAATTGCTGCAGGTAGCCTGCTTCGACACGGCCTTTCATCGCACCATGCCGCCAATTGCAAGATTGCTGGCGATCCCGCGGCGATATGCATCGCGTGGGGTGGAACGCTACGGATTCCACGGGCTTTCTTATGCATACCTCATCGAAGAACTCCATAATCTTGACCCCAGGGTGGCACAGGGACGTGTGATCCTCGCTCACCTTGGCAATGGGGCCAGTATCGCAGCCTTACATAACGGTAGAAGCGTCGATACAAGTATGGGCTTGACGCCTGCGGCTGGCCTGGTGATGAGCAGCAGAACAGGCGATGTAGATCCGGGCTTGATCGGATACTTGACGCGTATCGAGAACATGACCGCAGATGGCTTCGAGCATATGGCGAACTTTGAATCCGGACTGCTTGGGGTTTCTGGAATCAGTTCCGACATGCGGGATTTGCTTGCAAAGGAAGCCGCGAGCGTGCGCGCGGCAGAAGCGATCGAACTCTTCGCTTACCAGGCAAAAAAATGGATCGGGTCTTTCGCTGCAGTGCTTGGCGGCATAGACGGGCTTGTCTTTGCCGGGGGCGTGGGCGAGAATGCTCCGACGGTTCGGGCTCGAATCTGCAAGGGCCTGGCGTACCTCGGAATCATCCTGGACAAGCGGCGCAATAGTAGAAACGCTTCCGTTATTTCAAGCGACGGAGGGGTGGTCTCGGTTCGCGTGATTCCCACTAATGAGGAACTTATGCTGGCCAGACTCGCCATGCGCATGCCAGGAAAAAAGAGGACTCCAATTGGCTGCTGAGAATTGGCATAGCCGGTCGTCCGAAGACGTCCTGAAAGGCATGGACGTGAGGCTGGCGGGACTGTCCAGCGGAGAGGCCTCAAAGCGACTGGACCGGTACGGCCCGAATGAATTGCAGCAAGGCAAAAGTATCCAGGTACTGCAGATACTGGGGGGACAGTTCAAAAGCCTGATTATCTGGATTCTGATCGCCGCAGGAATCGTGTCCGGCTTGTTGGGCCAAAAGATGGATGCAATTGCGATTCTTGCAATCGTCGCGCTCAACGCTGTCATCGGCTTTTACCAGGAATTCCGGGCAGGGCAATCCATTGCAGCGCTGAAGAAGATGACTGCACCTTACGCAAAGGTGCGCCGTGATGGCGAAGTGGTTTCGATACCCGCGACGGGAATTGTGAGAGGGGACATTCTTTCAGTCGAAGCCGGGGATCTGATCGCAGCGGACGGGAGGATTCTTAAGGCGGCGTCGCTAAAGTGTGTTGAGTCTGCTCTGACGGGCGAGTCGGAAGAAGTCAGCAAAACTGCTGAAACTATCGATCAGTCAGATACTCCGCTTGGTGACCGGAAGAACATACTCTTCTCGGGCACCAGCGTTGCCTCCGGCCGGGGCGAGGCTGTGGTGATTGCCACAGCCATGGACAGTGAACTCGGCAAAATCGCCAGGTTAATCGACGAGGCCGTTAAGGACGAAGGCACCCCGCTGCAACGCAGGCTCGATGAGTTGGGCCGGATTCTGCTGTGGGCTGCCCTTGGCATTGTGGTGCTACTTTTCGGTCTCGGTTGGCTTCGAGGAACCGGAATGCTGGATCTCTTCTTTACCTCGATCAGTCTTGCAGTGGCCGCAATCCCTGAGGGCTTGCCTGCTCTGGTTACGGTTGCGTTATCGATCGGGGTGATGCGCCTGGCGCGGCGCGGAGCATTGGTACGTAAGCTGGCGGCGGTTGAAACCCTTGGCTCCACCAGCATCATCTGCACTGACAAAACCGGGACGCTGACGGTGGGCGAGATGACCGTACGATCGTTCTTTGTTGCGGGGCAGATCTATGAAGTGACCGGTGAAGGCTATGGCCCTGCAGGCGAAGTGCAATGGGAAGGCAAGAAGGCAGAAGGGCCGCACCTGTTGGCACTACAGGAATTGGCAACCATCATTCTGGCTTGCAATAGCGCACATCTCGTAGAGGAGGAGGGAAGCTGGAAAACTATCGGAGATCCAACCGAGGGCGCATTGCTGGCGGCTGGAGCCAAAGCTGGAGGCAACCGGCGTCAAATCGAAGAAGACTTCCCACAGGTCGAGGAAGTCCCCTTCGACTCAGATCGAAAGCGCAGCGCCGTAATTCGCCGTATGCCTGATGGAATGCTTCGCGCATTCCACAATGGAGCACCCGGCATCCTGTTGGAACTCTGCACACAAGTCTTCGCTGGAAGTAGTGTACGGCCGTTAACCGCCGAAGATCGCAAAGTGATTCTGGGCCAAACCTCCGAGATGGCCGGCAGAGCGCTTCGGGTAATTGCCTCGGCATACAGTGACCTAGAAGACCGCTCAACCGGCTTCGAGCGCAATCTCGTTTTTGTAGGCTTGACCGGCATGTATGATCCACCTCGCCCGGAAGGCAAACAGGCAATCGCGAAGTGCCAAGGCGCTGGAATCAAAGTGGTGATGATTACCGGCGATCATCCGGCAACAGCAATCGCAATCGCGCGTGAACTTGGGATCGACGCTGGCGGGATCGCACTGACTGGCGCAGAGCTTGAAAAGATGTCTGTCGCGGAGTTGCAGCGTCGCGCGCTTGAGGTTAGGGTTTATGCCCGAGTCACAGCGGAACACAAGTTGCGGATTGTTCGTGCGATGCAGGCGAATGGAGCAGTGGTGGCCATGACCGGCGATGGAGTCAACGATGCCCCGGCCATCAAAGGAGCAGATATCGGGATTGCGATGGGCAAGACTGGAACGGAAGTCACCAAACAAGCTGCGGATCTTATTCTCACCGACGACAACTTCAAGACGATTGTTGTGGCTGTCGAGGAAGGCAGGGGGATCTACAACAACATCCGCAAAACACTCCAGTACATGCTGGCGGGCAATACCGGGGAATTACTGTTGATGACCGGATGTGTGGCCATTGGCTTGCCTGCACCTCTTCTTCCGATCCACTTGCTCTGGATCAATCTGGTTACAGACGGATTGCCCGCGCTTGCGCTTGCTACTGATGCTGTCGACCCGGATGTGATGCAGCAGCAGCCACGCGCAAGGTCGGAGCGGATTACCAACCAAAGCTTCCTTGGCACAATGCTGTTCACTGGTTTTCTCACCGCTGCTGTGGCCTTTGGCGTTTTTGTATACGACTTAAGGACGGAGAGCCTGGAGGAAGCCCGTGGGTCAGCCTTCGCGGTACTTGTATTTGCCGAGTTGTTTCGAGCCTTCGGTGCTCGCAGCGAGTCCAAGCCGATCTGGCTTATACCTGTGTTCTCAAATCTGAATCTGGTGATGGTTGTCTGCGTGTCGATTGGCCTTCAGGTTTGGAGCCAGCACAGCACAAGCCTGGGAGGTTTCCTCAAGACACCTCCGATGACTTACACCGAGTGTCTGCGGCTGATCGCGTTAGGCACGATTCCACTCGCGATTCTTGAAGGCGCCAAGATCATACGCCACATATACAGGGGAATAAAGAAATGAACGGCAAGAATACGAGTCCGGTACTGAACGCGGAAATGCTTCGGAAGATAGACGCTTACTGGCGTGCCGCAAACTACCTCTCTGTGGGCCAGATTTATCTCGCTGACAACCCGTTGCTGAAGCGTCCGCTGCAATTGACAGATGTGAAGCACATGCTCCTGGGGCATTGGGGCACTACACCGGGGCAGAACTTTATCTACGCTCACCTGAATCGAGTGATCCGGGACTTTGATCTAGACATGATCTATGTGTCTGGCCCGGGCCATGGCGGCCCGGCTGTGGTGGGGAATACTTACCTTGAAGGAACGTACAGCGAAGTCTATCCACACATCACTCAGGACGAAGCAGGACTGCAGAAACTCTTCCTGCAGTTTTCATTCCCTGGTGGAATTCCAAGCCACGCATCGCCTGAGTGCCCTGGTTCGATCCATGAAGGTGGTGAATTGGGCTACTCACTCAGCCATTCCTTCGGAGCTGTTTTTGACAACCCTTCTCTTATCGTTGCCTGTGTTGTCGGTGACGGTGAGGCTGAGACTGGCCCGTTAGCCACGGCATGGCACTCTAATAAATTTCTCGATCCAATTACTGACGGGGCTGTGTTGCCGATTCTACATTTGAACGGCTACAAGATTTCTAACCCCACCGTACTTGCTCGCATTAGCCGGGAGGAGCTTGAACAGCTCTTCCGAGGCTACGGCTGGACGCTCTATTTTGTTGAAGGGCACGAGCCTGCGCTGATGCATGAAGCCATGGCTGCGACGCTCGATATAGCGGTAGAGCAGATTCGGGCAATCCAGACCCAAGCCCGAGCCAGTGGCAACGCTGATAGGCCGCGTTGGCCGATGATCATTCTCAACTCGCCGAAAGGATGGACGGGGCCGAAGATGGTGGACGGTCTGCAAGTGGAAGGCAGCTTCCGTTCGCATCAGGTGCCACTGTCGGACCCGGCGAAACATCCCGAGCATCTTAAGCTGCTTGAAGATTGGCTACTGAGCTACCGGCCAGAGGAACTGTTTGATGAGCGGGGGCGAATCCTGCCTGAGCTGGCTGCACTCGCTCCAGCCGGAACGCGCCGCATGGGGGCGAATCCGCATGCCAACGGCGGTCTGCTGTTGCGTGACCTCAGCATTCCGGATTTTCGCAACTACGCTGTTGCTGTACCAGAACCTGGCACGTTGAGCATTGGCGATACACATATTCTGGGCCGCTTTCTGAGGGACGTTGTGAAGAAGAACCTGGAGCAGCGCAATTTCCGAATCTTCGGCCCGGACGAAACCCTCTCTAATGGGCTCGAAGCAGTTTTTGAGGCAACAGAGCGCCAGTGGGAAGCAGAGGTTCGGCCGAGCGACGAGTTTCTTGCACCTGCCGGCCGGGTGATGGAGATGCTCAGTGAACATCAGTGCGAGGGCTGGCTGGAAGGCTACCTTCTTACCGGGCGGCATGGGCTGTTTAACTGCTACGAAGCCTTCATACACATTGTCGATTCCATGTTCAATCAGCACGCGAAGTGGTTGAAAGTCACTGCCCACATCCCGTGGCGCCACAAGATCGCTTCATTGAATTATCTTTTGGCCTCGCATGTGTGGCGGCAGGATCACAACGGCTTCACGCATCAGGATCCTGGCTTCATCGGTCTGGTAGTCGACAAGAAGGCGGAAATCGTCCGCATCTATCTGCCGCCGGATGCGAACTGTCTTCTGTCAGTTGTCGATCACTGCCTGCGCAGCCGTCACTATGTGAACGTTGTCATTGCGGGAAAGCACCCTTCACCACAATGGCTCACGATGGAAGCCGCTGTGGAGCATTGCAGAGCGGGCATCGGCATCTGGCAATGGGCGAGCAATGATATGGGATCGACACCAGACGTGGTTATGGCATGCTGCGGAGACGTCCCGACGCTTGAGACGCTGGCTGCCGTTTCGATCCTGCGTCAGAATCTGCCTGAGTTGAAGGTAAGGCTGGTGAACGTCGTCGACCTGATGAAACTTCAGCCATCTTCAGAGCATCCCCATGGGCTGAGCGATTTCGATTTCGACGCTATCTTTACCAAAGATAAGCCCGTGATCTTTGCCTTCCACGCCTATCCACGCATGATTCATCAACTGACCTACCGCCGCACCAATCACCGCAACATTCACGTGCGCGGCTACAAAGAAGAAGGTACGATCACAACCGCCTTCGACATGACCGTACTCAACGATCTGGATCGCTTTCATCTTGTCATGGATACGATCGACCGTGTGCCGCAAACGGGCGAGAAGGGGCTGCAACTGAAGGAGCGTCTGAAGGCCAAACTCGTTGAGCATAAACAATACATCGACAAGAACGGTCAGGACATGCCGGAGATCCGCGAATGGCGATGGAATCAATAGTAGAACGAGACGATTCCAAGGTCTTCTTTGAACTGGCTCTGCGCGGACGCAAGGGCTGGTTGGAAGTGCTCGCAGATTTTGAGCTCGGGAACGATGGGGTAAATGTTTGGCGGAAAACGCGATCAAAGCCCTGCGCCCTGCTGCTTCTCGGATCGCCGCCATTTCATGAAAATGATTTGAGGAGTGTCTCCAGCTTTTGACAGGGAAATCTCGACTGGGATGCCTGGAAAAGAAAAGGGCGGCGTGTAAAAAGCACCATCGGATCGTAGTGAATGAAAAGGAATGGTGGGCCTGTGCAGACTCGAACTGCAGACCTCTACCGTGTCAAGGTAGCGCTCTAACCAACTGAGCTACAGGCCCACGAGGTGGGCGAAACCTTTAATCTACCACACTTTTGCGATCTTGCCAGCTTTTCAGCAAAGCAGAGCCAATTATCAGTGCGCCACCTGCGATTGCGGTCAGTGTCGGTCGCTCGCCGTGAAGCCACCAGGTCCAGATTGGGTTCAAGGCTGGCTCAACCATGATCAGGAGTGAAGCTTCGAGAGCGCCCAGATTTGCCATCGCTCTGGTGAGACACCAGTAGGCCAGGCCGACCTGGAATACACCAAGATAAGCCAGGGACCAGATGTCGTTGTTTTTGATCTCTGTGAGCGGGAACATCTGAGGAAGGCAAATCAAAATCCCGATGCAGTTGCCCATCAGGACCGGGGTCATGGAGCTTCCAGTTTGAGACTTGCTCAGCCAGCGCAGGCCACAGACGGTGAGCGCCCAGGTGAGGCCGCTCAAAGCGCCCAGCCAGTTTCCGAGGAGAGGGTTAGGGGCAAGTGCCTGGGCCTCGCCCGGATCCCAGAACACGAGAACCATCCCAAGGGCAACGATGGCAAGTGTCGTCCAGTCACTGGACCTTACCTTCTCGCCTAGAAGCCAGGGCCCTAACAAGACCAGATATACAGGGGCAGTGGCCTGAAGGAAGATGGCATTGGCTGCGGTCGTGTTCTTGGTGGCCAGTACAAATGAAGTGAGACAGAGTGCATATGCAACGGAGACGACGGCGCTGCGCCACGTCCATTGCCTGCGAGTTTCGGGCAACAGGATGAGGACAGCAAGGGCCGCAACGAAGCTGCGCAGGCCGGAGATTTGCCAGCTTGTCAGGGATGTGGATTTGATGGCGGCTCCGCCAGTGGAAAAGAGGACGGCACTGGCAATGGCGGCAAGTCTTGGGTTCAATCGATTACCGCCATTGAGTGAAGGGGGATGGGCGGGGTTTCAAAGGTGAGGTAACCGTCGCGCCAGTTGAATTGGACGGGGCGGCCGGAGGGTTCCCAGCTTATCTTCTTGGGTGAGATAGGGCGTTTCAAGCGCACCTGCTGGCCAGCGAGGGACTTGGTGAGATTGATGAAGTGAAGCACGGTGCGTTGGTCTTGTTTGCGGATCACCAACTCCAGTGCTGTGTTGCTGTCTTTGATTGTAATTTGCACTGGGCCGAGCGCCTCAAGGCATTGCTTTACCGAGGCGGAAGCCGGCTGCGGTGCCCATACGACTCTGCCCTTGCCGATCTCGTGCATGGTTGCCTCGGGGCTTAGATCAAGTTTCAGGCCGAGCAGAGTCTTGAATTTCCTGGCATTTGCCGCTCCAATCAGGATTAGCTTGAGCCCGCCGCGCACTTGGTCGGCGATTTCCCTGGCGAGAGCATCGCCGATCTCTTCCCATTCGGGGATGGCAAGAACCGGCCATGTTAAGGGTGCCCAGTCTGGCATTACGTCAACGCTGCAGTGGCACTGGATGAGGGCATCGAGGAGTGCTGTGCATGGATCAATGTGTCTTCCCCAGTCGCCGAAGAGTTGATTCGATTTTCGATAGAGGCTGGTGCGACTGAAGAGGACGGCAACCTCACTGAGGCTTTGGCTGTTCTGGCACATCGATTGGCGCTCTTGGCAGAATCGTGAGATCTCGGCATCGTTTTCGATCGGGAGGCCGCCCTGGGCAAGGACTGCGGCGGCGTCCTGCGTATTTGAGGGCTTGTAGCCCCAGGACTTGCCGGTTTGAGCCAGATAGCGGGTGTCCAGGCGGAGGTGATTCGAAGTATCGCTGATGAGATAGTCTACGGGCAGTTCGGGCTTCTCAGGGACGCGTGAGGTGTAAAGGTTATTGAAGGCGATGCGGGTTCCGGGGCTCTCTTTTTGAAATAGTTCCACGCGTTTGCGAACGCAGTCGCGGAAGCGCTGGCGATTGAACTCAAGCCAGATCTCCCATTTGGGATCTTCGGGCTTGCGTGGGACGTCCAAGCCGAGGCCCATGCCCCGCCAGGCGGAGATGGTTGCGGGCGAATAGTCTGGCTCGGTTCTCCAACATTCTCGATCGACGGGTTCGATTCCAACAAGGTTGCTCGCCCGGGTTTGAGCGGCAAGAGGCGGAATCGCGGCGGCCATCATCGCTCGCCTGGAAATCTTTGACATCTCACCCAAACTACAACACTTTATGAAAGAATCGTCCCTTGCCTATGAAGAACCGCCATTGGGTGCTAGTGCTCCTCTTTTTCCTTTCGATGATTACCTATATCGACCGGGTTTGCATTTCTGTTGCCGGACCGCTGATGCAACAGGAATTGGGACTTACGCCAACGATGTGGGGCTGGGTGGTGGGGGCCTTTACGATCTCTTATGCACTGTTTGAGATTCCTACCGGGGCGATGGGAGACCGCTATGGGTCGCGAAGCACGTTGAGCCGGATCGTGCTTTGGTGGAGCTTCTTTACGGCAGCAACCGGTGCGGTGTCGAACTTCTTTGTACTGCTGGCGACCCGCTTTATGTTTGGGATTGGCGAAGCGGGAGCTTACCCAAACGCTTCTTCGACAATTTCACGCTGGTTCCCTAAGGCGCAGCGGGCGAGGGCATCGAGCGTGGTGTGGGGTGCGAGCCGGTTGGGGGGCGCGATCAGTCCGTTCCTGGTGATCCCAATCCAGGCTGCTTATGGATGGCGGATGTCCTTTTACATCTTTGGTTGCCTTGGAGTAGTGTGGGTTGCGATTTGGTATTTCTGGTTTCGGGATACTCCGGCTGAAAAAGCAGGGACTTCGCAGGAAGAAATTGCCGAGATGGCCGGGGATTCGGATCAAGCCGATACTGGCCACCATAAGCTGCCCTGGGGAGTTGCTCTTCGCAACAAGAACTACTGGACAATTTTGCTGATGTACCACACGTATTGCTGGGGAAGTTACTTCTATCTTTCATGGCTGCACACGTTTCTGGTGAAGGGGCGCGGGATGAGCCAGGACCAGATGAAGTCCTTGTCGGCGCTGCCATTTCTGGTGGGGTTCTGCGGGAATATTTTCGGTGGATTTTTAAGCGATTACTTGAGCCGGCGGTATGGATTGAAGATTGGGCGGAGGACGGTTGGTGCTAGCGGACTCGCATTGAGTGGAGTGTGCATGCTTTGGACGTCTTATACGGCGGATCCGGTGTGGTCGATCATCCTGCTGGCATTGGGTTATGGAGCGATGGATTGTATGTTGCCCGTTTCGTGGGCTGTTTGCCTTGATGTTGGCAAACGGTATGCGGGTGCGTTGTCGGGCTCCATGAATATGGCTGGGCAGTTGGGTTCGTTTGGATCGAGCGTCGCGTTTGGATACATGGTGGACTACTACCAAAGCTACGATCTGCCGCTGCGGTGCTTTTCGGTGATGCTTTTTGTAAGTGCTTATCTCTTTACGCGGATCGATCCTACACAAGAGTTGCCTCGGGCTGAAGCGCCTGTTCCTTCGATACCGGCCGGAGTTGCGCCAGTCGCTGGGAGTTGAAGACACGTATCAGTACAGAAGCGAAATCAGCTGCTGGATTCTCCGTGCGCCGGAGTGAAGTGGGGACACGGAAGTTTACCCAACACTCGTAGGGAAGATCGATTCTGACTGCATAGCTTGGACCGTCTGTGCTTTGGGGCTTTGGTTGTTCCAGTTTCTGGCCGTGCAAATTGATGTGCAGTCCGGTGAGTGAAAATTCTCTGGCATAGCCTTCAATGAGACTCAAGACAGCGCTCGTGTCAATGGTATTTGTTAGTTCCTCTTCCATGGTTTGAAGAAGAATCTGGTGGCGGAACCAACTGCGAATGCGTCCGCCGAGAACACCCTCTCCCAGGACTTTGAATTCGGGATAGCGAAGCGAAGATACCTGGTAGGCAAGATAGATAAGGAACGGCAAGATGAGACAGATACGCAGCCACGGGCTCAGCCAGATTTGGACAATGGCGATGGTGGTTCCTGCTAGCGACAAGGCACCGAGTCGCCAGAGGACACCAGAAGAGGGCAGGCCCTGGCGCTTGAGTTGGTGGTGGATGTGAAAGCTGTCTGGGGCAAAGATGGATTTCCCGCGAAGGAGGCGGCGG
>JBIPMY010000348.1:0-6675 GCA_044376335.1 Bryobacter sp.
CTTCTTCATCGCTCCGCGTGTTTATGTGGATAGTAATCCCTTTGATCTCTACCTGCTCGGCGAGCCGATCTCAAACTATCGCCTCCGGCAACAAGGGGCCGCGATGGATGCTGGAATCGCCATCAACCGGTTCTCAGAACTTCGTTTCGGCTATCAGTTCAACTGGTACAAAGCCAATCAGCGGATCGGCCTTCCGATTCCAGAACTCAGCACTATCGGCTTTCGCCGGGACGCAGTTGCCATGCGATATTCCTACGAAGGACAGGACGATGCGATCGTGGCCCGTCGAGGGCTTCGTCTGAGAGCGCGCGCCGAATACTTTCCTGCCTTCGACTACAGCCTCAGCGAATTGAATACGAGCATTGCGTTGCCAATCTCGAAACAGAATTCGCTCATCACCGGCTTCTCCGGTGGCAGCATCTTTGGGCCTCTATCCTCGAGTCTGCTTACCTTCACCCTCGGCGGCCCACAGCGGCTGGGTGCTTACGGGATCAACGAGATCCTGGCACGCAACTACGCGATCGGCACCGTTGGTGTCCTGCACGAGATCAAAAGCCAGCCATCGCTTTTGGGGAGCAAGGTATTTGTTACCGGCTTTGTCCAGGGGGCGAGAACCTACGACCTCTTCCGCGACCTGCGTTACCCCGTCAATGCCACTGGCGCTGTTGTGTTGCGAACACTGGTAGGGCCGGTCTTTCTCGGGGGCAGCTTAGGCGACCGGGGAAATCGCAAGTGGTTCTTCGGCGTTGGGAGGTTGTTTTGAGACTCGCAACATCAGGCCGCCACATTGTCGAAGCCGCTACCGGCAAGCCTTTGCTGCTGAGGGGCGTCAACATCAGTGGGATGGAGTATTCACATCTGCCCTATGCCGGAATGAACCCGGATGAGTTGAAGCTTGTCGTCGAGGGATGGAACTGTGACATTGTCCGAATCCCCTTTGTTCAGTCGCGAGTGGCCAGCAGCGAGTATGTCGATGAGCTGCGGCAGATCGTAAAGTGGCTTTGGGATTTGGGTTCGTTTGCAATTCTTGATCTCCAGTGGTTGACCCCTGAAAGCGGAGTCCCGCCAGAGCCGGACCTCGGCTCGATCGACTGCTGGGATACCCTGGCCAGGTCCTTTGATGACCAGCCCCATGTGATCTTCGATCTCCTCAACGAGCCCCATGACATCCCGGTGCCACAGTGGCTCGAATGGGCGTATTTGTTGACTGAAACCGTCAGGGCCGTAGATCCGCAACGAGTCGTAATGGTAGGAGGCCTCGACTGGGCCTATGACCTGCGCGGGGTAAAGCTTGACCTTCCGAACGTCATCTATTCGACCCACGTCTATCCGAACAAAGGCAACAAGTGGGACGAGTGCTTCGGCAACCTGGCCCGCGAGGTGCCGGTCTTCGCCGGCGAGTTCGGCGGCTGGGATGAAGACCTCGTCTGGGGCGAAAAGCTGATGGGCTACTTCGACGAGCGGCAGATGAGCTGGACCGCTTGGAGCTGGCGTGACAAGCCTCATCTGCAAGGAACGAAATTCGGAGAGATCGTGAAGGCCCGGCTGGGCGTTACTTCTTCTTCTCACCCTGCTTGAGGATGCGCTCCATTTCTTCGGGGTCGTCCATCGGGGCGAAGGGAGTGCGGCGGGCCTGGCCGTAGTCTGGGTCCTTGGGGTCTTTGGCTTTTTCAGGGTCGAAGATGCGCGGGTCGACTTTTCGGGCCTGGTAGGGACGGAAGTCGGGTTTGTTTGTGAAGGCGTCGGAGAGGTCGCTTGCTAGGGCGTCGAACATGTTGAGCGGGGGCAGGCCAAAGGTTTTGTAGAGCGTGCGGTGCATGCTGAGGATCGTAGTGTGGCGGTGGGTGACGTAGCCTTTCTTGGCCCAGGGGCTGATGACGAGCAGGAAGCTGCGCTGTGCGTCGACGTGGTCTGGCTCGCCGCCGGCATCGTCTTCGGTGACGAAGATGGCCATGTTCTTCCAGTAAGGCGTGTGCGAGAGGAACTCAACGATACGGCCGAGAGCAAGATCGTTGTCGGCCATGTAGGAGGCCAGGTAAGGATAGCCCTTGTCGGGGCGGCGGGCGGCTCCGTGATCGTTGCAGAGGGCGATGTTGAGGAATGATGGGAACTTGTGTTTGCCGCTGAGGAATCGCTGCTCGACGTCCTTGATGAACCAGTGGGCACGGTACTGGTCTGGGATGTTGGTGTTGTAGATCGGGAAGTCGAAGCTGGTGTTATCGTAGAGGACTTTGGGCATCGGGATGTTGACGACTTCTCGGGCCCCGGTGGGGTGTTCGTCAGCGTCTTCTTTGACGCCGGGGAATTCAAAGCCTTCCCCATAGTTGCGGAAGGGGACGCGGTGGCGGGCGAGGTGTTCCCACATGGAGCCGGCTTCGGGGTAATCCTCAGGCATGAGGGAGCCGTTGGAACCCATCGAATAGCGGCGGCCAGGGGCGGTGGACTTCTCGTTGAAGGTCCAGCCGAGGGTGTAGGTCATCTGCATCAGATTGTTGGGCTGGACGCCGACCAGCCAGCGATGGCCGACGCCGGAGGCTTCGGGCTCGAGGTAGAAGTTGTCGCTGATGGTGAACTGACGAGCGAGGGCGTTGTGGTTGACCATGACGGGGACGTTATTGAGAGTGGGCTGGCCGGGCTCCTGGATGGTTTGGTTGAGGCCCCAGCGGAGCAGGGAAGGATCGTGTTTGGCACCGGGGACGCGGTCAAAGATGGTGTCGAAGGTGTGGTTCTCTTTGGTGATGAAGACGACATGCTTGATCTCTTTGGGGAGGCGGAGGATCGGCTCTTTGCGATTGACGATGCCGTTGTTGGTGAGGGTCTTTTCGGTGAGTTTGGGGAGGGCGGAGTCTGCTGGGGTGTCGAGGATGGTGAGGACGCCGCGTAGCTTGAGGAAGTCGCTCTTGGGGATGTTGGCGCCGGCGCTGGGGCCGTTGCCGAAGCCCTTGAAGCAGGTAACGGCAAGGTGGCGACCGTCGGGCGAGATGGCGACGCGGTAGGGGTACCAGGCGGTGGGGATGTGGCCTAGGACATTGAGTGTGGTGGCCTCGAGGACAGCGATGGCGTTGATGCCGCTTTCGGTGACATAGAGACGGCGGCCGTCGGGCGAGAGGGTCATTCCGCTGGGACCGACGCCGCGGAGGCGGGCGACGAGGGGGGAAGGGACGAGGCGCTTGCGGACGGCGAGTTTGCCGGTGGTGAGGTCGTAGCGCTCGATCATGTCGTTGTTGCCGTTGGAGACAAAGAGTGAGTTGTCGCGGGCGGTGAGGAAGTTGGGGGCGCTGCCGCCGACAGTGGTGCCGTTGTCGGCGGGGGAGTGGATGAGGAGGCCGGTTTTGAAGCGGCTGGCTACCTTGGGTTGATCGGGACGGGAGACGTCGACGTTCCAGACGGAGAAGGCTTCGAGGGCATTGTCGTCGCCAAGGCCAGGGATCTTGCGGCCTTCGAATTCGACGCCGTCGCGGGCTTCTTTGCTGGGATAGCCGAAGGGGGGACGGGTGAGGCCGCGAGGGTCGAAGCCGGGGCCGGTGGGGACAGGGACGGAGCTGTATTCGAAGAGACCGATGTTGGCGACCAAGACGCTGTTGCCGGAGACGGTTAGGGCATAGGGGTAGCGGCCGACGGGGACGCTGCCAATGGTGTGGCGCTCGGTGGTGTCGATGACCGCGAGGCGGAAATTGGTGACGTCGGCGCAGTAGAGATAGCGGCCATCGGCAGAGAGCTTGATGTCGACGGCGAAGCTGTCGTTGAAAGGCGCGGTGTTGAGGTTGATGTCGAACTGGAAGTTGCCTGTGGCTGTGTCGAATACGAAGATGGTGCCGCGCTCGCCGCTGCTCCAGTAGAGGAGGGTGCCGTCGGGTGAGAAGTCTGCGCCGCCAGCGTTGAGGTGCATTCGTTTGGCAGCGGCAGGGGGCTTGAGCTCAGTGATTTTGGGTGAGCCGCTCTGCCAGTTGGTGACGAGTTGCCCGACGCCGTCGCTAGGGATGAAGAGGAGCGCGCCGTCGCGGCTGATGGCCATTCCGTGGGGGAAGCGGGCGAGGGGGTAGTGATTGCCGACGGGTTCGAGGAGGCGGCCGTTGGGGATGATGGTGACGCCGGAGGGGTTATGGACCGCGTAGGCGTCGCCGGCGGGAGCGCTAAGGTGCTGAGAGAGGCAGAGCAGGAGAGCGAAGAGCTTCATTGATGGAACTGTAGCGCAGGAAGGGTGGGGAGGTGGTGAATTTTGCGTTTCAAAAAGATGGCTATTGGATTGGGGTCTGAACCTTTAGTTCGAATTTCAGAGGGCGTACCTTATGGCCGGATTGGTAGCAAAGGCAGTTCTCTGAAGTGGGCATCGCGGGTAACGAGGATGCAGCCGTGTTCGAGGGCGAGTGCTGCGATCCAAACATCGTTGCGCGGGATCGGGCGGCCTTTCGAGAACAAATAGACATCGATCTCGGCGTAACGAAGGGCAGTCTCTGCTGTTATGTCGAGGATAGATATTGAGGGCTTCTTGAGGAAAGTCTCGAGTTGGAGTTCGTTTTGTGATTGACGGTTGCCGCGGCGGAAACCACTATGGAGTTCGCCCAACACAATTGAAGGGACCATCACCTGTGTGGCGATGGACAGAATCGCCAGAATCTCTGGATCACCCAGCATGAGGCCCGAGTAGGCGGAGGTGTCGAGGAGAACCCTCACGGCTTCCAATCTTGCGGATCTATGGTTCGCATGGCCGCGAGATTGGCATCGAACTGGGCCGCTGCCTCGGCGCTCCAAGTGCCGGCAAATTCATCGAAATCGGTATTGCGCTTGTTGGAGTTCAAGCCCGAGGCAAGCATTTGGGTAGCTGCTTTGTTCAAGCTGATGCCCTCACGCTGGCTCTTCTCGACGATGGCCTTCTCGACGTCTGGGGGCAGATTGCGTAGAGAGATAGTCATGGCAATAGTGTAGCGAAATGTGCATCACTTTGAATCGTGATCTGATGCAGTCTATGCGAGGATCTCTTTGATGACTTCGCCTTCTACGTCGGTGAGGCGGAATTGGCGGCCGTTGTAGGGGTAGGTTAGTCTTGTGTGGTCGAAGCCCAGGCAGTGGAGCATGGTGGCGTGGACGTCGTTTACGGACTTCTTGTTCTCTTCGGCGGCGAGGCCGAATTCATCGGTGGAGCCTACGATTTGACCGCCTTTGATGCCTCCGCCGGCCATCCAGATGGAGAAGCCGTAGGGGTTGTGGTCCCGGTCGTCCATACGCTGGGAATGGAATCGCGTAGAGCCCTGAACTGGGGGCTACTTGAGAGACCACAAGCTGTTCTCGAATCTTTTCATCTCGCTGCCATTCAATGTTCCAATCCATGAATACGTAACTTTACCTGTCGAATCCACTATCAAAAGTGTAGGCGTATACTTTATCTTGAAGTCGGTCGGAATTTCAATCAAGTTGTCCGGGGTAACGTTGTGTGCTTCCAGATGTACCCTCATTGCCTGGAGTTTTGGACATACAATATGCACCTTGTAGCCTCGTTCCTTCTGCTGGATGAGATCTCGATAAAATGGCAGACTTTCATTGCAGGCCGGGCAATCAGGACGAAGGAACAAGACAAGATTTCGCTTAGATAGTCGGTTACCGAGAACCATTGAGAGATCTTTGCCGATCCACTCGTTGCTCTCCATAACTGGAGCTGATTGCCGAGTGGAAAACGATTCTCGTAAAAAAGTATTGTAAAGCACGCCGGTTGAAACAACCAAGCAAGTTATTATGAGAGTTAACTGAGACAGCTTTTCAAGGTTCATGAGAGATTCAGCTATCCTCATTACAAAGCACCTCGAATTTGAATAGTTGTTGATGAGCCTTCCCCAACTTCAACAGCAATTCCGGTGGCATTTGCCTCGGCAATCGATTGAGGACTGTTTGCCGCTTCAATCATTGAAGTGGCCCAACTCTTAACTTTGTATTTACCCGGAGCAAGATTAGCAAAGATTGCGCGACCTGATTGGCCGGTTCTGATGAACCGAAATGGTTGAATTTCATTCTCTCCAATAAGTAGAACGACTGCGTCGGCAAGCTTAGTTCCATCAGCATCGGTCACTTCGGCGATCACCTGTCCGGCACCAATGGCAAACTCCAGATCAATTCTGCTTCCAGTCTGCGAGAATCCCGTGCGGGAAATCGCACGCGTGAATGAGACGCCATCGGTTCTGGCGTCAACTAAGTATGCCCATTTCGGTAGCTGGTGGAAAGAAATCAAGTTACGGCCTCGAGGAAGAGATATTTGCCTCTGGTTTAAGTGGGGAAGGAGATAAGATGAAAAAGGTTCTATCGTTGGGTTGTCTAGATTCTCAAAAGACGCGTAGGCGCGTGACAACTCCATCTCCAAAGCATTTCGATCCGGTCTGCTTCCAGTCCGAAGACTTGTTGCAAGGATCGTTACCAATGGTGAAAGTTCGAGTTCCAGATCTATCAGATCATGTCTGGGTACCGAGATTCTCTGACTCCATAACAATCTTCCAGGATGCGAGACATCTGCTAATTCAATCTGAAAGTCTCCAGTTGGAATTTCTTTGAATCCAAAGGCAAGGTCTGGAGGCGTTACCGTAGCAACGTCCAAAATCGGCCCCTGTGTTCCATCCGAAGATACCTGACGCAGTCTTAAAGGCACTCTGCCCTTTACGATTTGACCGAGGTCGCTAAGGCGACCAGACA
>JBIPMY010000349.1:0-6623 GCA_044376335.1 Bryobacter sp.
TGCTCTCCTGGGGGTCTTCCTTCTCGGCCTGCTCACCAAGCGGACTGGCGAGCGCGCGGCCATGGTCGGCATGAGTATCGGCCTTAGCCTCATGCTCTACGTCAAATTCCAAACCACTATCGCCTGGACCTGGTATGTCCTGATCGGAACCTCAGTCACGTTCCTAACGGCTCTTGCAGCCAGCTACGTCATCACTGAAAAAGAGAAACCAACCCATGTCTGAAAAAATTAGCCTCCGCCGCGACCTCGGCCTCTGGGGAGCAGCAGCCATCGTCGTCGGCACCGTCATCGGCAGCGGCGTCTTCGTCGTCCCCAAAAGGGCAGTCATCGCTACCGGTTCCCCCGATTGGGTCACCCTCGTCTGGATCGTAGGAGGCCTCCTCAGCCTCGCCGGTGCCCTTACCTATGCCGAACTCTCCTCCATGATGCCTGAGGCCGGCGGCGAGTACGTCTACCTCCGGGAAGCATACGGCCCTTTCTTTGGCTTCATTTACGGCTGGACCCAATTCTGGGTGGCCAAATCCGGCTCCATCGCCACCCTCGCCAGCGGCTTCCTGATCTACCTCTCCAACTTCGTTCCAGTTCTGGAACAGACCTTTGCCACCATCCCCATCCCGATCGGTCCCGGCGGGCAACCTCTGGAGCTGAAGCTGGGTCAGTTGGCAGCGATGGGAATCATATTATTCCTCGCTGGAGTGAACTATTTCGGCGTAAAAGCGGGTGGACAATTGCAAATTGTTGTCACTATTGCCAAAGTTGGCCTCCTGGTCGGAATTGTCTTAATTGGCCTTTTTTCAAGTCAGGGCGCAACGGCAAATTTCACGACTTCCGTGATGCCCAACCCGGGCGGCGCCAGCGGCTTTTTCGTTGCTCTGGTGGCCATTCTCTGGGCTTACGACGGCTGGAACAACGTCAGCATGGTGTCGAGCGAAATCAAAGATCCCCAAAAGAATCTGCCACTTGCACTCATCTACGGCACCCTCGGCGTGATGGCCATCTACATCCTGGCTAACACCGCTTACTTCTATGTCCTCTCAAGCGCCGAAGTCGCCGCCAGCGACCGCGTACCGGCTGAGATGATGCGGAAGATCTTTGGCGCTTCCGGTGCCGGAATCGTCTCGGTCGCAGCCATGATCTCCATCTTCTCGGCCCTCAATGGCAGCATCCTCTCCGGCGGCCGAGTACCCTACGCAATGGCGATGGATGGCTTATTTTTCAAGAAGATAGCCGAGGTTCACCCCACCTATCGCTCGCCCGCCCAGTCGATGCTCTGGTTGAGCGTCTGGAGCTCGGTACTCGTCTTTTCTGGCCAATATGACCAACTCGCCGCCACCGTCGTATTTGCCAGCTGGATCCTTTACGGCATGACAGCAGCCAGTGTCATCGTTCTGCGCCGCAAGCGGCCAGACCTCGCACGGCCCTATAAGACGCTTGGATATCCGGTCATTCCAATTCTATTTGTGGCAGTAGCGGCCATATTGATTTTCTTTACTCTCAAGGATCAACCTCGTGAATCCATCCTTGGTTTGGGACTGATTGCCTCTGGAATTCCTTTTTACTGGTACTGGAGCAAGCAAAAAAAGGCCTAGTCTTTCTCAGCGCAAAAATCTGTTCTATTTTCGGAACAGACCCCTTGTATCTCGTCCAATAATCCGATATAACTGCTAATAGCTTAGCTCGGTGACATGAGTTACCGGCAATTTGGAGCGGAGGATCAATCCGTGGACTTGATGAAAATTTTGGAAGATCTGCGACGCGAACGGGCATCGATCGAAGAAGCGATCCTTACACTCGAACGGCTGGTAGAAGGCCGTGGGCGTCGTCGTGGAAGACCTCCCACATGGTTGGCCGAAGCAAGGAAGCGCGGCCGTACCTCAGACGAACCCGACGAGCCCGACACTGAAGAATCCATCGTTAAAAGGTTCTCAGCAAAAGGCTAAGGATAAATTAAATATTGTTGGCGCTTTTCGCTAAATAGGTCTAGCGCTTTCATCCAGGAATCCCTGATTTTTGTCGCCGCCTCGCCACTGTCGAGGCGGCGAATTGTTTCCAGGCTTCCAATTAGCTTGCGATTTCCCAGCAGATCAATCTGTTTCGGATAGAGCCGACTTAAGGCCTCAATCAGACTTAGCCCTAAAAGAGTCGAATCGAAGCGATTCCGTTCAGTAAGAATAAAACGGACGCCTTCAACTTTCTTTCCAGCATGAATAGAGGCTGTTGGCTCGAAACTGGTTGGGTGAGCCCTCACTCCGGGAATCTCCATGGCATTCAGGGTGTTTGCTAATTTCTGCCCGTCAATCCAGGGGGCACCTACCTGTTCAAACGGGGCATCTGTTCCCCGCCCTACCGAGTAGTTCTTGGCGTATTCAATCATCCCGACTCCAGGATAAAGAGTCGCCGCAGCCAGGCTCTTCATGTTTGGGGATGGGTTCACCCAGCTCAATCCGGTCTGGTCAAACCAGTAGCTGCGCTTCCAGTTCTTCATTGGTACTACAGTCAATTTGGCTTTCTTCGGCAATTGGTCGTTGGCATAACGGGCGAGTTCTCCCATGGTGAAGCCGTGACGGAGAGGCATCGGGAGGCAACCGACAAAGCTCATCTCTGCCGGATCCATCACCGGCCCTTCGACATGCTCGCCGGTGATCGGGTTCGGACGGTCCAGGACAATGAACTGAATGTTCAACTTGGCGGCAACATCCATGGCGTTTTTCATCGAGCAGCCGTAGGTGTAAAAGCGTGTACCTATGTCCTGAATGTCGAAGACGAGGGCATCAATTCCTTTGAGGGTTGCAGGGTTGGGTTCTCGCTTCTCCCCGTAATAAAGGCTGTAGACAGGCAACTTGCTTACCGGATCGCGAGTGTCGTCCACTTTCTCTTGATCCTCTTTGCCGAAGATGCCGTGCTCCGGGCTGAAGAGGGCCTTCAGGGCTACACCGCCAGAGATCATTGCATCGATGTTGCGACGGCCGTCGCGGGCAAGGCCGGTGTGGTTGGTGATGAGCCCCACTTTCTTGTTGGCAAGCGCTGTGAACTTCTCTTCAATCAGCCGGTCAAGGCCAGTCATGACTGGTTCGCCGCTGCTTGCGGCCTGGAACATGCGGCTGACATAGGCTGCTGCGACGCTGGCGACACGGCCACGCAAAGGCGTGATCGGCGGACGCCGATAGGGATGGACTGCATTCGCGAGCAGGATCACATAGCTTTCGGTAGAGGGGTCGATCCAAAGGCTGGTGCCGGTGAAGCCGGTATGGCCAAAGGAGCCTACCGGGTAGAGATCCCCGCGGTTGCCGGCAAAGGGCGAATCGATATCCCAACCAAGACCACGGCCGGGCGCATTCATGCGTGTTGCAGCAGCGATCGTCAAGGGTGCGAAGAGAGGGGAACCTTTGCGGAGGATCATCCTGGCGAATTTGGCGAGATCATCAGCTGTGGTGAAAAGTCCGGCATGTCCGGCGACTCCTCCCATAAAACGAGTGGTCTCGTCGTGAACGATACCCCTTAGCTTGCCTTCTGTAGGGGCAATGCGGCCCTTGAGTGAGGGGTCTGGGAGGAAGCCGCTCTCGCTCATTCCGAGAGGCGTGAAGACCTGCTCACGGGCAAACTCGTTCAGCGGCTTGCCGCTGACTTTGCGGACGATCTCACCGAGCAGGATGAAGTTGATGTCGCTATAGACGAACTTCACGCCCGGCTCGCCGACAGGCTTGTCGACGAGGGCTTTCTGGATTCCGAGTTCATAACCACTCCACTCGGGCACGAGATCGAGATCAGGCCGAAGGCCAGAGTAGTGGGTGAGCAGATGGCGGATGGTGATTTCGCTCTTGCCGCCCTGGAATTCGGGCAGATAAACGGTGACTCGATCCGCAAGGCGGACCTTGCCATCTTCGATCAAGCGGAGGATTGAGCTGGTTGTGGCCACGACCTTGGTGAGGCTAGCGGCGTCGAAGATTGTGTCGAGGGTCATGGCCTCGCGAGTTGGTTCGAGGGAGCGCTGGCCATAGGCTTTCTTGTGGAGGATACGGTCTTTGTACCCAACCAGGCAGACGGCACCTGGCAATTCCCCCTTGGCAATGGCGGCTTCGATGACGGCATCGAGCTGCGGGATCTCCTGAGCGGCAAGGCAGGCTGCGATAGAGAGAAGAAGGATGCTTCGCATTAGGAGACTACCTTTGCTGCATGAGCGTCGATGATGTGGGCCATATCTTCGTCGAGATGAGTGAGACCCTTGGCGTCGTGGGTGGTGAGTGTGAACTCCACGCGGTTGTAGACGGAAAGCATTTCGGGATGGTGGCCCATTTTCTCAGCCTCGAAGGCAATCGTCGTCAGGAAGCTGAAGGCTTCGACGAAATCTTTGAAATGGATCGTTCGCGTCAATTTGACGCCGTCGACCAGCTTCCACTTGGGAAGAGACATTGTTAACTTTTCTGGTGTCATTTTACTTTCAGCCTTCGCTCTTGCTTATGATAAACGCTATGTCCGTAGTTCTCGCTCCGCTTCGGCGCAACCTGGATGCTATGCCTTCGCCCGACCCGGAACAACCGGGTCTGCTGCTTCGCGATACGTTTGGTTATTCAGAACGCGTACTTGTGATCCCTCCGCAGCTCGTTAGAGGGCTGCAATTTTTTGATGGTGCTTCGACCGAGAACGATTTGCGCGAATGGCTGGTTCGCGTTACCAACAGTTTTGACGTTGGGCCGCAACTTCAAAACCTGGTTTCGGCTCTGAGTGACAGCGGCTTTCTCGAGAACGAAGTTTACTTTGGCATGCGCGATGCAGCGCATCAGGCCTTTGCCGATTTGCCGGTAAGACCGGCGGCCTTTGCCGGGGGAGCGTATCCCGAGTGTCCGGAAGATTGCCGGCGCTTTCTCGACCAGTTTCTCGAAGAGTTGCCAGAGCTGCCCGAGGCGACAGGCAAGATGGTGGGTATCGCGGCCCCGCACGTTAGTTACGAGGGTGGCTGGGAGTGCTACCGGGATGCTTTTTCGGCATTGCGGCAAATGGGACCCGACCGGACTTATGTGATCCTCGCGACCAGCCACTACGGAGAACCTGAAAAGTTTGGGGTAACCCGCAAGCCCTATCAGACTCCGCTTGGCGATACGACACCTGCCAATGAACTGCTCGACGAGTTGAAGGCCCTGGCACCGGATGCACTGATTGAAGAAGATTATTGCCACGTGATGGAGCATTCGGCTGAGTTTCACGTGCTCTGGCTGCAACATCTGTTTGGCCCGAATGTAAAGGTGCTGCCGATTCTGGTGGGATCGTGCTTTGCCGACTCGCCCGAGGCAAGCCCACATCTGAAGGCGCTCTATGACGGATTGGCCAAGCTGGCAGAAAAGCATGGCGATGAGTTGGGCTGGGTGCTGTCGATTGATATGGCACACATGGGCCCACGCTATGGCGATGAAGTGGAGTTTGAAGAGGGCAACGCAGCCATCGAGCAGCTCGATCAGTTGAGAGTGAGTGCGCTCGCCGAGGGCGACATTGCCAAATTCTGGTCGAACGTGCGTACCGATGATGACCCCTGGAAATGGTGTGGCAGCGCTCCGCTTTATACATTCTTCCGGGCCCTGCCCGGAGTGAAGGCGGAGATGCTCCGCTATGGCCACTGGAACATTGATGAAGCGAGCGTCGTCTCGTTTGCAGGAATGAGGTTTGTTCAATGACATACAGTCTGCTCCTTGTTGCATCTCTGGCCTTCGCCGATTCGACGAAGTTGCTGGATACTGAGTCGTTCTTTCAGATGGAAGCAGTGGCAAGCCCGGCGATTGCCCCGGATGGCAAGCTGATTGTCTTCTCCCGCAATTACGTGGACAAGATGAAGGATCAGAATCGGGCCAACCTGTGGCTGGTAGATAGCGCTGGCGGGCGATTGCGCGAATTGACCAACGGGAACTGGCGCGATTCGAGCCCGGTGTGGAGCCTGGACGGGAAGCGCATCGCATTCTTGAGCGACCGCGATGGCACCAATCAACTGCATGTGATGTGGATGGATACGCGCGAGGTGGCACAACTGACGCGACTGGACCGCGCACCTGCTGACATTACGTGGTCGCCAGACGGGAAGAAGATTGCTTATACGCAGCGTGTTCTCGATGAGGACCCGATTCTGGCAATCAAGCTGCCGAAGAAGCCGGAAGGTGCAGTGTGGGCCAAGGGCGCGACCGTGATTGACCGGCCGAGTTGGGCGAGTGATGGCGTCGGGCCGGTTGCCAAGGGCTACATGCACATCTTTGTTGTGGATGCGATTCAGGGTGGCACCCCACGACAGGTGACCGATGGCAAATACAACCATCAGGGGCCGGAATGGAGCCCGGATTCGACAAAGATTTACTTTTCGGGCATACGCAAGGCTGAGGCCGAGTATTTGCGCAATGACAGCGAGATCTACTCGGTAGATTTGAAGACCGGTGCGATTGCGAGCCTGACCGACCGTAAGGGGCCAGACCGCGAACCCAAGATTTCGCCCGATGGCAAGTGGATCGCCTATACCGGCTACAACGACCAGAAATTTACGAGCCACCTTTCGGGTATCTATTTGATGGCGACCGACGGAAGCGGCAAGAAGATGTGGGCCGGCAATATGCCCAGTTCGCCAGACGAGATTGTATGGGCCCCGGATT
>JBIPMY010000350.1:0-6620 GCA_044376335.1 Bryobacter sp.
AAGTTGATTGCTCTCCCGACCTATGACGAAGCCAAGCGCGCCGAGATCTCCATCGTTGTTGCTGGCACCAAAGAAGGTGTCGTCATGGTGGAAGCCGGCGGTATGGGCGCTCCTGAAGAAGACGTCCTGCGCTGCGTAGAGTTTGGCCTCGATTGCTGCCGTACGATCATCAAGGGCATCGAAGAACTGGTTGCCAAGGCTGGCAAGCCGAAGCGCGCCTTTGTCGCTCCCGAGATGGACAAGACCATCTATGCCGCAGTCGAAAAGGCAGTTCGCGTCGATTTGACCGATGCGATGGACACCAAGAAGTATTCGAAGCTCGAGTCCTATGCCAAGGTTGACGAATGCAAGGCTAAAGCCAAAGCATTGTTTGAAGGCACCACCGATGAGTTGAAGGCCAAGCAGGTTACGGCTGGCAAGTGCTTTGATGCGCTGAAAGAACAGATCTTCCGTGCTGAGATGCTCGACAAGCGCCGCCGTCCGGATGGCCGTGCCTTTGACGAAATCCGCAAGCTCGAAATGGAAGTTGGCATCCTGCCCCGCACGCACGGATCCTGCCTCTTCACCCGCGGTGAGACCCAGGCTCTGGTTACAACCACCCTCGGCACCAGCGACGACGAACAGAAGATCGAGATGCTCGACTTCACCGAAACCAGCAAGCGCTGGACGCTGCATTACAACTTCCCTGCCTTCTCGGTTGGCGAAGTCGGCTTCATGCGCGGCGCAGGCCGTCGTGAAATTGGTCACGGAAACCTGGCAGAACGCGCACTGGCAGCAGTGTTGCCCCCGGCAAACGAATTTGGTTACACGATGCGTTGCGTATCGGACATTCTGGAATCCAACGGTTCATCTTCGATGGCCAGTGTCTGCGGTGGCTCACTGTCGCTGATGGACGCCGGTGTACCGATCAAGGAACCAGTTGCTGGTATCGCCATGGGTCTGGTTAAGGAAGGCGACAAGTACGCCATCCTCACCGACATCGCTGGCGCTGAAGATCACTACGGCGACATGGACTTCAAGGTAACCGGAACCCGCAAGGCAGTCACTGCCCTGCAGATGGACCTTAAGATCCTCGGCGTATCCAACCAGCTTCTGACCGAAGCTCTCGAACAGGCCCGTCAAGGCCGAATCTTCCTTCTCGATGCGATGGACAAGTGCATTTCTGAGCCACGCAAGGAAATGTCACAGCATGCTCCTCGCATGTACATGGTGAACATCCCGACCGACAAGATCCGCGAGCTGATTGGCCCTGGTGGCAAGGTGATCCGTGGCATCGTCGAACAGACTGGCGCCAAGATCGATGTTGAAGATGATGGTTCAGTGAAGGTGTTCGCCTCTGACGCAGTTGCTGCACAGAAAGCTCTCACCATGATCAACAACATCTGTGCTGTTGCTGAAGTGGGCAAGACCTACCTCGGCACGGTGACTCGCATCGCCGACTTCGGCGCATTCGTCGAGATCATCCCCGGCACCGATGGCTTGTTGCACATCAGCGAAATCAGCGAAGCGCGCGTCCGTCAGGTACGTGATGAGCTGAACGAAGGCGATCAGATCATGGTCAAGGTTCTCGGAGTTGAAGGGAACAAGATCAAGCTGAGCCGCAAGGCACTGCTTCGTGAGCAACGCGAGAAGCTCAAGGGCGCTGCTGCAGAATAGGTTAAAATTGTCGAAGCGCACCTGTAGCTCAGCTGGATAGAGCATTTGGCTTCGAACCAAAGGGTCGGGGGTTCGAATCCCTCCGGGTGCACCATAGATCCAAAGAGCCCGGCGAGAAATCGCCGGGCTCTTTCTTTGTAGACACCCAAACAGAAATCTGAAATAATCTTTCGGCAATGACTATACGCAGATTTCTCCTTATCCTGTGCTGTTTTTCGCTGTTTGCCCAGCAGGATGGAGGAACGATTTCAGGCTCGATCACTGACCCTCAGGGGGCATCGATTGCAGGGGCGCGGGTGGATGTAATCCAGGTAGATACTGGTGCGAAGTTTCGGGCCACCACCAATGAAAACGGCAACTACACAGCACCTGGCCTTGCGGTGGGCCGTTACGAAGTACGTGTGGAACAGGCAGGCTTCAAGAAGTTTGTCCGGTCAGGGCTGACGCTGCAAGTAGGACAGAACGCACGAGTCGACATTCGGCTTGAATTGGGGCAACAGGCTGAGACGGTAACGGTAAGCGCAGAAACTACTATGGTGGACACCGGCAGCGCGACGCTGGGGCAAGTGGTGGATAACCGGCGGTTGCAGGAGTTGCCGCTCAACGGACGAAGCGCTTTGGCGTTCACGTTTCTGACTGCGGGAGTTGTCTCTAACTCTGGGCCCGCACAATCCGGCTTCGGTGATCGCGGCATCGCACTATCCTCGGTGAGCATCAACGGAGGGCCCAACGCACTGAACTCGCAAATGCTTGATGGCAACAACAACACGTTGAGCTATGTGGGTGAGGTTTCGATTCCGCCAGCAGTAGATGCGGTTGAGGAATTCAAAGTACAGAGCGGCCCGATGTCGGCGGAGTTTGGCTTCACCGCTGGCGGGGCGATCAACCTGGTGACCAAGTCAGGCACGAATCAGGTGAAGGGCACTCTTTATGAGTTTCTGCGTAACGACAAGATGGACGCGCGCAACACCTTTGCGCCTGTAAGGCTGCCGCTGCGCTACAACCAGTTCGGTGGAGCAGTGGGTGCGCCGATCGTGAAGAACAAACTCTTCGGGTTCATCAACTATGAGAAGTACCTGCTGCGACGGTCTTCGCCCCGTTTTGCTTCGGTGCCGATTCAGGAATGGCGTGATGGCAATTTCTCGAACTTGCGCACTGCAGCGGGTGCATTGATTCCGGTTTATGACCCTGCGACGACAATCCAGAATCCGAATGGAGCCGGGCTGGTGAGGTCTCTCTTCCCTGGCAACGTCGTGCCTTCGAGCCGCTTTGACAAAGTGACCCCGAAGATCCTGGCCTTCTATCCTCAACCGAACAAGGCACCGATCAACAATTTCACGCAACAACAGAACTTCCAGGACGGCAACCCATCGCGCATCAACTGGGAGCAGTGGAATGGCCGGGTGGACTATCGATTGAGCGACCGCCACAGCGTCTTCGTCCGCTACACGCAGGCGCAGCATGACCCTTTCAACACGAGCATCTTCTCAGACCAGACGGTAGGGGACGCGCGCGATGACAACCAAACCAACCGCAATGCCGTAGCCACACACAACTTCACGGTTTCACCAAACACACTCAACAACCTGCGTGTTGGTATCAATCGACAAGCCTTTACCTTTGCTTCGCAAAGTTCGGGAGACTGGTCTAGCAAGCTGGGGCTTCCAGCGAATATGGTGGGCATCGCCTTCCCGCAGATGGATTTTGGCTTTGGAGCGATCGGCGGCGGAGCGCTGGGCTTTCGCAGTTCTTTGAACTGGGACATGCAGGAAATGCTGACGAAGATAACCGGGAATCACACGATCAAGCTGGGGGTGAATTTTAGAACCCAGCAAGGCAACAACCAGCAGGGCACCAATCTGGGAGGCAGCTATAACTTTGGTGGCCTCACCACCAACCCGCAGATACCCGCAGGAACCGGCTCCTCGCTTGCCCAGATGCTACTCGGAGAAGTGGCAAGCGCTGGAGCGCAACGCGTCAGCGGTGCCTCCTTTGCCGGCAATAGCTGGAGCGTATTCGTACAGGATGACTGGAAGGTGACTCGCCGTCTGACGCTGAATCTGGGGCTGCGCTGGGACTGGCAGCAACGGCCTATCGAGCGAAACGACGGGCAGATCAATTTTGACCTCACACAGCGCGACCCCATCAGCGGCCTGGCTGGAGTGATGGTGTTCGCAGGCAAAGGCGGGCAGCCTCGTTCTTTCATGGAAGAGAGCTACCGTGATTTCGCGCCTCGCTTCGGTTGGGCTTACGACTTGACGGGCAAGGGCAAGACAGTTTTGCGTGGGGGCTATGGCATCTTCTACCCGAGTATTTTCTGGCGACCGTTCTTTGGCAACACGCAGTTCTTCTCCACTTCGAATACAAACTATGCAGCGCTGGCACCTGGCAGCAGGGCCTTCCGGTTTCAGGATGGTCTGCCATTCGAGCCGATTGGCGTACCAGGAGCAGCAACACCGGTTGGGGCGCTGCTTGGGCAAGGGATTTCGATTCGCGAGAAAGAAAGCCCAACGCCGATGACACAACAGTGGACAGCGTCGCTTCAGCATGAAATGGCCGGATGGTTTTTCGAGGCTGCCTATGCCGGCAACAAGGGGAATCATTTTGCGTCGAGCAGTTACAACATCAATCAGCTTTCGATTGACCAGCGCCGGCAGCTTGGGAGATCATTGCAGGACATCGTAGCCAACCCTTTGGCAGGCAGAGTGCCTGGAGGTCTTGGTGCGGCCACGGTGACGAGAGAGCGGACGCTACTTCCCTTCCCTCAATATCAAGGGATCAGTGTGCTGAATCCGCTGCTTGGCAACTACAACAGTCACCAATTGCAGCTGACCGTCAGGCGCAATTTCCGCTCTGGCCTTTTTGTAAATGTGGCCTTTACCGGAGGCAAGAAGATGAGTGATAGCAACCTGTCACCGACCAACGATTTCGGCTTTGAGGCTACCGGTGAATCGGGCTTTCAGGATGGTTACTTCAATCGTCAGTTGAACCGGTCTATCGACCCGAATGACGTGAGCAGGCGGATGGCAGTGACGCTCTTGTACGAGTTGCCTTTTGGCAAGGGCAAGAAGTATGGTGGCTGGCAGGTGAACTCGATCGGGATCATGCAGACGGGTTTGCCTCTGATCATTCGAGGGGCCAACAACTTTGTTTCGGACCGGCCGGATTCGACGGGCAAGAGCGCCAAGATTGACGATCCAACCCGAGCAAGATGGTTTGATACCACTGCGTTCTCTAACCCCGTAGAGTTCTTTCTGGGGAACGTCGGCAGGACTTTGCCTGATGTGCGGACGCCGGGGACGATGAACTGGGACTTGTCTTTGCTCAAGAGCACACGCATTCGGGAACGGTTTAACTTGCAGTTTCGGGCGGAGGCGTTCAACTTCATGAACACGGTGAACTGGGGTTCACCTTCGGGGAGTTTTTCACCAGGACCGGATGGCAAGAATATCAGCGCGACCTTTGGCGCGATCTTCTCGGCTCGTGACGCGCGTGTGGTGCAGATGGGTTTGAAGTTGCTGTTTTAGGAGAATCATGAAGTTTCTACTGCTGATTGTTGCCTCGTCGTTGCTCGCTGCTCCCCCTCAGGGGCAGGATGTGCGGGAGCTCGACTTGTCTTCGCGGTTGGGGGTGCTGCAGGACTCTGGTAAATTTGTGGACCCGGATTACTATATCTGGTGCGGCAGTGCGGTGCGTGGGGATGATGGCAAGTATCATCTCTACTATTCGCGCTGGCCGAGGCGGCTTGGGCATTATGCCTGGGTTACGCATTCTGAAATTGCACATGCGGTTGGGGATTCGCCGGTGGGTCCGTTTCGGCATGTGGCTGTGGCATTGAAGGCACGCGGTAAAGAATTTTGGGACGGGCTTTGTACGCACAATCCGACGATCCTGCGGATTGGGGCGAAGTATTATCTCTACTACATGGGGAACCGGGGCGATGGGGTTGAGATGACGACTCTCAACTGGACCCATCGCAACCAACAACGGATTGGAGTGGCAGTGGCCGAGAGCCCGAATGGACCGTGGCAACGATTTGACCAGCCGGTGCTTGATGTGAGTAGTAACCGTGATGCTGCAGATTCATTGATGACCTCAAACCCGAGTGTTGCGCGGAGACCGGGAGGTGGAGTGTTGATGATTTACAAGGCGGTGGGGCAAAAGCGGCCTTTGCCTTTTGGTGGGCCGGTGGTGCATTTGACGGCTACGGCAGACTCTCCAACAGGGCCTTTTGTGAAGCAGAACAAACCCATCTTTTTGGCAGCAGGCGTGGACTTTCCGGCAGAGGATCCGTTTGTCTGGTTTGACTATGCGGCGCAACGTTATTACGCAGTAGTGAAGGACAATGCGGGGCACTTTACGAAGGCTGGCAAGTCGCTGGCTTTGTGGGAGTCGGTGGATGGGTTGGACTGGAAGTTAGCGAAGCATGCGCTGGTGAGCCGGACGGAATTGCGGATGCCGGATGGGAGTGTTCGGCGGGTGAATTCGCTCGAGCGTCCGCAATTGGTATTCAATGCTGCTGGTGAGCCGGTGGCACTGCTGGCGGCTGTGGATGAAGATGCCAAGCGCGGGCATTCTTATAACGTTCAGATCCCCATACTGCCTCGCTAATTGTGAAAGAATCAAAGCGAAATGATTCGAGGGATTTTCGTTTTTAGCTTTGCCGTTGGACTCTTTGGGCAGGGGCTTGAGTTTAACCGGCAGGTGCGTCCGATTCTGTCGGATAAGTGCTGGACTTGTCATGGCACCGATGCAGCGTCGAAGGGTATCAAGTTGCGGCTTGATAAGGAAGAGTCGGCTCGTGCGGCACGGTTGTTGATCCGGGACCGGATCGTAGCGAAGACGATGCCTCCGAAGCATGTCGGGAATCCTTTGAGTGAGGGCGAGATAACGACGCTGAGCCAGTGGGCTGAGGCTGGTGCGCCTTGGCAGATGCATTGGGCTTATTTGCCTCCTGTGCGGGA
>JBIPMY010000351.1:0-6616 GCA_044376335.1 Bryobacter sp.
ATCAAATTCCTCCTGGGTGATGTCGCCACTGAGGGATTTGTCGCGCCGGAATTGTTCGAAGCCAGCTTCAATAGGGTCGTCGGTGATTTCGATGAACTGAAAATGCTTCTTGCCGCCAGTCAGGATGAGGTTGAGGCTGAAGGTTTTCAGGTCGAGATGCCAGGATCGAAGGCTGGTTTCGATGTCTTCGTCGCGGCCCAGCAGTGAGTGGATGGTTTGAGTGATCAGGCGCTCCACCTCTCCATAGGCGTCCTTTTCGAAGATTCTCTTCAAGTCTTCTCTGTTGGCCTCACTGCATTTGCTGAGGAGCACTTCTCGTTGGAATTCGTTCAAAGGCTGAGGAACTTCCCCCGCCCGGCGCTTTAGCTCGAGCAGGCGTTGCACTTCGGCAAGGCGTGTCAATTCGCCGTTGGGGAACTTGAGGAAGGACTCGATCTTTTCGTAAATTTCGCTTCTGGCCGGGGCGGGAGGAAGTTTTTTGCGAGCGAGAAGCTGTGAGATGTAAGACTCCGTGACCCCGGCTGCAAGTGCGAGGTCTTTCTGGTCGAGACTCAATTCCTCCAGCTTTTGCCGGATCAATAATGAAACATCCACGGGGCTACTCCGAAAAAAACTTAACTGAAGCTAGTAAACTTCTACCTCAACGGTTGCATAACGCACGATTGACAAGCAAGGAATATTAACTGATATTGGTTAATGACGGAGCAGTCGCCGAGTGGCAAGCAAAAGTTTAACCGGTCGACTTGTTATCCTGAAGGTTGCAGTAAAAGCGCTCGCAGGGGTTGCTCAAGTCCGCAAGAACGAAACATAAAGATCATGACTGGTACACCTAACCAAATCGAATGGGCTGAGCAAATCAAGCCGACAGTGAACGCGGAGTTTGACCGCGTAGCCGCAGCCTTTACGGCATTGGCCGCAACCCAACCCGAGCCGACCCGCACCGAGACGCTGACGATCGTTCAGATCATCGAAGAACAGAGGGCGGAAGTGATGTCGAATCCGTCAGCTGGATATTTCATTAGCCACTGGCGCGAGATGTCTGACCAGGTGCGGCACCTGATTGCCGCCGACCCGAGACACAAGAAAATGCAGCTCAAGCGAACCGCTAAACGAGCTACCGTTGCCGTTTGATCAGATGACGCCCCGGGCCTTTAACGCAGCTACTGTGCGTAGTTTCGTCCCGGCTCAATCTGGTGTTTATGGGCTGTCGAATGCCCGGAACTGGCTGATGATCGGGGAAAGCGACAATATCCAGCAATCGCTGCTCGAGCATTTGAACGATGTTGGGGCTGAACAATCCCGCCCCACTGGCTTCATATTTGAAGTCTGCGACCGAGCGGCACGTTCTTTGCGCCATCGGCGTCTTGTTGGCGAGTACCATCCCGCACGATCCTGATGAATATGTTGCGCCTGCTTACAGCTTTGTCCCTGCTGCTGGCTTCTTGCGGAACGGACACAGAGCTGACGCCTTGCAGCAGCTTTGGTGCGCCCGTTCGAATCGGCGACCGTGCCTATCTGTTGACCTGGCAGCGGAACAGTTCATCTAGAACCAGCAAACTGTTTGTGGATCTTTGGGCCGTTGATGTGGTTCAGATGAAGGCGATCTATCGAAGCCGGCTGCAAACGGTTGCTGGTGGAGCACTTGAGGAGCGTTCCATTCTTGGGGTGCAGGACAAGACCATTTGGCTTCACATGCCGGATGGGCCGTATGCGGTTTCTATTGATACCGGCGCGCTTGCAATGAACCCGGACGACCTAACGCGACTGAACCCTGAACTGCGCGGGCTCCTGCCCAAAGAAAAGGCTGCGTATCAGTTTACGCCGACTGGCCTGGCAGTAAAGACGATTGATGCTCAGGCTTGGCATTTGCACCCAGCAACTTTTCTGGTTTCGCTGAAGGCGCCAACCGGAACCGGACCGGGTGTTCTGCCGGCGGAATACTCTTTGCAATCCAGCAGCCGGTTATTGGAACGGGGCGTTGTGGCAGGTGACAGGTGGACCGGGTTGCTGAGCGCTAAAGAAGCGGAAAACTTCCCGAAGCAGCATTCCATTGGTGGTCTTGATTTCCGCTCGAAGCGGGCGCTCTATTCGGCAGAAGTTCAGCGGGTGGAGGCCGACTTCGGGCCCAAGGTGCGCTATTCGCAGTTCAAGGTGTTGACGCCTGAGTTTCTGGCTCCTGCGGTGTTACTGCAGAATCAGGATCCGTCGAGTGTTTTTGTGATGCACAAAGATTTGCTGGAAGAGAAGGGCCGGTATTTTCTGAGCCGGTACAGCGAGTCGGCCGGCAAGGTGGTTTGGAATTCTGATTTGGCGATTTCAGAAATCCATTCGGTGTTGCCTGGAGAGAAGAAGGTGTTAGTGCTTGGCCGCGTGAATGGAGACCACGAGCGCCTGGTTGGGGTGGATTGGGCGAGTGGGGCAGTTAATGGTTTTGATCTGCTGGAGAATGCAAGTTATCCCGTGAAGCAGTCGCAGTAAGTCGTTTATTTCTTTAGCAAAACGATAGGGGCTTCGCCGGAACCGTTGAAGCGGAGGAAGAAGTCACGGGTAGGTGTGAAGTTGGCGACGGGAATGACTGCTGATTTGATTTCAATGCTGCGGGTGGCTTCGATCACCGTCCCGTTCTGCTTCCAGGAAGATTGAAATTTGCCGAAGGGCATATCCAGTTTGTCGGCATCTGGAATTTCATCCAGCTTGAGGGCCTCGGGCAGGTTCCAGGTGACGCGCTCGCTGAAGCTGACGGGATTCAAGATCAGAGGTTGTTCGCGCTCACTCTTGTTTACGTTGGGCAGGCGTACGTAGCTGGAGGGCATGGTTCGCACCATCCAGAGCTTGCCTTTCATCACCTTGGCGTAGATCGGTGCACGGAAGCGGGCTTCCATTTTGAAGATGTGGCGGGCTTCATCGTATGAGGTTTCTACCGAATCGATTACAGCACCGGTCATGGAAGTTGCCATTGCGGCGGACACGCCTTTGGTGTAGTCGTCTTTGGAGAGGCGCAACATTTGTTCGCGGTCGTCAAAGGCCTCCTGGCCGGTAGAGGTCTCGATGAGTTTTCCTACGGCGGCACCTTCGTTGTCGAGGGTGAGAGTCCAATCCCGGTTGGTGTGGTTGTCTGATGGCGCAGATTGAGGAGTGCGGATCAGGCTGCCTTCTTCGCCTGCCGAGACCAGGGCGTTTGAGTTCTGTTCGTGGTCTGGAAGGTATCCGAAGGGCACAGAGGTGTCGGTTGGGTCAAAGAGGAGCAGGCGGCCGAGGCTTGGATGGTCGAGGGTTGCCACAAACTTTTCAGTGGCTGGAAGCTGAATCGCCAGGATGGCGTGATTGAACTGCATCGGCGAGGGGAAGTCTTCTTTGGTGAAGCGCGAGTCGCCTGAGTAGATAGCAACCTGATGGGCGGGGACGTTGAGAGTTTTCAACATCGTCTTCAACAGATTGGCCTTGTCTTTACAATCCCCGTAGGCCACTCTCAAGACTTCATCGGCATTGTGCGGGATGTATCCGCCGCCGCGCGAGGTGTTGGTGGAAATGGCGACATAGCGGATCTGCTGGACGTAGGTTGCGAGGGCGCGGATCTTCTCTATGAGAGTTGCTTTTCCAGAGGTAAGTTCAGACGCTTTCGCTTCAATGGCAGCGGTGACTTTCGATTGCGGGTCAATCAGAACGGACTCCCATTTGGAGACGTCTTTCCAGGTGCGGAAGCAGGCGATGGGGCCGCCCACCAGAGGGGTGCCTTCTGGCGGAATCATGCTGACGGCGATGCGGGGCAACATGGAATTGAGCCTGGGGGCACCGGGCTCGCGCTCTACAGAACTGAGGTTGCGCTCCTCCCAGGTGTAGGTACTGCCCGAAACTTCGGCCTTGATGTTGGCACCTTCATAACCCTTGGCATCGGCTTGCCAACCGGCTGGAACGGTGAGTTGGAAGCGGCTGAGCATGTGTGGCAGATCGTCCTGGAAAGACCAGAGGAATTGCGAGAACACGGTGTCTTCTTCCAGCGTTGCTTCGTAGCCGAAGACGGTGCCGGGGTCGACATCAGCCGAGGCGTTGATCATTGTGAACTTGCGGGTGGAATACAGGACGAAGTCTGGCTTGGCGCTGCCTTCGATGAAATCTTTCTTCGAGTATTCTTTGGTCTTGCCGCCCGGGTAGATCAGCCAGGCTTTGAAGTCCTTTACTTTTGATCCTTTGCTTTCGTATGAGACCGAGCCGATAGCCTCGTTCTTGCCCTCGCGATTGAGAATCTTGATGGCCTTGCGAACTGTGCTGGTTTGTTTGCCGGTTGGCTCTACCTGCACACGCTCTTCATAGAAGAGTGCGACGCCTTTGGTGGTTGCGGAATACTTGGGGTGAGCGACGGTTGAGGCTTCGCGAAACCAGCCCGGGATATCGGCCAGTGCAGAGCTGGCTGCGAGGATGAGGATCAAAAGATGGCGCATGTTACTTCACCTTGAGGGTTAGCGTGTGTGTGTTGCTCGCGTGAATTGCATCCCATACCTGCTTGATCGGGGTATAGAATTTGGGTTCAAAATAAAGCCCTCCTTCAAGGCCCCAAACAAACTTCCTGTCGATGGCAATGACCGGGCTGTTGTTGGAAACTGATGCAGTCATGTTGTAAGTCCCCACCTTGCCGAGGTTTAGAGTGCCGGGCATTTCGGCATTGTCGAGTGTGAAGGTAATGGGGTACTGGATGCGGATTTCATCATGCTCGGAAAATGCATGACGGAAGGTGATTGGGTACTGGCGGGTGGGGGAAGTAAAGCGGGGCTTCTCGCCGTAATTGAAGAAGGCGGTTTCGAAGAACATGCGCTTGCCTGTGCGCTGGGCATAACCTTCGAGTTCGATGTCGTATTCGAGATGGATGGGTCCAAAAGGAAGGGGCGAGGTGTCGAGTTTCACGTTGGTAATTTTGGCGCCGGGATAACGCTCTTCGATCCGTTTCTTGAAGCCATCTTCGCGAGAACCTTCAGACTGGCCTTCCATCCGGCGGCGCTCGGCAACGGCTATATGTCCGAAGTGGCTCATCTTTACGTGTCCGCTGACGGTGCCGTTCTCGGAGAGCTTCAGATCGGCTACTCTCTGGATTGACGATAGATCGGATGAGGTGGTGGGCAGAAGCACCAGTCTTGGTTCTTTGCCTTCGGCCATCAATGCGGGTTGACCTTGTTCATCCCAATCGAGCATACCTGGGGGCAGATGGGGGATTCCGGGATTGTAGTAGCGATATTCCTCACCCGACTTCACGGCGATCATGCGGTTGCGCAGGAGATAGCCATCGAGAAAGTCTGGCCGGAACATGGCCATGTTGGCACTGCCGCCCTCGACATAAATGGGAGCGATGCCAGCGGCTTCTGCCAGGGCGTAGAAGAGAGCCAGAATCTGCTCGGACGTGCCCATCTTGAGCTTGAGCGTGTCTGTCGTGTTGTGCGTTTCTTTCAAATTCTTGAAGAATTCGCGGCGAGCTTCGTTGGTGACACCTTGTGAGGGATGGTTGACGTTTTTGATTTTGGTTTGGCAATAGGTGGCCAGGAGGTGAGCCTTCTGGAAGGGGCCTTCTTCTTTGCCAACGACTTCAAGAGCCACCTGCTTAATGTCACCGTTGACCTTGACTGTCTTGCGAAACTCGGATAACTCCTGCTTGCCCAATGAGGGCCAATAGGCTGCGGGTTTGTCTTTCGAGGTTGGGGTGTAGTAGATCAGCATCCATGCTTTGACGTCATCATCAGCAGGCATGTTGGGTTCTTCAACCAGGGCAGGCACATTCAAGAGCCTGGTTCTGACAAAGCCCCTGCGACGGACATCATCGGTGATGGGCTCCCATTTGCTGGGCTGGCAATTGAAGGGGTATGCCCGCATTTGCTCGCTTGAGGAGAACTGGAAAGGGCGGACGTTGTAGGTGACTTCCCAAACCGGAATCTCGCGTTGCATTACGAGCGCCACATAGCGCGGTGTGTGTTCAGAAGCTAACTCAGTCCACTGATATTCGATGATGGCGCCTTCTTCGAGACCGGGCATGGCAAAGGATTTTGCCTTTACGTTGGTGCGTCCTGACTTGACGATGACGCGGTCTACGATGGAACTCCCATTGACTTCGATGATCGAACCATTTGGCTTGATCGTCCGGGCCTTGAGGTCGGAAATGGTCATCTTTAACTCGGAAAAATAGGGGATTTCGACATTCCCGTATTTTTCGACAGCCCGGGCGTTGTACAACTTAATCCGGATATAGTTCTCGACAATGTGATTCAAGTAGCCATTGCCGGCACTGACATCCTGCACGTGAGCTTCCCAAAAGATGGCCTCTGCGTCGGCATTTGGATCCACTTTGGCTTTCTTTAGGGCCAATTGTTCAGGTGTAACAGGTTTCCAGTCCGAGGCATGCAACGAAGCGACTGAAATGAAAATGAAAACAATTAGTTGGTACCTCATGAATATTGGAAGAGGATACCAAATAATCAGTGGCGATTTGAAGGATTTTGGTACTAAGGGAGTTGAACTGGTGACGAAGGTTTTGTCTCGCCCGGAGTCTTCTTGAGAATGGTCGGATACTGGATTCCCAATTGTTCGAGATAGCTTGAGTACCTGGATGGGTCGTAATAATACTTGCGCATCTCTT
>JBIPMY010000352.1:0-6597 GCA_044376335.1 Bryobacter sp.
TGCCAACAACCAAGAACTGGAAGGCAGCCTTTGATGCGGGTAAGACTAATGAAGTTCAGAGCCGCTTCTGGAAGACCAAGCCAGCGGAGGAGTTCTATGACCTTCAGGCAGACCCGGACGAGATAAACAATCTGGCCTTTAAGCCGACGGCTCAGCAAAAAGCTGAAATGACGCGCATGCGTGTGGCTCAGACTTCTTTGGCGGCTCGTATCCGTGATGTTGGATTCCTGCCCGAGCACGAGATCCACTCACGGTCTAAAGGTGAGGCACCGTACACCATGGCGCAGGACGGGAATCGTTATTCCGCCAATCGAGTGATCAATGCGGCAGAGTTGGCAACAGGGCCAACCATGACACAGCCTGAGATTTTCCGGACTTATTTGGGAGACGCAGATAGCGCCGTGCGCTATTGGAGCGCCATAGGAATTCTAAGGCAAGGCAAGGGTGCAGTTGAGGTTTGTACTGCCGCGCTGCGAGCCAGCCTGAAGGATGGGGCACCCAATGTCAGAATTCTTGCGGCAGAGGCACTTGCCCGCTTTGGCGAAACTACTGATTTGAAGCCTGCGATAGAAGTATTGCTCAGTGCTGCGGACGCAACCAAAGGAGACGACTTCATCGCGTTCGCTGCGTTCAATTCGTTGACCGAAGTTGGCGGAGCCAAGCTGAAACCTTACCGTGAACGCATTGCAGCTCTGCCGAAAGCGCAGATCAATGCAAACGCTAAGTTTGCATCCTATATTCCAAGGTCGATTGATTATTTGATGAAGATATCGGCCTAGCGGCGGCGCAGCATCAGGGCGACCAGAGGCAGCAGCATCAGGCCGAAAGTTGAGGGCTCTGGTACCTCAGAAGGATTTTCTATCGTCGGCGGGTTCGATGAACCAGACGAGCCTGATGATCCCGATGATCCGGACGATCCAGATGATGTGGAGCTACCTGAGGATCCCGATGTTGTCGGCGGAGGGTCGACTATAGAGCCCCCGCCAGTATTTGGGTCAAACACGTTCTGGTTACCGCCAAAGCCTCCACCACTGGATTCGGCTGTAAAGAGTGAGAAGCTTGGAAGAACCTCGAAGACAAAGAGGCCAAACTGGTCGGCCGTTATCTTCTGACCGTTTTCTTCATACTCAAGATCAAAGGTCAAAAGTGGAGCAAGACCTGAACCGCCCAGGACCAAGGTCAACAAATCGCTTGAGAACAAGAAACTGCTTCCGTCGCCGAGCAAAGTGAAGCCCGATTCTTGATCACCGGAGACGTTTTTGGATGAGCCTACTTCAAAACTCAGATTGGTTGTTTTGATATTGGTGATCTTAACGGCCTTCGGATTGGCCACGCCATCCTTACCTAGCATCTTGATCTGAAAAGCCCATTTTGTGCCGGCTGGCGCAAGACTGAAGACATCCAGTTTGAGCTGGATCGTAGCTGCTTGGGCAACAGCGACCATAAACATGAGCAGGATGATTCGCATGGGCTAAGACTCTTTATCGGCGGAATAGGGAGAAGGCTTTACCCTCCCTGCGGTAAAAGTACCATCCGGGTTGATCCTTTTAAATTGGGAATAAACCTTAGCTCCAGCAACAAAAACTGTGATGAAATGCAAGGGATATATGTCTAAGAGCTCTTCCCGACGGGATTTCATTACCCGGTCTGCTGCTACCACGGCGACTACTGCGACTGGTCTGGCAGCCCCGAACGGTGAGATATCAAATGGCGCCCACATCCCTGCGCTGAAGACGGCCCATACAACCAAAACGAATTCCATCTGTCCCTACTGTGCCGTAGGTTGCAGCGTCACGATCCACACGATTGGCGACAAGGCTCGCAACGTCAAGCCGCATATTGTCCATATTGAAGGTGACCCCGAGAGCCCGGTGAATCGCGGGACACTTTGCCCCAAGGGTGCGTCGCTTGAGGAGTTTGTTCAAAGTGATCGACGACTGACCAAGGTGCGTCATCGCGCGGCTGGGGCCAAGGAATGGACCGACCTCACTTGGGAAGAAGCAATCCCGATGATGGCCTCGCGGATCAAGGCTTCTCGTGACAAGGGCTTTGTAGAGAAGGACGAGAAGGGCCGCACGGTGAACCGGCTCGGCAACGTCGCCATGATTGGCGGCTGTACAGACACAAACGAGATTAACTACCTGCTGAGCAAGTTTCGGTTTGGTCTTGGGCTACTCGCCTACGAGAACCAAAGCCGGCTTTGACACGGCCCCACGGTGACCAGTTTGGCCGCCACATTCGGACGAGGAGCAATGACCAATGGATGGACCGATGTCGCCAATGCCGACGTCGTTCTGGTGATGGGTGGAAACCCTGCTGAGAATCACCCGGTAGGTTTCCGCTTTGTGATGGAAGCCAAGCGGCTGCGCAAGGCGAAGATCGTTTGTATTGACCCGCGATTCACTCGCACGGCGGCTGTGTCGGATTGCTATGTGCCGATCCGTTCGGGCACTGATATTGCCTTCCTGGGCGGGTTGATTCATTATGCTGTCGAGAGTGGCAAATATCAACGCAAGTACGTTGAACAGCACACGAATGCGAGCTTTCTGATTGCAGAGGGCTTTGGATTTGAGAATGGCCACTTCTCTGGCTGGCAGGGCGACAAGTACGACAAGACGACCTGGCAGTATGAGCTGGACGGCAGTGGCAATGCCAAGACCGACCCTAAGCTCGAACATCCCCGTTGCGTCTTTCAGTTGATGAAGAAGCACTACTCGCGCTACACGCCCGAGAAGGTGGCTGAGATCTGTGGCTGTACGAAGGAAGAGTTTTTGAAGGCGGCCGATCTGATCACGGTTGCTGCGGCGGAGGACAAGTCTGGCACGGTGCTTTATGCCCTTGGCTGGACACACCATTCGTTTGCGGTGCAGTTGATTCATGCAGCGGCGATGGTGCAGTTGTTGATGGGCAATATCGGTATGCCTGGTGGTGGCGTTAATGCGCAACGTGGGCACGCCAATATTCAGGGCTCAACAGATATGGGCGCATGGAATATGCTGCCTGGATACCTCAAGATTCCTCGTGCCAATCTGACGACGATTGAGGAGTACCTCAAGGCCAATACGCCGAAGCCCTTGCAGGCCAAGAGCCTGAACTACTGGGGCAATACGCCGAAGTTCTTCAAGAGTTTGCTCAAGGCTTATTACGGCAAGAAGGCGACTGAGGCGAATCAATACGGCTACGACTGGCTGCCGAAGATCGATGAGAAGGGTGACCATTCGTGGGGTGCCTTCTTTGATGACATGTTCCACGGCAAGCTTGAGGGTCTGATCAGCTTTGGGATGAATCCTGTTGCGAACGGGCCCAATACGAAGAAGATGTTGACGGCGCTTTCGAAGTTGAAGTGGCTGATTGTCGCTGAGAACTTTGAGACTGAAACAGCGGCATTCTGGAAGGCCAAGACACTGGCTGCGAAGGATTATCCGCTGGCTTTGGATGAAGCAGGAATTGCGACTGAGGTCTTTCTGCTGCCTGCTGCCAACTTTGCTGAGAAGGACGGGGCGTTTGTGAATTCGTCCCGCTGGCTGCAGTGGAAAGAAGCGGCTACGGATCCACCGGGCGAGGCGAAGCGGGATCAAGAGATTATCGCCAAGTTGTTTCTTGAGATTCGCCGGCTCTACGAAAAAGACGGCGGGGCGAACCCGGCTCCGCTGATGAACATGAGTTGGGATTACGCGAAGCCCGCGATGCCGTTGTTGAGCGAGATCGCTCGTGAAGTAAACGGGGTTGATCTGAAGACATTGAAGCAGTTGAATGGCTTTGGTGAACTCAAGGACGATGGGTCGACGGCTTGTGGCAATTGGGTCTATAGCGGTTGCTGGACTGAGGCCGGAAATCAGATGGCACGCCGTGGACAGGTGGACCCGACCGGGCTGGGGCTTTATCCGCAATGGTCCTGGAGTTGGCCTGCCAACAGGCGAATTCTTTACAACCGGGCTTCGGCAGATGAGAATGGCCAGCCGTGGGACAAGACTCGCGCGCCGTTGCAGTGGGATGGCGAGCGATGGCGTGGAGATGTGCCTGACTACAAGGCCGATGCTGAGCCGGGTTCGCTGCCTGCGTTTATCATGCTGCCTGAGGGCGTGGCGCGGCTCTTTGCTCCTGACCTTGTCGAAGGGCCCTTCCCGGAACACTATGAGCCAGCGGAGTCTCCTGTGCTCAATTCGCTGCATCCGGAGGCTAGCGCCAATCCGATGTTGAAGACGTATTCGAGCGAGCCGGTGGCCTTTGGCAAGGCGAAGGATTTCCCTTACGTTGCCATCACGTATCGCTTGACCGAACACTTCCACTACTGGACGAAGCATACGAGTTCGAGTTCGGAGTTGCAGTCGAATTTCTTTGTGGAGTTGCCAGCTGAACTTGCGGCAGCTAAGGGCATTGTTAGTGGCGACAAGGTGAGAGTGTCGTCCGCGAGAGGGACTCTCGAAGGGCCTGCGCTGGTGACCAAACGGCTTCGCACCCTGATGGTGAATGGCCAGAAGACCTATCATGTCGGCTTGCCTATTCATTGGGGCTTTGTCGGGAAAATTACCGGCCCCCTGATTAACAACCTCACCCCGAGCGCTTATGATCCCAATTCGGGTACGCCCGAATACAAGGGCTTTCTTGTGAATCTGGAGAAGATCTGATGACCGTAGCCAAACTCATCGATACCACTCTATGCATTGGCTGCAAGGCATGCGAGGTGGCCTGCCAGGAATGGAACGATCAGGAATACACGCTGGGCACCTTTGATGGCAGCTACCAGACGATGCCGGATCTTGCACCTAACTTCTGGAACCTGATCAAGTTCAACGAGGTTGAGAAGAACGGCGGGACTTCGTGGCTGATGTCAAAGTATCAGTGCATGCATTGCGCCGATGCCGGTTGCATTGCGGCCTGCCCAGCGCCGGGAGCAATTGTGCAACTTGCCAATGGCACGGTTGATTTTGCACATGACAATTGCATCGGCTGTGGCTATTGCATCACGGGTTGCCCCTTTGATGTACCGAAGCTGAGCCCAACGACGAAGAAGGTTTATAAGTGCACGTTGTGTTCAGACCGCACGGCTGTGGGGCTTGAACCGGCCTGCATTAAGACCTGCCCTACCAATTGCCTCACCTTTGGCGAGCGGGACGAGATGATTCGGGTGGCCGATATTCGGACTCGCGAGTTGAAGGCCGATGGCTTCCAGGATGCCGGAGTTTACAACCCGCAGGGCGTCGGCGGCACCAACGTCATCTACGTGTTGAATGATGTGAAGCAGCCGGAGAGCTATGGGTTGCCTAAAGACCCGGTGATTCCGTGGACGGTTCAATTGTGGAAGGGGCCGATGAAGGTTCTTGGGACGCTGGCTTTTGTCGGAGCAATTCTCGGCGCGTTCTTCCACTTCGTGATTTACGGACCGCAGGACCCGGAGGTGCATGGTCATGACGAAGAGTGAGATTCGGATTCCTCGCTTTGATGCTTACGAGCGCGTGATGCACTGGATGGCGGCGCTGAGCTTTCTCTATGCGACGCTGACGGGCCTCGCGATCTGGAGCCCGAAGCTGTACTGGCTGGCCGGAGTGTTTGGCGGCGGCTTTGTGATTCGCGGGACGCATCCGTGGTCTGGTGTTCTTTTCTCGGCGGTGATTGGCTGGATGTTTGCTCGCTGGGCCAAGACGATGGGTCTCGATAGCGATGACAAGGTATGGCTGACGAAGATGGACAAGTACATCACGCATCAGCATGGGGCGTTGCCGGAGTCTGGCCGCTTCAACGCAGGGCAGAAGATGTTGTTCTGGAGCCAGGTTGTCACGGCGTTGTTGCTTTTTGCGAGCGGCATTGTGATGTGGTTTCCAGAATGGATGCCGAGGAGCTTGCGACTGATCGCTATCGCGATGCATCCGCTGGCAGCAATTGGATCGATTAGCGGAATCATTGTGCACATTTACATGGGGACGGCAGCAGTGCCGCACTCGATGCGAGCGATGTTGCGGGGCTGGGTGGTACCGGAATGGGCCCGCTTTCATCACCCGAAGTGGTATCGCCAGTGGCGAGACTCAACAAACATACGATAGGATTTCAAAACATGCGATTTACCATTCTCGGTTTATGGTTCGCTGTGGCCACGTTTGCCCAAGTTCAGGCAAATAGTGAAGGCCACAAGCTATACCAATTTCATTGTGCTTTTTGTCATGGCAAGGGCGATGACGGCATGGCGGCCAATCTGGTGACGCCAAACCTGGTTCACGCCCCGACAGACTCTTCTCTGCTGAACATCATCCGGAACGGAATTCCCGGAACGGATATGCCTCCTGCGCTTGGGATGAGCGAGGACGAGATGGTGAAACTGGCCGGTTATGTCCGCTCTCTCGGGCGGACTGCGCCGACCAGCATCGCTGGCAATGCAACCAAGGGAAAAGCTTTGTATATGGGCAAAGGTGGTTGTGCGGGTTGCCACATGGTGCAGGGCGCTGGTGGCCGCATGGGCCCGGACCTTACACTGATTGGGGCGATGCGCAGCGCTTCCAATTTGCGCACTTCGGTTGTTGACCCCAGTGCGTCGATGGTGGGTGGCTGGACTATGGTGCATGTAACTTTGAAGACTGGCACCAAGGTACATGGCATCCGCCT
>JBIPMY010000055.1:0-19941 GCA_044376335.1 Bryobacter sp.
CGTTCCTCCGAGGGAAGGCGCTTAATCAGTTGGGCTTTTTCTAATGCGCTTAAGCGTCGCTCGATAGTGCGACGACTGACCCCTATCCGCTCTGCGATCAAACCTGGCTTTGGATATGGCAACTCTGAAGCTTTCCACCAGTGTTGATTGATGTGCAGAATAATCAGCACATCTAGCGGGTCGAGCTTTAGATCTCGTTGTGCCTGGATCAATATATTCGGAATTGTTTGAAAGCCAGCTCGCATGGCCGCCCCCCATTTTTCTTCAGCAATTGATTCAGCTCTTCGTTTGGGGGCTTCCCTTTCAATCGATCTTTCCACGTCATAATTGTACCACGAAGGCTAAAAATGCTGCTTCCTGACTGCGCAAAAAGCTTAATATTCATGAATACTATTCCTATGCGACACCAGCGTCGCTAAATAATGACGTTTGAACCCCGGCGAGTCCATGCTTGATGCTATCCTGTTCACTTGTTAGACGAATTGAGGCCCTTCAAGCAAAGCTGGTGGTCCACGAATCTCCTACTCGGCCCAGCAGTGGCAACATCCTTGAAATGTCGTTCCTGGTAGCATTATCCCCATGGATTTACTTACTGGAATCTCGTCTGTCAAGGCGGCAAGTGATCTGCTGACTACGATCCTAGGCAAACTAGGACAGCCATCTATAGATTTTCCTGAGATTCAGGCAAAGCTTTTGCAACTCTCGTCCATCATTCTTGATGGACGGCAAGCCTTGATTGAAATCCACGAAGAAAACTCAAAGCTTCGACAGGAGCGAGATGAGGCGTTGGCGAAGTTGGTGCTCAGAGATGACATGGAGTTCTGTGTTGACGGTGGTTTCTATGTCCGTAATTCCCAGAAGGACAAGGGTCTAATTCCTTACTGCCCAGTTTGCTGGACCGAGAGCGGCAAGGCTGTAAACATGAAGCTTTCAGTGCTTAAAAATGGGTACACGTGCGTACTGCACGCCGGGCACAAGTACTCAACGCAAGCACAGGAAGAAGCCGAAAGACAGCGACTCGATGCCGAAAGGCAGCATCGCCCGAGAACTACGGCATGGTCTTAGCCGACCTGAGCCTCAATAAAGACAGCCCGCGCCCAGTTGATCAAACCACTCTACTCACTCCAATAGTCCTTGCTCTACGGATTGGTCATTAATCTCGACGACAAAGTTCGTACTTCGCCCTACCCCAACTAAGGGAGGTACTCTAAAGAAATGCCATTGCCTTTTTGTAACGAACTCAACCTTCAAGAGAATACGAAATACATCGTGCTCTACAAAGAGGACTTGATAAGAAAGGCTGAGTGGCATCCGTTTCAGGGCGCTCTTGATCTACGTTCGGAGGTCAATCAGCAAGTCATGGATATACGAGAAAGCCTCCAAGATCCAGGTGGTATGGTCTTGGAGGGCAAAGTTCTTAATGGGTTATTTTGGCCCACGTCGAGCGCTGTTCAAAGTCCCCTCGTCACGCCTTTGGCGGAAGATGTAATCGCAGACCAAGGCTCAGATGTAATCGCTGCTCGATCCAATGGACAAATCATCAAGGTTGAGCTACGGAATTGGGCTGGCTTCGGGCTCTCTGCGCAGGCTGCCACGAAAACAGCAAAAGCCGATGAGCAGTTGAGCCAATTTCACAAACTTGGCGAAGTACTCTACGGAACAATCAAAGGTCGATACTTGGTTGAAGATCATCAGTGCGAATAGAGCAATCATCCAACTCAATGTGCGCTAAGGAGACACTTTATCCTGCCTGGCAACACCATTCGAAACAAGCATTAGCTCTCCGGCCGCTATCCGAAATTGCTCTTGTGCTGCCGCTCGACGCATTCCACAATCAGCCCTGATGGTTCAATCACCGGCATCCCCGCGAAACGCGCTTCGGCGAGCAGAAGCCCCACTAGATCTTCGTCTGGCCCTTCGGGTTCCTGCGTCCATCGGCCACGATGCGAAGCGTTCGAGCTAGCTCGATGTGCCCGTGTGGTAGCCCCGGCGGGATCTCGATTCGCGCCAGCTTGTACATTCCGTTCGGTCCAGCCTGAATCGTGTGGACAAAGATCGGCGGTCCTTTGGATGATTTGGGTATGGCTACCCCTTGGGGCCTAGTTGCGGATCGCGATTGGTAGCTCCGGCGAAGCTGGTTTTGGCTCCCGAAACGGGAATTTGGTCTTTTGTGGCGGAGGCGAGGCTGGGACAAGCCCCAGTTGGGAGATAGTACTGGCGAATTAGACGGCGAATTGATAGCGAATTCCTACCTTGACTAATACCCCAAGAGTTGCTTGATAGCATCTGAATCGCGGGCTTGAATTCCTCCATTTTGCATGCTAGCTTCAAGGTAATGTGATCTTGCATTCAGCGTCTCGGCGATAAGTAATTTCTTGGAGCAGAGAGTTGAATGCAGCGGCGAGGCGAATTTCGTCTCGAACGAGCGGAACGGGCCGAAAGGTACCTTCGCAGAGATCAGACCTGACCCTCCTGGCTATAGTCTAGCCGTAGCCCTAACCATAAATGGTTCCTGTTGGGCGGCTGGTAGCTTTAATATGTCGTGGGGGCCGGGGCCGTTTTCGGCGCGCTTGACAAAAACCCAAAAAGGTTATCCTAAAAGGGGGAAATCAAATGGCAAAGAAAGCTAAACTCAAAAACGCGGTAATCGCGTAGTTCGGCGATGGTTGAGCTTCGGCTCAGCGTTAGCAGTAATGATTCTTGCATTCAGCGTCTCGGCGATAAGTAATTTCTTGGAGCAGAGAGTTGAATGCAGCGGCGAGGCGAATTTCGTCTCGAACGAGCGGAACGGGCCGAAAGGTACCTTCGCAGAGATCAGTGCAGTGTCAGAGCGGTCAGGCTTACCAACAGGACCCACAAGACCAAAATGGCAAAACTCCTACCTAAGGTTTGGCGCACTCAAAACCTAGAATCAGCTTGGCGTGCTATCCGAAGTAACGGCAGAAGTTCACTCTCTCCCCAAACAAGATCAGAAATTGAAGAATTCGATGCTTGTTCCTCACAACAAATCGTGCGTATTCAAGAACGCTTGCGGAAAAATAGGTTTGTTTTTCAGTCTGCGCGGGGCGCAAAAATTAAAAAACAGGGGAAGCCAGGAGCCTTCCGGCCATTGGTTATTGCGAAAGTCGAATCGAGGGTAGTGCAGCGCGCAATTCACAATGTGCTTATTGATCAGCAAGGCATCAAGAACATTGTAGATACCCCGTACAGCTTTGGTGGTGTCAAAAAACATGAGGGCCAAGTGCTTGCCGCAGTGCCGGGAGCTATTCAAGCCTTGCTTGATGAAATTGGAGTTGGGGCGACTTTTGTCATAAGGTCAGACATCAAAGCATTCTTTACGAAAATTCCAAAGTCTCAAGTAATGTCGACTATTTCTGATATTTTGGCCGATGACTCATTTGTCAACTTTCTGCATGAAGCTATTAAAGTGGACCTCGAAAATTCAGAGGAGCTTGGCACTGACCTGTTTGCTTTTCCTGTCGACGATCTAGGAGTAGCTCAAGGCAGTTCACTCTCACCACTTTTGGGAAACATTTACCTCGCTGATTTCGACCGCAAGATGAATGAGTTGAAGGGCGTAAAGTGCCTTCGCTACATAGATGACTTCATAATTCTTGGGAAAGACAAGCCAACTTGCTTGCGCGCATTTAAATCTGCAGTGACGCTGTTGGAAGAAAAGGGACTTGAAATTTCTCCTGACAAGACCCAAATGCGTGCGGTGTCGGCAGGATTCGAGTTTCTGGGCATTGAGATTACCCCCGGATTCATTAGACCGAGCAAGACAGCCCGTGCTAGATTGCTAGCCTTAGCTTCAGATGCGTACAAGGCAAGTCTTGAGTCGTTTAGAAAGTGTCGTCTGGGTGCAGATCCATTACCTGATAGATCGCTCGCTCGAACACTAACAAGAGTTAATGGGATTGTGTATGGATGGGGGATGCATTATTTTTTTTGCAACGACTCGACCGTCGTCAAACAATTGGATCTAGAGCTCGAAAAGCTACTTGATTCATATTTGGCTGGATTTAAGCGCGAAGCTGCTCAAGTTGGAAAATTGCTTCGAGCAAAATTTCTCGGCGTTTCGCCTTTAAGCGTTGCAACACGAAAGCCATTCGTCTACCCCAAAAAGTATAAGTCAGATGCAACTGGCACATCTTAACGCCAGAGACCAGATGCTCCCAGGGCAGGCGCTACGGCTTCGGCTACGGTGCCAGCCCCAACATCAAAGACCAAGTAGCGTTGTTCCAACTGGTGTTCCTTTTTCCCTTCGGCCAAATTACTCAAGAATACTAGGTCGCCGAACTCCAGGCTGGAATTTCGGATACTTAGATTGGAAGCAACCCGTTCAACGTAGTGCCGCCAATCAAAAGGCACCGGGCAGGCTAGGATGGAAGATCTTGTCGATCTGGGCGTTCGAACTCAAACAAAGGCAAGGACCGGTCGAAGAGCTCCATGTTCATGGAGCGGCAAAATTGAGATCCGTTGAACTCTTTACCGAGACTGGCGGATTGGCGCTTTGCACCGAAGCTGCTGGATTCTGCCACGATTGTGTGCGGTAGGATGACGCAATGGTCGACAAGAAGATCGTCGAGGCAATTAACAAGTCTGGCTTCCCTTTGCAAATGGCACTCGAACGACAAATCGAGGAATCTGCAACTGAGTGGAGTGTTCGCGCTCACGAGCACCACTGGAAGAACGAGCGTACACAGACTGAGGGATGGGTTGACCTCATTCTACAGAAGAACAACATTATCCTTGTCGTAGAATGCAAACGCCTTCACGCGAACAACTGGTGCTTTCTCATTGACAGCAAGGACAAGAAGCAGCGCAGCCCTTGCCGTCTCATCCACGGTCGCTACTACGCCTTAAAAGACCATAGCGCTCGAACTGAACTCACTGCTCATGAAATACGCCTCGATCCTTTGAGCTATGTCGCCGAGTATTGTGTGAATGCAGGAGAAAGCGCTTCGAAAGGAAGGGAGTTGCTCGAACATACCGCAGCAACAGCCCTTTCCGCTACAGAGGCCATTGCAAAAGGAAGTGAATGGCGACCAGCCTACATACCCAGTGAGATCATGTTCTTCACTGCAATCGTCACGACCGCGACGCTCACTGCAGTGTTTACTGATACAGCGGCGATCAACCTCAATGATGGGCAAGTGCAAGACCCTGAGGTTGAGGAGGTCCCATACCTCCGATTCGTGAAGCAGCTTTGGAGCGGCGATGACTATCCGATGATCTCTTCCGTAACCTCAGCGGACCGAGGTGATGCGAAGCGCCATACTGTAATGATCATCAACGCCGCACACTTCATTGAGTTCTTACAATCGTTCACGAGGATACGGCAGCCCTTTGATGACTAACGGCGCAGACGTCACGCCCCCGAGTGATTCGTAAAGCCGTCAGACTGGGGTACAGCCCGGGGACATAGGTAACAAAGCAGCCCGGTGACATGGGTGACAAAGAATTCTGGTCGAGTCGTCCGGTTATGGCTTAGAGCTGGGGCTAATCCTCTCAGTAGTGAAATGCGATGCCGAGCATTGGCGCAACATTGTGGCGGCGGTAGAGCGTCGAGCCTTTGCGCGTTACAAAATCTCGGACTTCGAAGCGGAAGCTGAAGCGGCGGGTGGCTCGGATATCGATGCCGCCGCCGAAGCTGCCGGCTATGCCGGAGCGGCGTCCGTCGGCGGTGATGGTTTGGCTTGGCCGTTCGATCGAGACCTTTTCGTTAGTAGCAACCAAGCCCAGCCCAGCAGTGGCGATTAGCGATATGCGGCTGGTGCAGGGATGGGTGAGACGGAGGCCGGGCGTGATGAAAACCGTTTTGGCGCTGCGGCCTAAAATGGGCCTCGAGGAGGCGGCGAATTTGCCGTCTGTCCAGAGGATCGGTAGCTCGAGCGATAGCCGGCCGATGGGCGTCTGTGCGACCTGTTGGGCCAGGCTTAACATGCCGGCGCTGATGGTTTCAACTTTGGTCGAAGTAGGACGGACGATCGAGTCGTGCCGGAGCCAGGCGGTGTAGAGGCTGACTTCGTTGTTTTGCGCCAACAAGGCACACGTGTACGCGAATGCGCAGAGCATTGTTCTCATAGTTGAATTGTTCTTTCGGGGTTTAGTAGTGCAGTTAGAAATGCAGGGCGAAGCCGAACTGGGCGAAGACGTTGCGGCGAGAAAAGGAGTTTGTCTGGAGAGTGGTGGCCTCGGTGGTGCGGAAGCTGCGGACTTCACCGCGAAGACTCCAGAGTTTGGTGAGCCGGAAGTCGAGGCCGCCGCCGAAATTGAAAGCGCCGCCGGTTTTGGGCCGGTCCACCTCTACGATCTGATCGCCGACGCGGGAGCCGAAGCGCTCTTCTTTGTGAGCGATTCCAGCGCCGCCGGCGGCGTAGATTGCCAGGCGGGGAGTGAGGTTGAAGTGGTAGCGGAGGCCAGGTGTGACGAAGACGATGCCACCGGCACGGCCGATGACACGGTCACCGAGTTCGCCGTTAGAACCAGCGACGAATTGGACGGGCAGCTCTAAATAGAGCCGCCCGCCCCGACCCTCTACCAGTTGCCAGGCGTAGTTGACCTGGAAACCGACCTTCACTTCGCCGCGGATGACTCCGTCGCGGATGGATGCATTGCGTTGGGAAAATCCGAACAGAAATCCTAGATCGCTGTTTTGTGCGCTCAGACAGGTGCAGGCTAGCAGCACGAGGGAAGTGAATTGGGCAACTTGCTTCATTGACCCAATGCTAACCGGGGTTTTGATGGCAGTCCACGGAGTTCCTGTGAATGGCGGGAAGTCGCTGATGAGTGGCGGACGGGTGCAGGATTACCATTCAGGTCGCGATTCCAGCCAGTCACGAAGTTTTGATTGCCCGGCTGCGGAAGCGTTGACTATTCTGAAGTTGCCGATGAAGAGGAAAACCACACGACGCGCGATTGCAGCAGCTCTGGCCGGGCTGCTGGTGGCGGGTGTGGGATTTGCTCAGGCTAAATCCTGGAACAAGATCCGCTATCAGGGCGGGACGGTTGAGGCGAAGGTGAATCCTTTCGATTGGAACACTACGCTGACCGTGCGGCAGGGCGAGCTGGAATTGGTGTTTGCTGGCCGCAAGCGGGTGGTGATTCCGGTAGCGGATGTGGGGAGAGTGAGCTATGGGCAGAAGGCGTACCGCCGGGTGGCGGATATGGCGGTGTTGAGTGTCTTCGCGACGCCCGTTGCACTCTTTGGCTTGCTGCACAAGAGCAAGGATCACATTGTCAGTATTGAGTACAAGATGCCTGATGGCAAGACGGGGGCTGTGCTGCTGACGGTGCATAAGGATCAGTACGAAGGCTTATTGCGGGCGTTGCAGGCTGCGACGGGGAAGCCAGTGGAAGACCGGCCTTGATGCTGTCGCTGATTCAATATACGTCGCTTGCGGTGTTCGTGTTTGGCGCGATGGCGTTCTCGTGGCTCGCGTGGTCGTACTGGCGGGAGCGCCGGGCGGACCATGCGGTATTTCACGTTTTCAGCCTTGTTTGCGCGGGCGCGCTGGTGAGCAATCTGGTGGCAGCGCTCTTGTTTGTGACGCATCCGGCGTTTGAATATTTGCGGGACTTGCTGACGGGCGCGCTTCCGCCACTGATGCTGCATCTGGTGCTGGATCGCGAGCGATGGCAGGTAGTGCCGGGCCGTGCGGCCTGGCGGGTGTTGCTGGGTGCGATTTACCTTTCTGTGTTGGCGCCGGTGAGCGATTGGTTGCCTACAGTTCGGCTGGGGCTGGTGGCGGTGCTGGTGCTCTTTGTGTTGGTGGCGGCCAAGCGGGAGCGACCGACGGCGGGGGCGAGGCATCGCTGGTGGAATGCCTTGATCTTTGGTGGATTTCTGGTGACGGCGGTGGGGTCCTGGTATGGCGAGAGCCCGCTATATGATCTGCTGCCGGATTATCTGCTGTTGGGGTTTCTGGCTGTGTGGCTCTACTATTGCGAGCGGCTGGCATTCTTTGATGTGTTTCTGAAGGGTGGCATTTACTTCGTGTGCGGTGCGGTGCTGGTGGGTGTTTTTGTGCCGGCAGATTCGACTGCAGATTCGACTGTAGTGGTGCTGCTGCTGGCGTGGCTGGCGGGCCCTGCGGTGTTGCGGCGGGTGAGCGATTGGGTAGACAGGCGGGCGTTGCGGCGCAGGTATTCGCCGATCGAGGCCGAGCGAGTGTTTGCTGGCGATGTGCGGCAGTGTGCGGCAGAGGACGATTTGCGCAATGCAGCGCAGAGGTCACTGGAGGAGATTTTTGACGCTCCAGCTGATGTCTGGTTTGGAGCTTTCGCACCACCGGCGATTGAGGGCGAGCTGCGGCTTGAGGGTGTGCGGTTGCGGCCTCGCCGCAGCGGAATTCCTTATCTGAGCGGCGATCAAAGTTTGCTCGAGTCGCTTGCGCGGACGCTGCGCGTGGTGCGGGAAAACATCGTGCTGCGCTTGCAGCAGCAGGATCTGCGGGAGCACGCGACGCGTGCGGAAGTACGAGCCTTGCGGGCACAGATCAACCCGCACTTTTTGTTTAACGCGCTGAATGCGATCGCCGGATGGATCCGGGTGCGGCCGGAACTGGCGGATGAAACCGTCACACAGTTGGCGGAGGTGTTTCGCTATGCGTTGAACCGGTCGCAGCAGGAGTGGGTACGAGTGGGAGAGGAGTTGGACTTTGTTCGCTCCTATCTTGCCGTGGAGCAGGCTCGATTTGGGGAGCGGCTGGTGGTATCGATTGAGAGTGACTCTGAGCTGGAGGGAGTGCAGGTGCCCACGATGTTGATACAGCCGCTGGTGGAGAATGCGATGAAGCATGGGGTGTCGCAGATGGTGGCGGGGCGGGTGACGGTGGCGGTGCGGGGGAATCGAGAGATGCTGATGGTGGAAGTTTGTGACAACGGACCGGGCTTTCCGGCGGATTTCTTGCCTGTGGATGGCCACGGGTTGCGCAACGTGACGGACAGGCTAAGGGGCTACTATGGCGAGCGGGCCAGCCTGCAATGGGAGAATACGCCAATGGGCTGCTGTGTGCGAATGCGGTTGCCGGTGAAGGGACAGGCATGATACGAGTGCTGATCGCAGACGACGAAGCTCCGGCGCGGGAGAGGTTACGGCAGATGCTGGCCGCTCATCCTCAGGTGGAAATCGCTGGCGAGGCGACGACTGGGGTGGAGGCGATCGCGCTGGCGGCGACGCTCAAGCTGGACTTGTTGATTCTCGATATCCAGATGCCGGGTGGCACGGGGCTGGACGTGGCGGCGTGTCTGGCATCGCCGCGGCCGGCGATTGTCTTCTGCACGGCTTACGACGAGCATGCGATTGAGGCGTTTGAGTTGAACGCGGTGGATTACCTGCTGAAGCCGGTGAGCCGGGCTCGACTGGCGCAGGCGCTGGCGCGAGTTGGAGCGAGGGCGGCGGCTTCGACTGAAGTTGCGGTGGACGCTGTGGTGCGGCGGCCTGATGCACGATTTCTGGTTCGTAACGGGTCGCACTATACGGTGGTGCCGGTGGGTAAGGTGGCGTTCTTTGAGTCTGTGGATGGCTTGACGAAATTGGTAACGGAAACTGGGCAGGAGCATTGGATCGACCCGCCGCTGCAGGAGCTGGAGGCGCGGGTGGATCCGGTGAGATTCTTTCGAGTGTCGCGGGGAGCGCTGGTGAACCTGGCGGCTGTGCTGGAGGTGCATCCGTTTCCGGGTGGGGCGGCAGAGATTGCGCTGCGGAGTGGGCAGCGCCTCGAGGTGAGCCGGCGGCGGATGCGGGATCTGATGAAGGCTTTGGGCGGGGAGCAGCGCTGATATTCTACAGGACGCATTTATAATTGCGCTTTCAGTACATCTGTCGATGCCCGCGCAGCTAGCCTGTTCAGCCAGAGTGCTGGGCCCACCCTGTGAACGGCTCTGAGAATGAGAGTGCTCCGGATGGCCGCCAAATTTTAGGCGACACGTTTTCTGTTTGTCGGCTTTGGCTTCGGATTCTCTTCGGCAATGCCGGAGAGAATCACCGGTGCGCGGTCGGGAAATTCGGCAACCAGTGAAAGATTCCCGCCCATGGCCTCGACCGTTTTTCGAAGCGTGGACAGCAGGAGATCGCTCCGTTTTTCCAGGCGCGAAACACTGTCCTGGGTGACTCCGAGCGCTTTGGCCATCTTGACCTGGGTGAGCTTGCGGGCGTGCCGAAGTTCGCGTAAGGTCATCTCCTCGGCGATCAGCACGGCGGCGCGAGCTTCGACCTTCTCGCGTTTGTCGGGGCTCAGTTGCTTCATTTTGTCCTTCAGCGTGATTGGCATGGCTATGCTCGTTTCTCCTTTCTTGTGTTGCTCTTCATTTGTGACAGGTGCTCACCAAATCTTTCGTCGGCCTTTGCTATGCTCCGCCTGATTTGACTGCCGCGATTAGAAGGACCGCATTGCGCCTGGGGTCGAACGAGAAGCCAAGGCACCTTCAATAATATGTTATGCAGTTCATATGTAATAAAGAACATATTGCAGAGAGCCAGACGAAAGTCTGCTTGGGCGTGGAGCCCTTGTTCGTGTGATGGCTGACGGGACTTGCTGATATTCTTCAGGACGCATGTTCCGTCGCGCTTTGCTTGTTTTCTTACCAATACTGAGCCTTGAGGGCCAGACGCTTTTTGATGGCCGTACGAGTGCCGGTTGGCAGACTTTGATGCGGGAGAGTTTTCCGGCTGCGGCGTGGAAGATTGAAGACGGCGCTTTGTGTTCGATCGCTACGGGGCCACGTGCGGATCTATCGAGTGTGAAGAAGTTTCGGAACTTTGAGCTGGAATTCGACTGGTGGATTGAGAAGGGTACCAATAGCGGGGTGAAGTATCTGGTGTTTGGTACGCGGGCGAATCCCGATACGGGCAAGCTGGACCCGGATGTGCCGAAGGCGCTTGGCTTTGAGCTGCAGTTGATTGATGATGAGCGGGTGCCGGATGCCAAGGTGTCGCGGAGGCGCGGGACGGGAGCGCTCTATTTGTTTGCTGAGCCGGGGAAGTTGCCGGCTTTGGCTGTGGAGCAGTGGCACAAGGCAAAGGTTGTTGTGAAGGGCAAGCGCATGGAGCACTGGCTGGACGGGGTGAAGGTGCTGGAGGTGGATCTCGAATCAGCCAAGCTGCGGGAGGCGATGGCGGCGGAGAAGCGGGCGGATATTCCGAAGCCGCATCACCTCGATGAGTTGAAGGAGCAGCCGGGGAAAGCGTATCCGCTGGTGCTGACGCATCATGGCGGGAAGGGCTGTTACCGGAACATCCGAATTCGAGAATAATCGATGGCTGGCAGAGTGGGCGAAATTCTTGAGTAGTTGATATATACTAGCGGAAATTTATGACTCTCCGTTTCGTAGTCTCATTGGTTGCGTTTGCACTTCCGATGGCAGCTCAGTTTTCTGCAGCCGTGCAAGGCACCGTTCTCGATCCTTCGGCTTCGATCATCCCGAACGCCAAAATCACACTGAAAAATAGTCGCACTGGCATATCGTCTGACTTGCTCACCAACAGTGCAGGGTTCTATCGCTTTAGCTCCCTGGCACCTGGCGACTATGAAATTAAAGTAGACGCAGCAGGATTCCGCGGGTCGACCACTGCTTTGACTCTCACTACGGGTCAGACGCGGGATTTGAATCTTAGCCTCGAAGTGAAAGGTGCGGGCGAGACGGTGAGTGTGACGGGTGAGGCACCGGTGCTGGACACCGCAGAGTCACGCCAGCAACTGACGATGGATCAGAAAAAGATCCGCGACTTGCCGCTATTGAACAACAGCATATTTGCGATTCTGTCTCTGGCACCAGGTGTCACTGGCCTGAACGGAGCTTCAGACAACTTTAACCCCGAGTACTTTGCGGGCATGAGTGCCAATGGCGCAAGCCCCCGCGGCAATACCTACAACGTAGATGGTTTGAGCATCTCCTCGAACATCACCAATGGAACGGCGAATCTGGGTGTGAACCCCGAGGCAGTTGAAGAGTTGACGGTGGAGACAAACACCTTCAAAGCCGAGCAAGGCCTGGGGAGCTCGATTGTGGTTTCGATCACGAGCAAGGCCGGAACCAATCAGTTTCACGGAGCGAGTAACTATTGGTTCACCAACCAGGACATGAGGGCGCGAACCAGCCTGCCGTTTATTGCCGCCTATGCGCCATTCAAGCGCAATAACGTGAGTGGTGCCTTTGGCGGACCAATTCAGAAGAACAAAACATTTTTCTTCGCTGCAGTAGAGATGCTTCGACAGACAGATGCCACTGCCAGTGTCGAGACAATCGAGAGCCCGGAGTTTGTGAACTGGGCGAAAGCTGCATTCCCAAATTCACTGGGTACGAAGTTATTGACTGATTTTCCGGCGACTGCCGTAGGGATCACAAATCCGGCCTTCCGTACTGCCCAACAGGTAATCGGCGCTGACTGCGGCACTGCCGCTGCATCCAACATCCCGTGCGCGCTGCCAGTGCTTGCGCAAGGTACGTGGGGACGCGCTCCCCGCAGAAACGGTCTGCAATACAGCTTCCGTGGAGACCGTTACTTCCGCGAAGGGAAAGACCGCATCTTTGGCAGCTTCATCCGGACCGAGTCTGACAACAACAATCTGGAGCCAAGACCTGCATTTATCAACAACAGCAACCGCTTTGTGAACGCCTTCCAGACCAACTACACACACACCTTCAAACCCACGCTGCTGAACGAGTTTGCCGTGTCGGGAAACCGCGTTAACGGCTTTAACGGCTTTGATGCCAAGCTGAGTATCCCCTCGATTAGCATTGCAGGTTCAAGAGGCCTTGGGGTTGGCGGTGGCTTGTTCGTGCAGAACAACTGGAATTTCCGCGATGTGCTGACCTGGGTTAAGGGATCGCACTCGCTCAAGTTTGGTGGCAACTATTTTTGGGGTAATGATTGGGCTGACTTCCCGCAAGGGAACAGCCGCCCGACATTCAATTTCAACAATCTGCTGGATCTGGTGAAAGACCAGCCTTTCTCTGGCTCAGGCGCGGCCAGAGACCCGCTCACTGGGCAGCAGAAGCGCTACACCTTTGGAGCCAAGGCAGACACTTTGGGTTTGTTTGTGCAGGATGAATGGAAGGTACGCTCCAATCTGACGCTGACTCTCAGCCTTCGCTACGACGACTTCGGAAATGCCAGCGGCATCCGTGACTTCATCTACACCAACCTTTTCGTGGGTCAGGGATCGACTTATGTAGATCAAATTCGCAATGCTTCGATCAAGCGCACGGAAGCTCAATTTCCTGGACGCGTGGCGAACAACTGGAGCCCCCGCTTCGGCTTTGCCTGGGCGCCGGGCAAGACCCGCAAATGGAGCGTTCGCGGAGGTGTTGGTTTGTATTATGACTGGATCACGCTCGGTGAGTCGATTGACCGCGTCAACATCAACCCACCGAACTTCCTGTTCCCGAACGTGGGACAATTGCTGCCCATTAAACCAATCTTCGGAATCGGAAATTCCGACCAGTTTCCTTATGGCTTCACCCTGCCCGTCATTCCATCGGTTGGACTTGATTCCCGTGGCGGGCTTGCAGGCGTACAGACAGCTGTCGGCGGGCTGGATCCGAACCTGAGGGCACCGCGCACACTCAACTATCTGGTGGGTGTAGAACGTGAACTCAAGGGTACAGTGGTTGGCGTCAACTACAGCGGCTCCTACGCGGTTGACGGCCTTGTTGGTACAGACAACAATCGAATTGCAGGGGATCTGATTGACGGCCGTCTGGACCGCATCAATCCAAGCTTTGGCGCGATGACCTACATTGTGAACTCGAACACAATCCGGTACCAGTCGATGATCGTGTCGGCACGGCGTCGCTTTGGCAGCCGGGGCACAATGCAAGGTTCCTACACACTGGGCAACACGAAGGATTACTATCAAGGCGGCTCTCGCTCGGTTGGTGCTGGTAACATCCCCGACCCGGGCAAGCTGCGCGATTACAGGGCTGACTCAGCCTTCGATGTTCGCCATCGCATTTCGGCCTCTGGGGTTTATCGCTTTGGCACACCATTCAAGAGCAATGTGATTGCCAAGCATGTACTGGGTGGCTGGGAAATTGGCTCAACGATCATTGCCCAGACCGGCACCCCTTACTGGATTACCAACAACGGTGGTTTCAATCCGATTCGTGATGCGGCTGGCAACGTAACTGGCTTCCGGCCCCTGAGCGGCGACTACAATGCAGACGGAGTGAATTTCGATCTGCCGAATGTTCCTTCGAGCTTTGTGTCGAAGCCGGCCCGGGATCAATTCCTGGGTGTCAATGGCGGACGTGCTGCTTATGACATCAACGCTGTCACGGCACCGGGTGTAGGCACGCTGGGCAATAGTCCGCGCAATGCCTTCCGGCAACAGGGTGTCCTTGCAGTGGATGGCAGCGTGATCAAAAACATTCGCCTGCCGATTCTGGGCGAGGCGGGGAACCTGCAGTTGAAGTTTGAATTCTTCAATGCGATCAACCGCGTGAACCTGGGTGGAATCAATAGCAACGTTGCTGATCCGAACTTTGGCCGCATTCTCGGGCAGAATGGGAATGCGGGCCCAAGAAGTGTTCAAATCGGAGCGAGGATTGCTTTCTAGCTGGGTTTTGTTTTTCATGATGGCGGCGGTGCCGGCGTTTGCCGGCGTCGCCGCCATTCGTGATTTATTGAAAGCGGGAAAGTTTGCGGAGGCCAATCAGGCCTGCGATCAGGAGCTAAAGGCGCAGCCATCGAATGCGGCACTGTGGACTTTGAAGGGATTCTCGTTGCAGGGGATCGGAGATTCAGGCGCCAGCTTGAAGGCCTTTCGAAGCGCCCTGAAGGTTTCTCCGTCTTATGCTCCGGCACTTCAGGCCGCTGCACAGTTGGAGTTTGAAGCACGAGACGCGAGAGCGCAAGCGACACTCGCCGCTATCTTGAAGTTAGAGCCCACAAATTTAGTTGCGCATTCGATGCTGGGCGAACTTGCGTTTGAGAGCCGTGACTGTGTGACTGCATTGGCGCACCTGTCCAAAGTGGAACAGAAGCCAGCGGTGCGCTGGCAACAGGGTGTTTGCCATTTTGCGCTGGAGCGGTGGATGGATGCAGCCACAAACTTTGAAGCGCTGCTGAAGCTGCGGGAGCATGCACCCACTCGATTCAATCTGGCTCTCAGTTACTGGCGAGCCGGCAGCGCTGCTCAGGCGGTGGAGGCGCTTCAGGGCCTTGACGACGCCGATTCGCTGAGCTTGCGTGGTAGTGCTTTGAAGGCCTTGAAGCAGGTGCCGAAGGCACTCGAGGTGCTGCAAGCTGCTGTGCGACAGTATCCAAACGATGAACGGCTCTTCCAGGAGCTTGCTTTGATGTGTCTCGATCAGAATGCAATTGAGCTTGGCGTCTCGATTCTGGAAGCGGGTGTACGAAACAATCCAAGCTCGGTTCGACTGCTGACGGCGCTGGGGGTATTTCGTGTTCGCCTGGGAGAGACAGAGAAGGCAGAGGTGCTCTTTGCAGAGGCACGGCGGCTGGCTCCAAAGAGCGGGCTAGGGGAGGTGGCGACGGCATCGACATTGATGCAGTTGGGGCTTGCTGGGGAGGCTGTGAGGGTATTGCGCAAACTGCCTGCCAATGAGCCAATGGTGGCTTTGACGCTGGCCCGGGCGCTGCTTTTTGATAGTCCTTCGAATGCGGACAAGGCGGAGGCGAGAAACTTGTTAGCTGCAGTGATTGCTCGCGAGCCATCCAATGTCGCGGCCAGGAGTTTGTTGGGCAAAACGCTGGCGCAGGATGGTGCGACACAGCAAGCGCTCTTGCAACTGGAAGCAGCCTTGAAGTTGGACCCTTCACATCGTGCGACGGTTTACCAACTCATGACGATTTACAAGAAGCAGGGCCGTCAGGCCGACGCTTCGCGGATGGGGGCGAAGTTGAGAGAGTTGCTCGCGAAGGAGAAGGCTGAGGAGCTCGAAGCGCAGGAGTATCAGTTGTCGCTGGCGCCGGTGCAGCCATAAGGGATGGTGGGCCCTGTTGGATTTGAACCAACAACCAACAGATTATGAGTCTGCTGCACTAACCGTTGTGCTAAGGGCCCGCCTCTCAATTGTCTCAATAAAACAGCTGCCTGCGCCACTGTAGAGTATTAGGGATGGCTAGGTGTTGGCAGTTGTGAAGGTTCAGGTCACAATTTGGGAAATCGCAGTGGATGCACGCGCCGGGCTTCGGGGCTTCGAGGTGTTGACCAGCCTTGAGCGCGAGCGGGTGATGCGGTATCAACAACGCGAGGACCAGCTTCGGAAGATCGTCTCGCGTGGGGCCTTGCGATGTATTCTCGGCCGATCGCTTGGTATGGATCCCGCGCTTGTTCCGCTCGAAACAGGGCCTCAGGGTAAGCCTCTGATTCGCGAGTCGAGATTTCAATTCAGCTGCTCTCATGCGGGCGAAGTGGTTTGGATTGCTTTGGCTCTCGATTGCCCGGTTGGCGTTGATGTTGAACGAATCGACCGCCGGGTGGATTTTGAGGGAGTGATGCGGCAGTTTGCTTCGCGAGAAGAAAGTGCCGCTTTCGAGGGGCTTCGAGAGGATCGCCGCACTGATGGATTTTTTACCTGGTGGACCCGGAAGGAGGCGCTGCTTAAGGGGGAGGGGTGCGGGTTGCTTGGGGACGGAAGATCTTCCACTGTGTGGAAGGGCAGCACAGATTTCTTGCGTTGCGGGAATTGGACGATTCAGACTCTGGGGGCAGAGCCTCAATACAAAGCAGGGCTTGCTGTTGAAGCTGAAGATTGCGTCGTCGAGCGGCGCACTTTCAGCCTGGAGGCCCTTTGAGTTTTCAGGATTGGCCTCAAAAAACCGTAGGGAAACGCTTTGAGGATATAGCAGCGAAGCAGCCGGATGCGCTTGCTTTGTGGAGTGGCGGTAAGTCGCTTAGCTATGCCGACCTCAACGGGGAAGCGAACCGGCTGGCCAATCGCGTCTTGGCTCAACTCGGGAGTGGCGAGATTCCGGTTCTTCTCGATTCGGTGGCCAGCGACCGTCTGCTGGTGGCCGTGCTTGCACTTTGCAAGGCTGGCAAGCCCTTTGTAGTGGTGAACGAAGGGATGGGCAAAGCCGTTCGCGATTCGATTGTAGAGGATCTGGGGCCGGGATTGATTCTTGGGCAGCAGGAGGTGGAGGAAGCTGGCGGAGATGAATCGAATCCGGAGCCTGGCTTTGGCGGGGATCGCGCGGCATCAATCGTCTACACTTCTGGCTCGACAGCCAAACCGAAAGGGGTGGTGCGGACGCATGCGAGCCTGCTGCATCGGGCCTGGGTTTATCGTGAAGCCAGTGGCATCGGCGAGGGCGGCGTGCAGGCGCTGATGGCGCCGTTGAGCCATGTTGGTGCGGAGTCGGATTTGTTTGGCGCCTGGATGAATGGTGCACAAGTGAGCCACTATCCGGCATCGCTGGGAGTGGGTAAGTTGACGGATTGGCTTGTGGGGCAAAGGGTGGCGTTCTGGCATCCGCCGGTTGGGTTGCTGAGGCGATGGCTTGGGTTGATAGAGGAGCCGCTTCAGTTGCCGGCCCTGCGGCTCATCGCACTCGGGGGCGAATTGATTTACTGGAGCGATGTGAAGCTGATCCGGAGAGTTTGCGGCGAGCAGGTGAGAATTCTGCATCGCTACTCGTCGAGTGAAGCGGGCAATATCAGTGCTTATGAGGTTGGCGCAAGCAGCGAAGGGGTGGTGCCGGCGGGATTTGCCTGCCCGGACAAAGAGGTCACAATCTCAAGCCAGGGCGAGGTGATTGTGAGCAGCCCGTATCTGTCTCGCGGTTATTGGAAGGGCAGCCCGTTTGGGCAAAGCTACGCGACCGGTGACTTGGGACACCTCGATGAGCAGGGTTGCCTGCACCTGAAGGGAAGGAGCGACCGGCGGGTGAAGGTGCGCGGCTTTCTGGTGGACCTTGAGGAAGTTGAGGGAGTGTTGCAGTCGCTAGAAGGGGTGCGCGAGGCTGCTGTGATTGCCGACCAGGACCGGCTGCTGGCTTATGTGGTTTCTCCTCCGCCGGACATACAGTCACAAGCAAAAAGCAGGCTGGCCCCTTGGATGTTGCCCAGCGCCTTTATCGCTTTGGCGCAGATGCCTCTAACGTCTACGGGCAAGGTGGATCGAAAGGCCCTGCCACTGCCTGTTTCAGAAGGGGTGAAGCCGCAGCCGGGGCTGGAGGAAAAGCTGGTAGAGTTGTGGCGGATCGTGCTGGGTCGAGACCAGGCAGGCGCAACCGATCATTTCTTTGAGTTGGGTGGAGATTCGCTGCGGGCGGCAGAGCTGGCCGCCAGAATTTCACGACTGGTTGAGCGTGAGATTTCAACCAAGGAGATCTACTGGGCACCGACGCCAGCAATGATGCGGCTGGCCATCGAAGAGAACCAGAGCAAGCCTGGCAATATGGTGCCTCTGGTGGGTGGAGAAGGTGAGCCGTGGCTGTTGATGCCGCCGCCGCCGATGGGTACCACTTACTATCAAGACCTGCCGGCCTTGATCGGCACGCCCGTTTATACTTTCGATCTGAAATGGTCTGCCGGGCAGACAGGGCAAGTGGCAGAAATCATTGCCGCCGAGTTGAAAGCATTTTGGCCCGGACGGAAGCTGAGGCTAGCGGGATATTCCTTTGGCGGCAATCTGGCAGTGGAGGTGGCAAAGCTGCTGGGAGACCAAGTAGAGCTTGTTGTCGTTTTTGACAGTTCCGCTCCAGGCTTTGTTTCGGGGCGTGAAATGGATCACGGCCTTGTTGGGAATCGAGTTGCGGTGCTGGGATACATGTTGCATTGCTGGTGGTTTGAAATTCGCACCTGGCTCCGGCTTCGGGGTGCGGCCAGAAGAGACTTTGCAAGAGCGACTGTGGGTGCGCTAAAAAGCAAATTTTCCTGGCGTTTCATTGGCGAGAGGATGTTCACCGAAGCGCCCAAGCCTTATTTGTCCAGTGCTCATCGCCATCGCGCAAGCAGTGATTATCGGGGCCGCTTGCATGTCATTCGCTTCTCTGTTTCCTATCCTGGAACACCTAAGGATCCCTTCCTCGGTTGGGGCCGTTGGGCCGAAAATATTAGCGGCGAGACAGTGGAGGGGATTCATCTCAGATTGATGTTTCTTTCGCCGTGGGCCGGGGCGCTGGCTCGTGCCTTACGCCGGTTAGGGACGCAGGATTGATATAGTGACAGGCCGTATGTTGCAGCTTCGAATGATCGTTGTGGGGGCCTGGATTCTATTGGTAGTGGCCGCACAGGCAACTTCGCTCGTTTTCAACACCGGAAGGCTCTGGCCCTTCAATTCGATTCCTGTTTTCTACAAACTCTCCAACACGAATGATTCGTTTTCCAACGAGGTTTATCTTGTTGGCCCGGAAGGGGAAACTAATGTGGTGGCGACAGGAATTGCAGATCGACACCTCACCCTATCCTTCATTCATTGGCTCGACCGTGCCCAGTCCAAACGCGAATCGGATCACGTTGCAGAGTTGTATTTCTCATATGCAAAGCGGCGAATTTCGGGGCCCTTCCCGTACTTTGGATTGCGGATCTATCGACGTAATTGGGACTTGAATCAAGGAAAGATAACGAAATCTGTATTGAGGGCAGAATATCTGACTCGATGACCCAGCTCATCCAGAACGAATTTCTTCAACCCGGATCTGCCCACAGGCTCGGGATTTCACGCACTCTGTTTTATGGACTGTACCTTATGCAGTTGTGGTTGATTGACCCAACGCCTTACGGGGAAGTTCCTGCTGAGTTCTGGAAACCTCCTCTATTGTTGACCTCTTTCCCTGCGCCCACGCCGGACTTGTTTTTCGCTGTCACTGTCTTGCTCAAGATCGCCCTAATATTTTCGGCTGTTGGCTTTTTGTCGCGCTGCTCGTCAATCATTGTGGCGCTGACCGGCACATTCATTTATGGAGTTGCGAGTGGCTATGGATACCAGGATTTTCGACTCAGCCCGGTAGTGCTCATCTCATGG
>JBIPMY010000353.1:0-6586 GCA_044376335.1 Bryobacter sp.
GGTTCGGAATCGAAATCTCACCTGCTAACTTCTCAATCGTAGGGGCGCTCACGCGCCCCTATTTCCATTTCAAACCCAGGAGAGAAGAATCACCATGTCCACTCAAGCTCAAATCAATGCCAACCGGCAAAATGCCCAAAAGTCCACCGGACCCAAAACCACCGAAGGCCGCGCCAAATCCGCTGCCAACAGCACGCGCCACGGCCTCCAGGCCAACCCCACCACCATCTTCGAAAACAACCCTTACGAACGAAGCCAATACGATACCCTCAAAGCCAAACTCCTCAAACAATGCCTCCCCGAAGGCGAACTCGAGCTCCAGGCCTTCGAGCGCTACGCCTTCGCCCTCTTCCAGGCAGACCGCGCCCGCCAACTCGAAATCGACGCCCAAACCCGCTGGTCAAACGAACCCAATAACGAAATCCTCTTCAACCAAATGGAGCGCATCCTGAAGCTCGGTGCCGCCCAGGAACGCCGCGCCGACAAAGCCCTCCGCGAATTCCAGAAAATCCAACGAGATCGCATCCTCGCCATGGACGTCCACACCGAACTCTACCTCTACGACAAAAAGATGGAAATCCCAGCCACCTTCCCCATGCTCGAGATACGCAAAACAGACCTAACCAAAACCACAGTCGGCATGCTAACCCTCCGTCTCATGGCCTTCCTACCAGAAGCCAGAGCCATCATGGAAGCCCACACCCCCACCCAACCCCATCCCCCAGAGCGGGAATAGCAACTAGAACAGGCCACACCTTCGAGCCCCATCCGTAAGGGTGGGGATTCCAAAAGACGCCAACCCCATCCCCAAGGGCGGGAATAGCAACTAGAACAGGCCACACCGTCGAGCCCCATCCGTAAGGGTGGGGATTCCAAAAGACGCCAACCCATCAGCAAGGGTGGCGATGCCAAGCCGCCAAACCGTTCACAACTCCAAGCCAAGGACTTAAACGAACTCATGCAATTCATCCCCGATTTTCATCGAATAAAAACACAACCTCAGATATCCTTTCAGATACCTATGTCCAAACGGATGCTATTCCTTCTTCTCCCTCTAACCCTCCTGGCGCAAACTCTCAGCCAACCCGTACGCTCCGTCACAGACCCCGGTATCATCACCACCCGTCAGGCCATCACTCCTGCCGGCGTCCCCAGCGTCTTCCAGGGCCGCGTCTACGGCACCCAGTGGGCCGGCGAATCCGATCTCTGGGTCCTCCACGCCAGCGACATCTACCGTCTCGATTGGAAGAAGAACGAAGTACGCGAACGCATCTCCCACGGCGGCTCACCCGGCCCACAATCCCTCACCGTTGATCCTGTCACTCAAAAAGTCTACGCCGCAAATTCCGCCCGTTCCGGCTCCGGCCCCGTCAAAGCCCGCCTCGCTACAATCCAGGATGGAACCATCAAACCCATCGCCGAAGGCCTCGGCTCCTTCCTTCCCGGAGCCATCTCCACCGCCAAAAACCGCGCCGTTGTCCCCCTCATCTGGGAAAACAAACTCGCCGTCATTGACCTCGATACAAACAAAGCCATTCACAACGTCGAAACCGGCATCGCCCCCTTCGCCAGCGTCATCAATAACGAAGCCACTATCGCCTACACCAGCAACCTCGGCGGCCGCCCTCCCAAAGACAAAGAACTCTTCGCCTCCCCCATCCAGAAGCCAACAGAAAAAGTAACCGTCGACTCGCGTGGCATCGCCTCCACCGGAACCCTCACCCGCATTGACCTCACCACCGGCAAAGCCACCCACACCATTCCCGTCGGCCTCCACCCCACCGGCCTCGCCTGGCACCAGGCCTCAAACCGTCTTTATGTCGCCAATGGCAATAGCGAAAGCGTCTCTGTCATCGACACCAAAACCAACCTCCCCGCCCTCACCATCAACCTCCAACCCTTCTCAGAAAAAGTTCGTGGCATTGCCCCCACCGCTCTCGCCATCGACCCCACCGGAAAAACCCTCTACGTAGCCTGCGGCGGCATCAACGCCATCGCTGTCGTCGACGCCACCACCGGCAAGCTCCAGGGACTCATCCCCACCGGCTGGTATCCCAACGGGATCGCCCTCAACCCCACCGGCACCCACATCGCAGTCACCTCCCTCCTTGGCCCCGGTTCCGCCTGGCGCGACGCCCCCGCCAAACGCTTCGTCCACTCCTACCGTGGTTCGGTCGCCGTCATCGAAACTCCAGACAAGGCCCAGCTCGCCAGCTACACCACCGCCGTCGCTGAAAACAACCACATGCGCCTCGCCGGCTCTGCCACCGAAACCCGCCTCGCCAACCGCAACGCAACCCCGATTCCCATCCCTGATCGCTCCGGCGAACCCTCCACAATCGAGCATGTCATCTACATCATCAAAGAAAATCGCACCTACGATCAGGTCCTCGGCGACATCGCCAAAGGCAACAGCGACCCCTCTCTCACCATGTTCGGCCGCGACATCACACCCAACCAGCACAAGCTGGCCGAGCAGTTTGTCCTCCTCGACAACTTCTTCGCCACCGGCGGCAATAGCGCTGATGGCCACCAGTGGGTCACCCAGGCCAATGAAGTTGAATACGCCCTCTGGCCCGGTTATCAGGGCCGCAGCTACCCCTTCGATGGCTCAGACCCCATGGCTTACTCCTCCGGCGGCTTCATCTGGGATTACGCACTCGCCAAAGGCAAATCCGTCAAAGTCTACGGCGAATACGCCGGCTCTCACCGCGCCCCCGGCAAGTCCCGCGCCGAACTGCTCAAGGATTGGAAAGCCGGTGCCGACTTCACCAAAATGTGGAATACCGTCGCCCCCATCGAGCCGCTCAATAAAATCCTCGCCACAAACTTCCCGGCTTACTCAACCGCGATCCCCGACGTCGCCCGTGCCCAGATCTTCCTCGCCGATCTCAAGCGCTACGAGCAGGAGGGCAAACTCCCCAACCTGATCCTTCTCCAACTCCCCTCCAACCACACCAACGGCGCTTCCCCCGGAGCCTCCAGTGCCAAAGCCATGGTCGCCGATAACGACCTCGCCCTCGGCCAGATTGTCGAAGGCCTCACTAAATCCAAGTTCTGGGCCAAGATGGCAATCTTTGTAGTCGAAGACGACGCGCAAAACGGAGTTGATCACGTCGACGGCCACCGCACCACCGCCTTCGTTGCCAGCCCTTACGCCCGCCGCGGCCACATCGATTCCACCTTCTACGCTCACCAGTCCATGCTCAAGTCCATCGAGCTCATCCTCGGCCTCCCCACCATGTCACTCTTTGACCTCATCGCCCACGACATGCGCAACAGCTTCACCAGCAAAGCCGATCTCACCCCCTTCACTGCCGAGATCCCCAAACAGGATCTTTTCGAAACAAACCCAAAAGTAAGTGCACTCAACGGCCCCGCCCGCAAAGCCGCCATCGACTCTGCGAAAATGAAGTTCGATGTCCCAGACGCCGCACCCACCGAAAAACTCAACCGCATCGTCTGGGGTCAGATCAAAGGCTGGAACACTCCCTACCCTGCCCCAAAGAACACCGCTTTCTCACCGCTCTCCATTGACGTGGACGACGAAGAGCGTGAAGAACAGCAAGCCAGGAAGAGGTCTCGTGAACGCTAGCGCAATTCTTCTCGCGATCTCCTGTTTCGCCCAAACAAGGCCAATCCAGGAAACAGCCCAATCCATCTTCAAAACCAGCGGAGCGCCCCACGGGGCGCTCCTCGTCATTCAAGATGACAAAACTTATTTCGAAGGCTACGGCAACGCCAAACAAGACTCCCTGGTCCGCATCGGCTCCATCTCAAAAGTCCTCAATGCCTCCGTGATGGTGAAACTCGCCTCCCAGGGCAAACTGAAACTCGAAGACCCGCTACAGCGCTACGCCCCCGCCGGCACTTCCCTCCCCCAACCCATCACCCTCTTCCATCTGGCCACCCACACCAGCGGCCTGCCCCGCTCCTTTAACTTCAAAACCCGCTGGTCCAGCTTTCCCAACACAGTCCCCGGAAACTCAGCCCTTTATTCAAACCTTGCCTTTGTCCTGCTCGCAGAAGCTCAGGCCAAAGCAACAAACACCCCCTACCATGAACTCCTGGAATCTCAAATCACCAAACCATTAGGTTTGAAAGACACAACTCCAGCACCCAGCGCATCCCAGTGCGCTCGTCTCCTCTCAGACCCGCCCTGCACCACAGACTTCCCACTCGCCGGCACCGCCAGCGTCTACTCAACTCCCCACGACATGGGCATCTGGCTAAAGCATCTCATCCTGAACAAGGCCCTTCACAAAACCTACATCCAACGGGAAAGCCTCAAATCGGCCGAAGGTCTCGACAGCGCAGGCTACGCCAAAGCCATCGGCCTCGGCTGGATCGAACCCAAAACACAAACCCGGATCCTCGAGAAAACGGGTGGCCACGATGGCTTTCTCACCTACATCGCCTTCACCCCCAACGGCCGCACAGGTGTCTTCGCCGTCATCACTACAATGGACCTCGAAGCATCCCGCCGCATGGCAGCCCGCGTTAACGAACTCATTGAGGAGCTCAACAAGCAATGAAGCTGAAAATCATCATCCTCTCCCCACCCCCAGGCATTGACTACGCCCTCCAGTCCGGCAAGGGCAACGATTACACTGTCCTTCAGAAGCAGCGATCCAAAGGCAAAGATCTCAGCTTTGACTTCACCCTCGACGCCTTGCGCGGCCCACTCGTCCAAGGCCCGGCCGGTGGCAAGTTCGTCTACATCAACATCGGTGGCTCAGCAGGCCAGCACGATACCGAGATTCGCCGCCGCCTTAAAGTCCAGTTGCCAACCGAGATCACCGACGAAGCCGTAGTGGTGAAGTTGCCCGGAACCGCCAAAGACGGCACCCCCACCTGCGCCACCCTCAAACCCTTCCCCGGCTGGGTTAAGGAGTAACGAGAACCTTTCGCACCGGCGCATCAAAACTGTCGATACTCAACTGCAGATCCTGCGAGCCCGAGGGCACCGCAGCACTGGGGCGAAAGTTCACCTGATAAACACCAACAAAGCCAGGAGCGGCTCCCGCATACTCGATGTCACAAGCCACTCCACCAATCCGCAAACTGGCAGTCCTGCGAATCGGGCTTGCTTGCCTTAAGGCCTCACCCGCAGCCACAGGCAAGTCCATCAGTCCAAGCCCGCTGGCGTAGAGAACATAACTTTCCCCACGTCGAATCCCCCCGCTCACCAGGCTGAAATCCGAAGCGCGAATCAGAAGCGCATCCGCGGCGTTCAAACCAAAAACACCAGGGGCCACCTCCACTACCGGTACCTCAACCACTTCACTCGCTCCCACTTGCAGCCGGGCGCTCGTCCCGGGCAACAAGTCCCATGGCGCCTGAAAATTCACCTGCTCGCTATCACCATTCCGAACCACAGCAAGCAGTGGCACTGTATTCCCATTTACTCTCACTTGAACCCCGCCCAGGCTCCGGGGCAGAGGCAACGACCCGGCAACAAAAGTCGCATTGCTACCAAGCACACCACGGGTAAAGACCGTCATCAAAGCCCCTGCCGTCATACCCGAGCTAAAGCTCGAGGCACTAACCACACCGGCCCGACTGAAGGTAGGCAACACCACTCGAAACACCTCTCCCGTACCGTAGTTGGCCACATATAGCTCACCAGCCTCATCAAGACCAAAGGTCGAGATGGCGAAAGAGCGCCCGCCATCAAACACCAACTCATTCACCCAGGTACTCCCCTGTCTGCGCAAGGTCCACATCTTGCCAGTCACAAAGTCCCCGTAATAGTAGGCACCCCGATAGACATAGCCACCAGTCACCGACAGCCCTTCGCTTCGTGGGTAAACCCAAACAGGCAAGGTCAGCCCGTTCCGATTACAACCCGCCCTCAAACACTCATTCCCCTCCATCGTCACCCAGCCATAGTTCTCTCCGCCTCGACTCGAAGCCGCTTGAAAGTTGATCTCCTCCAGCCGGTTCTGCCCAACATCAGCAATGTACATGTCCCCGGTACTTCGATCGAAGCTGAAGCGCCACGGGTTCCTCAACCCTGTAGCCCAGATCTCAGGCCGGTAAGCGGGATTGTTCACGAAAGGATTGTCCGCCGGTATCTCATACCGGCCCAGATTCGACTCAGTATCAATCCGAAGCATCTTGCCCAGCAAGGCCCGGTTGTTCTGCCCATTGCCTTCCGGATCATTCGCGCTGCCCCCGTCTCCCATGCCGATATACATCATCCCGTCAGGCCCAAACTGAATCTGGCCACCATTGTGGTTGGAGAAGGGCTGCGGAATGGTCAAAACGATCCGCTCATTGGCTGCATCGGCCAGATCCGGATCCGTTCCAACCAGCTGATACAGCGCAATGACAGTTGCCCCGCTTCGGTCGGTGTAGTTCACATAGAACCACCTCTTGTCCTTGTAGTTCGGCGGAAAGGCCAGCCCCAACAAACCCCTTTCACCGCCAGTGCTAACCCTGGAGCGTATGTCAAGAAAGGGACGCTGCAGAACCTGCCCATCCCGCCAGATGGCGATGGTCCCATCCTGACGAACCAAAAACAAACGCCCGCTTCCATCGCGGGCGCTTTGAATATCGGTGCACAGTGAGATGGTCGTTGCGA
>JBIPMY010000056.1:0-19655 GCA_044376335.1 Bryobacter sp.
CTCTTTGATCGTCGGTGAGGACAAAAAGCAGATTCGGCCTTTGAGCCAATCCGGCGAGCCCTGCTAAAAACGTTCTACGCTGCATGGATTCAGCATATAAAATAGGGTCAAAATGATACGGGTTCTGTGCACTTTAATTTCGGCTGCTGCTCTGTTGTCAGCGGCTCGCCCGGTCGAGTTCAATCGCGACGTGAGGCCGATTCTTTCAGACAAGTGTCTGGCCTGCCACGGAGCTGATGCCAAGAACAAAAACATTGCGTTGCGTCTTGATGTTGAGGCTATGGCTAAAGCCGATCTTGGCGGACGCCGGGCTATTGTTGAAGGCTCACCCGAAAGCAGTGAATTGATCAAACGAATCAATTCAGACTCGAAGGCGCGCAAGATGCCGCCTGTCTTTACGGGGCATTCGCTGACCGATGCTGAGCGCAGCACCCTCACACAGTGGGTTGCTGAAGGGGCCAAATGGCAGAAGCATTGGAGCTTCATCACTCCCGAGCGTCCGGCCTTGCCTGCGGTTTCGAGCACGCAGTGGGTCCGCAATCCGATTGATCACTTTATTCTCGAGCGGCTGGATCGAGAGCAGTTGAAGCCTTCCACTGAAGCATCGAAAGACCGTCTGATCCGCCGCGTCACGCTGGACCTTACAGGCCTGCCACCTACCCCAAAAGAGGTTGACGACTTTCTTGCCGACAAGTCAGCGAACGCATACGAGAAGCTCGTGAACCGCTTGCTCGCCAATCCGCGCTACGGCGAGCGCATGGCAATGCGTTGGCTCGACAATGCCCGCTACGCCGATTCCAACGGATACCAATACGATGGCGAGCGCATCATGTGGCGCTGGCGCGACTATGTGATTGAAAGCTTCAACAAGAACAAGCCCTTTGATCAATTTGTGGTGGAGCAAATTGCCGGGGACCTGCTGCCCAACGCAACGATGGAGCAGAAGATGGGCACTGGATTTCAGCGCAACCATCGCGCCAATACCGAGCTGGGCATTGTTGCTGAGGAGTACAACGTCGAATATGTGATCGACCGTGTGGAAACCAACAGCGCTGTTTTTCTGGGCCTGACCTTTGGCTGTGCCCGCTGCCACAACCACAAGTACGATCCCCTCACCCAGAAGGAGATGTACCAGTTCTACGCCTACTTCAACAATGTTCCCGAACAAGGCCGGGCGATGAAGTATGGAAACTCGCCGCCGATGATTCCTACGCCGACCCGTGAGCAGCAGGCTCATCTTACGCAGCTAGTGCACTCGATTGAGCAGACCCGCGCTGCCATCAAGGTGAATGCCGCGCAGCTTAAGGCCTGGCAGGCAAGCCTGGGGAGCGATTCGATTGACTATTGGCTTCCAAGCTTTGACCTCAAGCGCAAGCTGAGCCTTGAGAATCCGGAGGAGACCAGAGCCAATGCGGGCCAGGTAGATTTTGTTCCAGGCCGAATCGGTAAGGCTGTTGCGCTCAATGGAAGTACCTATCTTGATGCCGGCTTTCAGGCTGCCAACTTTGACATAGAAGATCGCTTCACTATTGCTTTGTGGGCGCAATCGAAGAAGACTCCCGATGGCACGCTGTTTTCGCGCATGAACGACAAGCCGCGTGGGCGGGGCTTTGGGCTGGAGGCACGAGCCGGCCACATTCATGTTCACTTCACCAGCGACTATGACGATGATGCAATTCGCATGACATCGCTTGAGCCTGTGCTGAAGGCGGATCAATGGCAGCATGTCACGCTGGCCTATACCGGCTCTCGCATGGCAGAGGGTGTGCATGTTTATGTCGACGGTAAGCCCGTCCGCTTCAAGGTGGATCTCGACAATCTCTACCGGCCTCTAAACAACGGTGGCAAGGAGTTTCCAGAGCCGCTTCGCATTGGTTCCGGTGGTGGCCCCAATCGCAGATTTGCGGGAAGCATAGATGAGGTTCTGATCTGGTCGAGGACGCTGCCGCAGGAAGACATTGCGCTCCTGGCTCTGGGCCAGACGCTCAAGCAGGCCGACCCGCAATCTCGCCAGGTGCGCGAAGCGTATCTTGAAGCTGCGGCACCCCAGGCTCAAAAACAAATCTGGGCGAAATTGATTCAGCTCGAGCAAGAGCGCGAAGCCTTCGAGCGCAGTTTCCCCACGGTGATGATCATGGCCGAGAACCCGCAGCGTCGCGATACGCACATTCTGATTCGTGGTGAATACAACAAGCCGGGTGAGAAGGTAGAGCCGGGCTTGCCGAGCTTTCTTCCGCCGATGGCTGCCAATACGCCGAATGATCGCCTCGGGCTGGCACAGTGGCTGGTTGCGCGCGAGAATCCGCTTACAGCGCGGGTGAACATCAACCGTGTCTGGCAGCTTCTGTTTGGCACTGGCCTTGTGAAGACTACCGAAGATTTTGGAAGCCAGGGCGAGTATCCTTCTCATCCTGAGCTGCTCGACTGGCTGGCGGTGGAGTTTATGGACTCCAAGTGGGATCTCAAGCACATGGTGCGATTGATTGTCACCAGCGCCGCATATCGCCAGGATTCGCGCACCACACCTGAGCTGCTGCAGAAGGACCCAGAGAATCGTTTGCTCGCACATGGCCCGCGCCTGCGCCTTCCTGCCGAGTCGATTCGAGATCAGGCTCTGGCTGCTGCGGGTTTGCTCAATACAAAGCTGGGCGGCCCAAGTGTGAAGCCTTATCAGCCCGCTGGCTTGTGGGAAGAGCAATCCATGCAGAACATGGACTACAAGCAGGATCACGGTGCGGATCTCTATCGACGCTCCCTTTACATGTACTGGAAGCGGACCATTGCTCCGCCGATGATGACCAACTTTGATGCCTCAACGCGTGAGAGTTGCACTGTGCGGGAGTCTCGCACCAATACACCTCTTCAGGCATTGAACCTGATGAACGACGTCACCTTTCTTGAGGCAGGCCGGCAGATTGGCCGACGCATGCTCACCGAGGGTGGCGCAACGGATGAATCACGCATCGCCTATGGAACGAAGCTGCTGCTGGCGCGCGAGCCATCGGCCAAAGAGCTGGCGATTTTGAAGTCTAGCCTCAATTACCACCGCGACTATTTCGCCACCAACCCCGGACGCGTAGAGACGTTTTTGGCCAAGGGCGAATCCCCTCAGGCAGCGCAATTGAAGCCGGCCGAACATGCTGCTTACATGGCTCTGGCAAGCCTGATGCTGAACCTCGACGAAACGGTGACCAAGGATTAATCGATGCACCCAATGCTCCAGACTCGCCGCCATTTCTTTCAGAAGTCCGCCACAGGCATTGGCATCGCTGCCTTGTCTTCATTGCTGCAGGCGGAAGATCAAAAAGAGGTACATCCCAAACTGCCTGGGCTGCCACACTTTGCTGCCAAGGCCAAGAACGTCATTTTGCTCTTTCAGCATGGTGCTCCCAGTCAACTGGATCTCTTTGATTGGAAGCCGGGCCTGCAGGCGCGCCGTGGCGAGAATCTTCCCGATTCGATTCGTCGTGGGCAACGCCTGACGGGCATGTCGGCTTTTCAGGAGAGCTTTCCAACGGCTCCCACTGTTTTCAAGTTTGCCCAACACGGCCAATCCCGTGCCTGGTTCAGCGAGCTTGTGCCTCACATGGCGAGGCAAGCTGATGATCTCTGCTTCATCAAGAGCCTGAATACAGAAGCCATCAATCACGACCCTGCTGTTACCTTCTGTCAAACGGGCTTTCAACTGGCAGGACGTCCAAGCTTTGGAGCCTGGGTTGCCTATGGCTTGGGCAGTGAAAATCAGAACCTTCCGGCATATGTGGTGATGGTGAGCCAGGGTGGCGGCAACACGCAAGCGCTTGCAGACCGCGCCTTTGGCTCTGGCTTTTTGCCGACGAAATATTCTGGAGTGAAATTCCGGGGCGGGGCAGACCCGGTGCTCTTTCTGTCTGATCCTGAAGGCTATTCCCGCGATGCGCGCCGCCGTTATCTCGACGATCTGGCCAAGCTGAATCAGATCCAACTGGATAACTATCAGGACCCCGAAATTGCTACCCGCATCTCGCAATACGAGATGGCTTTTCGGATGCAGTCGAGTGTGCCTGAATTGAGCGATCTGTCCAAAGAGCCTGACAGCACCTTTGAGCTTTATGGCCCGGATGCGCGCAAGCCGGGATCCTATGCGGCCAACTGTATTTTGGCGCGAAGGCTGGTCGAACGCGGCGTGCGATTCGTACAGCTCTTTCATCGCGGCTGGGATCAGCATTCAAACCTGCCCAAAGAAATTCGTGGGCAGTGCAAGGAAACAGACCAACCCTCAGCCGCGCTTGTAGAAGACCTCAAGCAACGTGGCTTGCTCAAAGACACCGTTGTGATCTGGATGGGCGAGTTTGGCCGCACGGTGTACTCGCAGGGCACGCTCACCGAGACCAATTACGGCCGCGATCATCATCCCCGCTGCTTTACGGCCTGGGTTGCCGGTGGTGGCTTTAAGGGTGGCACCAGCTATGGCGAGACCGACGATTTCTCATACAACATCACGGAGAATCCGGTAGATGTGCATGATTTGCATGCCACGCTGCTGCACTCGCTGGGTGTGGATCACAGCAAGCTTACCTTCAAGTTTCAGGGCCGGCACTACCGGCTTACCGATGTGAAGGGCCACGTCGTCAAACCACTCTTGTCTTGACGCACGCCATGTCCTCGAAAAAACTCTCTCCGAAATTAACGCCCAAGCTGAGCAAAGCAGAGCAACTCGCGATGCTGGCTCAGGCGAGTGAAGCCTCTGAACTTGAGATGATTCGCGCCCGCCTGGCCTTGCCTATGCATAAGCGCACAAATTTCCTGCGGGTTCGCGTTGCTGGTGCGCCGAACAAAGGCACTGCCCTCTAGGCTTCGGTCTTTCGCCGCATCCATACGCCTCGACCCAGCAGGAACAACGCCGCGAATGAACAGGCTATAGTTGCACAACCGATCCCAGCGGTCGAGCCAAAAAGCTGCTTCATGAGTGCGGGTGGAAAATTCGCCTTTGCGGACATCAGACCAATGAAGCCGTTTATTGGCATCCCCATCATCATCCCGCCGACCGACATCAGCATTAGCGCTGGTTCCGTCCAGCGGATACTTTTCACGATAGCTCCTACCAGCATCCCTACGAAAACAAGAAAGACTGGATCTTGTAGTTGCAAAAATGCACCAATCATCATCAGCAGGCCGGTCGCTGGCGCGAGATATTTGATAGGTAAATTTTCTTTGAATGGAGCAAGGCCCATCGCTAGCAAGACCAGCCATTTGCCGTCAAAGAAAACCCGGTCGGTGAACCAATAAATCAACTCCCAGCCTTTGGCCGCCGGGGGCTGCGTTATGACGCGCCGCATGATTTCTGTGGCGATCAGCCCGCCGAGGGCAAAGTAGGCAAGGCTTCGCCAACTGTTTCGTTTCTCGATTGCTTCGGCTGTTGCTTCCAAACCCTGAGGTTCCTCCATTCCCATTCCGCATCCTGCGAATCGTGGGCTCACTATCAGGTTAATCGACCCTGAACTACTACAGGGTCTTTTGTCTCCTAAGATGAGGAAAGGGGTTTTCTGAATTGGACAAGACTCAGGCTGTACTGATCTGGATGATGTTTTTGCTAGCCGCCAACACTGGCGTGGTTCTCACGCTGTTGCGCGAACGAATTGCTTTCCGGCGGATCCGGGATGAAATCGCCGGCTTTCTGCCTCCCGGCTACGACGCAAAACGGCTCGACTACCCTTACATTTTTCCTTTCACCACACCACCTGCCTGGGGGCGGGCGCTTCAGCTTCACATCGAAAAATTCCCCGAGCACGCCCCACGCCTTTCCTGGCAACGCTTTGTCTCCATCCGCAATGTTCTGATGATCGGTGAAGTTGTGACGCTGATCGCCTTCGTCGCTTGGATGCTTCTGGGTTAGACTGGTGAGTTCAAATCAATTATGAAGTCCGTTGTCACCTTTGGTGAGATCATGCTCCGCCTGGCACCCCCAGGCATGGAACGCTTCCTGCAGTCCCCTCAATTTGTTGCCACCTTTGGTGGTGGTGAAGCCAACGTCGCTGTCAGCGTCTCGGGCTTCGGCTGGCCGGCCCGTTACACAACGGTGTTGCCCGACAAACATCCGATCAGTGATGCCTTCCTTGGGGAGATGCGGCGATTTGGTGTTGACGTCTCGGACGTGGTCCGTGGCCCGGGCCGATTCGGGATCTACTACGTTGAGCCGGGCGCCAATCAGCGTGCCTCGAAGGTGCAATATGATCGCGAAGGCTCTGCCATCGCCATTGCCAAGCCAGGGGCAATCGATTTCGCAAAAGTTTTTGAAGGTGCCGGCTGGTTCCACATTACCGGCATTACTCCGGCCATCAGCCCCTCTGCTGCCGAGCTTTCGATTGAGAGTGTCAAGGCGGCCAAAGCTGCCGGCCTCACCGTCAGCCTCGACCTGAACTTCCGCAAGAATCTCTGGAAGTATGGCAAGAAGGCGGCCGAGGTGATGCCGCAACTGGTTGAATACACCGATGTCGTCATTGCCAACGAAGAAGACTGCCAAATGGCTCTCGGTATTGAAAGCGATGCCGATGTGCACTCTGGCAAGCTCGATCATTCTTCCTACGAAAGGCTGAGTGCGAAGGTTCTGCGCGCCTATCCCAATGTGAAGACAGTTGCCATTACCTTGCGTGAATCCTTCAGCGCTTCTCACAATGGATGGTCTGCCTGTCTCAATCAAGGGCACAACTTCATGGTGAGCAAGCACTATGACATCACCAACATTGTCGACCGCGTTGGTGGCGGCGATAGTTTTGCCGGTGGCCTGATCTATGGCCTTCTTGCTCTCGACACTCCTCAGGCGGCGCTCGAATTTGCTGTTGCCGCCAGTTGCCTGAAGCATTCGATCCCTGGCGACTTCAACCGCTTCACTCGTGAAGAGGTGGAAGGTCTGGTCAAGGGTGGCGGCTCGGGCCGCGTGCAACGATAGGTAACCCTTTTTCACGGAGCGCCGTTACAATAGAAGTTGTTCCAAAAGATATGACTTCACGCCGTCACTTTATGCTCGTGGGACCGGCGTTGCTAAACGGTGCTCCTTTTTCTTCTTTAGAGGCCGCCCAGGCGACAAAAACTCCCAATCTCTCCATCTCGGTTAACGAGGTGATCGTACCCATTACGGTCACCGATGAGAAGGGCAAGTTCGTCAGCGACTTGAAGCAATCAGACTTCAGGATCTTCGACGAGAACAAAGAGCAGAAAATTTCCTACTTCAATGCCGAGCGTGAGCAACCAGTGGTGGTTGGCTTTCTGCTCGATATGAGCAATCTGAACCGGCTGCACTGGAAGACCTTCTCTGAAGCTACCGAAGAGCTTGTGCTGGCGCTGCTTCCTCAGGAGGGCCCAAAGAAGTTCTCCGGTTATCTCGTCACCTATTCCACTACGGCAGAGGTGAGCGTCGACACTACCAGTTCTCCTGACAAGATTCAGGAGAAGCTTCGCAAGATCAAGCCTGGCGGCGGTGCTGCACTCTACGACGCTCTCTACCTTGCCTGTACCAATCGCAAGCTTGTGCGTGGTGAGCCGATTGAGCCCCGGCGCATTATCGTGATTATCGGCGACGGCCACGATTCGGCTTCCAAGAAGGGCCTTGAAGAAGTGCTTGAAGTCGCCCAGCGCAATCTGGTTACGATCTTTGGCATGAGTACCGTCGCTTTTGGGTTTAAGGCCGATGGCGAAAAGAACCTGATGCGTCTGGCTGAAGAAACCGGTGGCCGCGTGGTCTTCCCGCTCGAAGGGCTCTACAAGGACGTCTCAGGTTATCTCTCTACTCCGTCGGACGAAGGAAACTATGCCTTGAAGGTGGGTACTGGCGGCTACGGAGCAGAACTTGCCAAAGGCATGTTTAACGCTGTTGCTGCGATTCAGGGTGAGGTCACCACGCAGTACATTATTCGTTATGTGCCGGAGTCTACCGACGACCGCAAGTCGTTCCGAAAGATTCGTGTTGAGGTTCCGAATATCCCGGGCCTTAAAGTTCGTTATCGATCCGGGTATTATCCCGCCAATCCCTAACCGATACGATATATATACTTGATGACATTCTCCCTTCTGAGTCTCGCCCTTCCCGGTCGGCCGGCAGAGCCAGCAGGGGTTATTGTCTACGATGCCGAATCGGAGAAACTCGGGGTCAAGCTGCGGCGAGACTGGCACCAGATCGCCCCTGCCGATGACGCCGAGATTCTAGCCGGCATGGAAACTCACCTCAAGCAGTTGTCCAACGAGATGGGTGCTACTGGTGCCCTGGAATGGCTGGAATCGACTTTGTCGAACGTCTTTCAGCTGAGCGAGCGAAACGAGGTGCAATCGAACGCACTCGATTTCACCCTCCACCAGCTTTACCGCGAACATGTCGCAACACCGGTGCAGCCCTTCGTTACGCACATCCCGCACTACGCTTTGCGCTCGGCTGCAGGAGCCTTTGGCGAACAGATTGCTGATCCCAACGAAATCACCGAATGGGTGGAAGCTCCTGAAGGGCTTCGCCTCAGCAAAGACATGTTTGTGTGTGAAGTGTACGGCCGGAGCATGGAGCCGCTGGTTCCTTCGGGCTCGTTGTGTGTTTTTCGTAGGTTCGGAGCTGGCTCGCGTAACAACAAGCGCGTTTTAGTGGAGGATCGTTCTGAATCCAACAACCGCTACACGTTGAAGGTTTATCATTCTCAGAAATCGACATCGGGCGAAGATGGATGGACTCACCAGACGATTGATCTTGCGCCGCTCAATCCGGAATTCCCCGTGCTGCATCTCGATGCCGATCAGGACCGTTACGCGGTGCTGGCCGAATTTGTCTGCCTGCTATAGGGCGCGTTCGTAATACCAGTCCACTTGAGGGTCTGTACCCACCAGGAAGATTTTTTCCCCTGTCTTTATGAATCCCCACTTCATATAAAACTTTTGGGCTCTGAAGTTCTTTTCCCAGACTCCGAGATAGATTTGTGAATAACCAAGGTCCTTTGCCAGATCGAGAGTATCCTGCATCAACGTATGCGCGTGGCCTGAGCCGATGGCTCGCTGTTCCATGTAGAAGCGCACCAGCTCAGCCCTGCCCTCTGCTTCGCCCTGAAGCCTGGTGAAGCCCAATGGGCCTTGTGAATCCTCAAGAATCAGAAAGCGGGAGAGCGGATCTTTCAATTCTGCTTCCACCTTCTCCGGCGCATAGGAAGTTATTAGAAACAGATCCATGTCGGAATCGCTACAGGTGCCGACAAAGGTTTCAAAGAAAGTACGCCGTCCTACCTCAACCAGTAAATCCCGGTCTTCAATCGATGCTATTCGAGCTTGCACAAAGGGTCCCCAATAATCAGACTTTGCCATGAAAGGCTGGGCAATGCCAAGTAGAAACTCTCGGCGAGATTACGTCCAGAAAGGTAGGCGGGGAAGAGTTGGTCGGGGCGAACGGTTTGGGAGAGGTAGGGCTCATCCACATTGCCCGAGATTCCGCTGACGCCTTCCCAGACGTAGTCGAGAATCATCGACTGGGGGCTGCCTGCAAAATAGCTGGCTGGGTTCTTCCAAGTCCCGAGAGTCCAGCTAAAGGGAGGCATCTTCAGGGTGCGAGCGTTGCTGGATACAAATTCTGTTGCGATCGCACCAGGCAACCATTCCATGCCACTCTTGCGGCTCTTGCGGGCGGTGTCGTTTGAGCCCCAACTGGCATATCCAATTACTTGTTTCTCTCCATGCACCACAGATGGGGTCGTCTCGAAGACAACCCTTGGCTCTGGAAGAATAATGGCCGCATTTCTTAGCCAGGAATTGCCTTCGTCATCATTGTCCGCTTTCAGATCCAGCACCACACGACCAATATTCCTGGCCCCCCGACAGCGCTGTACCGCTTTTTGAGCATCCTCAAAGCTGTAGCCAGCCAGACGAGTTACCAGATAAATGGGCACGGCGGGATGGCTGAATGCCTGATCTCTACTGCGATAAAAGGGATTGTCGATCCAGCCCTCACGACCGATTTTCGCTCCATGAATTTCCATATAGAGCGCGGCCAATTCACTATCAACACTCGCACCATCGTTTTTTGCCTCGGCTCTGACGCGGATGGGGATTCCCTGCGTCAAAACCAGATAGAAGGTCGACTCGGTCCGGCCATTGCGACGCATACACTCACTGATCGGTACCGAGATCTGCTGCTCGTAGCCAGCGCGAGGGATGGTCTCGTCTTCGATTGTCGAAATGCGGCAAACCTGTTTTGGGCTTAGCCCATGCCAGGATGCATAGAATGCGCCGAGGCGCCTGGACAAGGCAGATTTCTCGTTGATTACGAGCGTGACGTTAGTCACATCGCCAGCAAGCGCTAGAGCGGAAAGCACTAGCGTGCAGCAGGAAATTCGATTTAAGACTCTCAGGTATGTGATCATGGCATTTCGTTTGCGAGCCGTCAAGCTCTTTTGTTTCAGGAGCTTGGGGAGTGGGGTGCAGCATTTTGGTCGCCATAACGCTTACAGGTCATTGCTGATAGGACCCATAATAAAATGCTATACTCCTTAAAGCTAACCTTGCAAATTTAGCCCCAGGAACCCCATGGATCTTGATCAATTGCATACGTTTCTGGAGATTGTCCGGCTCAAGAGTTTCTCTAAAGCCGCACAGACGTGTTTTCGTACACAGCCTGCAATCAGCGCCCAGGTCAGACAACTCGAGCAGGAACTGAACGCGAATCTTTTTGAGCGGCTTGGTACCCGCATTGCCCTTACCCCCGCAGGTCGAATCTTCGCAGAATACGCCGAACAAATTCTCGACCTCCGCCGCCGTGCCCAGGAATCCATCCAGGAACTTGAACGCGTGCCGCGCGGAGAGCTCATTATTGCCGCAAATGAAGCCACCTGTATTTACGTGCTGCCCGAGGTCTTCAGCGAGTATAAAGAGCAGTTTCCCAACGTTCAACTGCACGTAGACCGAAGTTATGGTTCGCGCGTCCTTCAAGCGGTGCAGGACAACCAGGCTGATTTCGGGATCACACAGCTCCCGGTAGACGCCAAGAAGTGTCAGATCGTCAAGATCCACTCTGACGAGATCCGTATCATTGTGCCCAAGGGCCACCCGCTAAGCGACAAGCGGCAGGTGCTTGCCGCCGACATCGCTCCCTTCCAGTTGTTGTTGCCAAAAACCGGAACTACGCGAGCCAAACTAAACTCCTGGCTCGAACCAGTCGAAGAGCAATTACAAGTCTCAATGGAACTCGACTCAACTGAAATGATCAAGCGCTTCGTGATGGCCGGTCTTGGCATCAGCTTCCTTGCGGCGTCGCATTGCCGCGAAGAGGTAGCTGCTGGCAAGCTCGTGACGCTATCGCTCGGGCCTGAACAAATGATCCGGCGTTTGGGATTGATTTATCGCAAAGATAAAGCGCTTAGCCGTGCGGCGCTGGGCTTTATCCAGGTAATTCTCGATCAGGCTGGAGACAGCCTGCGTCCTCTGGGTCTAGTAGGAGTGGGCGATTGACCACCATCAAGCGCACCACCGTCTATATCTCCATTGGCAACAAGACTGAGGTCTTCAGCGCTCCGGAAGACATTCCCGCACCTCTGCGCAAGCAACTGGCCGATTCTACACGCGGCATGAATAGCGCTACCATTCTAATCGCCGATCGTGGCGGACGAGCCGAGATTCGCAAGATCTTGAATGGCGAACCCAGTCCGCTGAAGAACAGGCTGCGAGCAGACTTTCTCAAGCGCGGTCTGGGCGACGCAGCGCCTGCGGTGAAGGCGCCTTCTGCCACTTTGGGGGGCATCCTGGGAAATCGCCGATGGCGTCAATGGGCGGAGTTGCTTCTGCCGGGCGCAGTGGGCCTCGGGCTCTGGCTCCTCTTTACCCTCAAATAGAATTACTGAAATTTAGTTCTCACTGGGCGATAAGACCAGTGTGACCTTCTTGCTAGCAAAACAAAGAACGCTGCATGTCTTTAGCGACAACGGCAAGTCGATTCCGGTCTCACTTCGAGAGCGTGACGGGAATGTAGCTGTGTTCGAATCTTCAGAACCGATTCCCGTTGGCGTTTTTGTCGAATGGGCTGGTGCCGAAGAATCCAGCCGCGGTCAGGTTCTCAATTGCCGCCCGAATCCTCACCCCGGCGACGAGAAAAATCTGCTCGAGATCAGCGTCGAATTTAAGCCTTGATACGCTGGTATTTGCCATCATGCAAGTAGCCATCTTTGGAGCCGCCGGCCAGCTCGGGGTCGAACTCGTTCAAGAATTTTCCAAGCGCGGACATACCGTCCACAGTTTTCGCCGCACTGACGTAGACATCACAGATACCTCCCAGCTTGAAACCAAACTGGCGTCTCTTGAAATCGACCTGGTGCTCAACTCTGCCGCCTACAACAAGGTCGACATTGCAGAGAATGAACCGCAGGTAGCCTATGCCGTCAACGGTCTTGCTGTACGCAACCTTGCCGTTGCCTGCCGCCAGCTGGATGCTCGTCTGGTGCACTTCTCGACAGACTACGTCTTTGATGGCACCGCAGGCCGTCCCTATCGTGAAGAAGACCCCGTCCGCCCGATCAGCGCCTATGGTGTCTCGAAACTCGCCGGGGAATTCTACGCCCAGGCCTATTGCGATTCAGCTCTGGTCCTGCGTACTTCCGGCGTCTTTGGCCCTGCTGGTGTTGGTACGGCCGGTGGTAACTTCATCGAATCGATGCTGCGGCTTGCTACTAAAGGTGGCCCCTTGCGTATCGTAAACGACCATATCGCCTCACCAACCTATGCTCCTGAGCTGGCTCGTGTGACAGCCGATCTGGTGGAGCGTAACGAATCAGGCGTGTTTCATGCGGGCGGCGGTCAACCCATTTCCTGGTTTGACTACGCAGCCAGGATTTTCAAGAGGGCCAATCTCAGCCCGGAACTCAAGCCCACCAACGAGCGCGAGTATCGCACTCCTGCCCGCAGGCCCAAGTACTCTGCTCTTGAGAATGCCCGTCTCAACAGGACCGGTATTCTGCCCTTTATCTCGCTCGACGACCAGATCGAGCGCTACTTCTCGGCACGTCAGGGCTTTACGAAGTAGCGGTCGAGTTCGACGCCGCGAAACTCAAAGTCAATGTAGGCGCTTCCTAAACTTTGGGAAGACGTCACCACAAGCTTGGCGTCTGAAAACTGGTTACCTTCCACTTGCAAATCTCTGGCCTCCGTCTTGTTTTCATAAAAATAGACCTCCGATCGATAAACAGGTGAAAGCAAAGCCACTTTGTTTTGATCTTGAAGAAAATGTTGTTTTGGGCTAGCCGTGATCGATTTGTCATCAAGGTATACCTTTACCGGACTGGTTAGCGGCCTGCCACTGAGGCAAGTGAGCCGTGCGGCCACGCTGTATTGACTCCCGCTTATCATCTCGCTGACGCACTTTCCGAGTTGCGGTAGCCAAAGCTGCGATCCGAGAGGCATTTCCACTTTTTGCTCCCACCGGGTCAACCGAAGCAAGGCTCTACCCTTGACGGTAACTCTGCGGCCACTCCATTTTTTGTAGGTTTCGGGCAGAAAGCTCAACACCTGCCACGGCTTTCCCTTACCGTCGGCAAATTGGTAGGCGTCTAGCGCAACAGTTGTTGGCTTGCCGCGCTCTAGCCGCGCTGCAATCGCTGAGCCATCATCGCCATACAGACTCAGTGATTCCACCTGGTAGCTTTGCACCAACTTTGAGTCGAAGCCTTCCGATACAAGGGGGAGAACCACTTTTGCCCTTCCGTCCCGAGGCAGCGTAAAGACTGGTGGCGCAACTTTAGGATCTTCGAATCGAAGCATGGGCCGATTTGCAGTCCCTGCCCATACTTGTCGCAACGTGCTTCCACCGCCCCTCGGAAACCCCGCCGCCAGCACGATGCATCCGGAAAGGCCGATTGCCGTAAGACTCCAGGTAGCAATCCTGCCGCTTTTCGCGTAGCTTAGCAAAGTCACGCCCACTGCTCCTAACCCAAGCCAGATCATGGAGGCCACAAGCATGAGTTCATCTTTTGTAACCCCGAGCCCGGATCCCTCAAGCGAGATTCCGGCAAAAACAGCAGCAGCGAGAAATGCAAGAATCGCCTGTGACAAATTGCGAAACAAGGATGCAATCGCTATTCCCGGCAAAACAACGATGGTTAGGACGTGCAATTGCTTCATCGCTAGTTCGACTGCATATGAAGTCCAATCAAAGCCGTGCCATTGCAGTATCAGGCCAGTTGCTATCCCGTAAGGCACCAGGATTGCCGTAACAGCGAAGAGCAGTTTCGCAGCGACAACGGATTGCCATCTAACGGGTAAGCTGGCCCAATAAGCACGTGAATTCCCGGGTGTATCCTCATGGATCGCCATCCCCAGGATGGCTATCCATGACAGAGGTAACAAAAGGCTCAACCACGCTTCTTCCGTCCATGGCATCGATTCCTTGCGAGTTGCATCGAGAAACGCCAAACGCACAAGGAATCCAGTGGTCAGCAGAATCCCCCACCAGAGCCGTTTCAGATCTTTCTTCCATATCGTGAGGATCATGACTTTTGTCCTTCTCTGGCCATCTCGACAAAGATGGATCGCAGCGGCAAGTTGCGCACCGTAATGTCTGCTACCCCTTGAAATCGCTCTCGAATCGCATCGGTACCTGCGTACTTTGAATCTGTAAATCGCACATACTCGCCCTGGGTGCTGTAGTTCATCCAGTGGCCCGGCACTTCGATTTCAACCGCTTCCCGCAACACCACTTCTACTTCGCGGAACTCTGATTGAAGTTGGCAGATATCTCCAGAAAACTTGAGCTTGCCCTCAGACAGATACGAAAAGTGCGTAGCGAAGCTTTCAATTTCTGCCAGGTCGTGTGATGCCAATAGCACGGTAGATTCTTCACTTCGCTCGACAATGCTCTCGATCACCTGATCTCGCACCAAAACGTCCAGGCCCTGAAATGGTTCATCGAGCAGCAACACCTGCGGGCGATAGGCAAGGGTTGCCGCCAAGGCCACCTGCATGCGCTTACCACGCGAAAGCGAACTCACCTTCGCCTCCATGGGCAATCGAAACAGGCCGATCAAGTCTCGTAGTTGGTCTGGCTGCCAATTCGGATAAAACTGGCTTGTGTAGCGGAAGAATTCTGCCACCTTCATCCACTCGGGCAATTGCCGGCTTTCCGCCACATAGCCAATCTTCTGCAGATCTTTTGGGCTCAGCCTGCGCGAGTCTACTCCGTCGATTTCGCTTCTCCCTCCATCGCTGCGAAAGTGATTCAGGAGCAGATGTAGCAATGTACTCTTGCCCGCTCCATTCGGGCCGGCGAGGGCGAAAATCGAGTTTGCTGGCAAATCCAGATTCACATGGTCCAGCGCCATTGTTTTCCCGAATCGCTTCGTTAAATCATAGGTTCGGATCATCGCCTACACCTCCACCTGATTGCTCAATGCGTGCCATCCCGCTTCCACTGCAGACAGTAGCTCTTCCCTTTGCATTCCAAGACGAAGTGCTTCCACAATGAGGCTCTCTACTTCGCGATGCAGGAGTTTACCCCGCTCCCGTTTCGAGATGCTCGCCCCTGTGGTGACAACTGTCCCGATCCCCGGCCGCACTTCGAGTAATCCTTCACCTACCAATTCGGCAATCACTTTTTGAGCTGTATTGGCATGTATCTTCACGGCTTTTGCCAGGAGCCGCACCGAAGGGAAAGCATCTCCCGGCTGTAGACGACCGGCCAGAATTGCCTTCTTGGCAGCAAAGACCACCTGCTCATAGACCGGTTCTCCCGGCACGAGCTCGACTCGGAAAGGAATCACAGGTGTACTATGACACGTGTTACAGCGGATTGCAAGTGCTAAGCGCCAGTTGCGTAGTAGCCGCGCCGTGCCTGCACCTTGAGGCTCGAGTCTTTGGGCTTGATCTCGACACGCCGGAAGGCCCCGTCTCTTTTGTCATTGAGGGGCGAATAAGACAGTGAATACTGGCTGCGCATCTCTTCTTGCAGTTGCTCGAAAGAACGGTCGAGGCCGCCACGCCTGGTCACGTCGAAGACCCGTCCTCCGGTATCGCCACTCAACTTTTTGAGCGCGCCCTCATCGCTCCCATACATCGGCTCGTAGTAGAAAAAGCTATAAATCACTGCGTCGGAGAGATGCGTCTGCTTCAGCGCATCCATCGGTTTGTAGAAGCTGCCCTGGTCTGCACCATCAGTCAGCAGCACGATCACCTTGCGCCCCGCCTCGTTCTTCAGCTTCTCTTCGGCCGCCAGATACACGGCATCAAACATCCGCGTGCCTCGAGCCGTTGTTGGCACCGGCCCCTGCGTCATCACCCGAGTCGGCCGCTGTCCTTCCACTTGGCTCAAGCCTTTATCGAGCAAGCTGACTGAAGAAGTCAAATCCTGCAACAACTCCAACTCAGACCCGAAAGTGATGAGAAAGGCCAAATCCTTCGGCCGCAAAACCTTGCGAAAGAACTCAGACGCTGCCCGCTTGCCCGTGCTGATCACGTTGTACATCGACCCGGAGATATCAATCAGCAGTCCGATTGTGAGCGGCAAATCGGTGTCGCGCTGAAAGCGGTTGATCTCCTGTTGCTTGCCGTCTTCAAATACAGTGAAATCGTCCTTGGTGAGGTTCCCCACCAATCCGCCCTGCTTGTTGCGCACCGTGTAGGTGATGTTTACCAGTTGTACATCTACGCGGATCACCGGGTCTTGTGCCAGCAAAACCGGCCCGGCCCCGAGGCCAGCCAGCAAATTGCGTCGCGTCAATTTATCATGGGTCTTCATATGGAATCTGCTCTCCGTCATCTTCGCCGCCGTGATCCTGTACTCAAACAAATCATCTCGCAAGTTGGCCCCTATGCGATGAAATACCATCCGCCAACTTTTCAGGCTCTGGTTAGTTCGATCGTCTATCAGCAACTGAGCGGCAAGGCGGCAGCGACAATTTTTGGACGTTTCAAAGATTGTTGTGGGGTACGTACACTCAACCCTGCTGCAGTGCTGGCCGTCTCTGAGGAGCAAATGCGTGCTGCCGGTCTGTCTGGGCAAAAGGCCCGATACATCCGTGACCTTGCCGAGAAAACATCAAGTGGCGAAGTTCGCTTCGGCAAACACAAGCAGATGAGCGACGAACAGATCATCGCCGAACTGACTCAGGTGAAAGGCATCGGCGTCTGGACTGTCCAGATGTTTCTCATGTTTGCATTGCAGCGGCCTGACGTCTTTCCCGTTCTCGACCTTGGCGTTCGCAATGGAATGCAGAAGCTCTACAATCTCGACCCCAAAGCGAAATACCCAGACTATGAAGCGATCGCAGGAAACTGGCGACCCTATCGCAGCATCGCTTCCTGGTACATGTGGCGCAGTCTCGAGCTGTAATCCCTCGTCTCGCTAAAGTTAGAATTTAATTGTGTTGCCGCAGCCTGAGTCTAGCGATATTACTGAGCTCCTCCAGCACTGGCAGTCCGGGGATCGTCAGGCGCTATCGCAACTCGCATCTGCAATTTACCCAGAACTTAGAATCATCGCGGCCAGCCGCCTGCGCGGGCAACCTTCCGACACCACGCTCGACCCCACCGAATTGCTGCACGAAGCCTGGCTGCGGCTAGCCAAATCACAGGGTATGACTTTTGAAAACCGCGGCCCCTTCTATGCTGCCGCAGCCTTGATTATGCGCAACATCCTGGTGGATCGGGCGCGATCCAAAGGTGCTGCCAAGCGCACTTTATCCGAACCCTGGCCGGTACAATTTCTTGGCCCGCAAACCATCGACATTATTGAGGTGGATCGAGCACTCAATGCCCTCGAGGCCGTTTGTGAGCGGCAGGCGCGGCTGATTGATTTGCGCTTTTTCGGGGGATTCTCAAGCGAGGAGTCAGCCGAAATTCTTGGCGTCTCTCTTGCCACTGTTAAACGGGATTGGCTCGCTGCGCGTATGTTCATCAAGCGACACCTTGAGCATCCCGATGAATAGATGGGATCTCATCACCGAGCTTCTGGCCTCTGCCACTGAGCTGCCACTCGAAGAGCGCCGGGCCTGGCTTGCGGCCTCTGGGCATCCACAAGACATCATCAATGAAGCACTCTCTCTGCTCGATGCCTGGGAACTCGACCCTCAATATCTTGAAATCGATTCAGCCATGCCCGAGAACCTGGGCCCCTGGAGAATTGTCAAAGAATTGGGCCATGGCGGTATGGGCTGTGTATACGAGGCAATTCACGTCGACCCAAGCCTGTCCCGCCGGGTTGCGATCAAGGTGATCGGGGCCAAACGTTTTCACCCCGGCCTGATTGAAAGGTTTCTTCAGGAGCGCGCGATCCTGGCACGACTGGAGCATCCAGGCATCGCCCGACTCTACGACACAGGCACCACTCCAAGTGGGCTGCCTTACTTCGCGATGGAGTTTGTTGCCGGCAAGACCTTGGATTCATGGGTTACGGACAATCAGCCAACGCTTCGGCAAAGTGTTGAGCTTTTCGCAAAAATTTGTGATGCCATCGCCTACGCTCACCGCAACCTCATTGTGCATGGTGATTTGAAGCCGGGCAACATTCTGGTGACTGCCGATGGAGAACCGCGCCTTCTCGATTTCGGAATCGCCAAGGTGCTTTCGGATGGAGACCCGGAAGGTGCGCCAATGCTCACTCCCCGTCATGCCAGCCCGGAGCAACTGGCTGGGCTGCCGGTCACCACTGCAAGCGACGTTTTCCAGGCGGGGCTTCTCCTGAAAGGAATTCTTGTAGAGTCGAATTCTGAACTCGATGCCATCATCCACAAATGCCTCCGTCAGGATCCGACAGAGCGCTACCCCACCGCCGATGCCCTCAAGGCAGACCTGACCGATTGGCTCAAGCACAAACCAATTGCCGCCGTTGAATCCACCCATCTCTACCTGATGCGGAAGCGAATTCAGCGCCACCCTCTTGGCGCAGCCTTTGTGATCGCGATTGCGCTCGGTGCGATCACAACATCCTGGCAAGCCTGGCGTGCCGAGCAGGCTCGTGCTCAGGCAACCCATCAATTTGAGGAAATACGCAAGTTCTCACGCTCGATGTTGCGCGGTATTTCCGATCTGCCGATCACTTCACGAAAACCGATTGTCGAGAAAACGGCTGCGCTGCTCAATGGCTTCGCGAATAGTGAAGAAAAGGATCCGGTTGTCCTGCTCGAAGTTGCTCAGGCGTGGCGTTCTTTGGCTGCGGTTCAAGGTTTGCCGACCGCCGCCAACTTTGGGGACACTACGGCCGCCTCCGTCAGCTACTCCCGAGCGATTCAACTCGCAGAGCGGGCGAAAGAATTCAACGAGAAGGCGGCGCTGATTCTGCTTGTATCGCTTTATGCTGAGGCGGCTCGGGTTGAAGTTGCCGGCAAGAACGCTGACCTCGCAACTGAACTTACCTCAAAGCTGGAGGCTGCAGCGGCTGCCCTCAATCGTTTCGGCCCCTCCACTTCTGTTGCCAACGCCTACAGCGAAATCGCCTTCTTTCGTTCCCGCAAAGATCGAAAAGCAGGCATCGAGGCTTACCGCAAAGCCGTCGATCAGTTTGATCGCTCCCCTGATTCCGACCCAACTCAGAAAGCCTATGCTCTCAAGCGTTGGGGGGCTCTCTTATTGGTGGAAAATCGAGTTGAAGAAGGTGCTGCCAGATATCTGGAAGCGCTTAAAACAGAACGTGCCAGCAAGGCCAGTCCCGTTGATATCAGCTTCACCCTCTCAGATCTGGG
>JBIPMY010000057.1:0-19625 GCA_044376335.1 Bryobacter sp.
ATCACCGAAGAAGACCTCCGCGCCTACCAGGCCGTAGAACGCAAACCCCTCCTCGGCAAATACCGTGGCCACGACATCATCGCCGCCCCACCACCCTCCTCCGGCGGCGTCGGCATGCTCCAGATGATGGGCATGCTCGAACGTCTCGATTACTCCAAAGCCGGCATGGGCAGCGCCCGCCACGCCCACATCCTTGCCGAAGTCATGCGCCGCTTCTACGCCGATCGAAGCCAATTCCTGGGCGACCCCGATTTCGTCAAGAACCCCATCTCAGCCCTCCTCGCCCCAACCTACATCGCAGACCGTGCGAATTCCATCTCGATGGAAAAGGCAACCAATTCGAAAGACCTCACCCACGGCCCCATCCCCCCAGCCGAAAGCCCTGAAACCACCCACCTATCGATCGTCGACGAAAAAGGCAACGCCGTCTCCCTTACTTACACCCTCAACGGCGGCTACGGCAGCGGCGTCACAGTCCCCGGCCTCGGCTTCCTCATGAACAACGAGATGGACGACTTCTCCGCCAAGCCCGGCACAGCTAACATGTTCGGCGCAGTCGGCGGCGAAGCCAACGCCATCGCCCCCGGCAAGCGCATGCTCTCCAGCATGACCCCCACCATCGTCACCAAAGACGGCAAACTCCTCCTGGTCATTGGTGCCCCCGGTGGCACCCGCATCATTACCGGCGTAATGCAAGCCATCCTCCATGTCCTCGACTTCAAGCTCAACATGCAGGACGCCATCGACGCTCCTCGCCTCCACCACCAGTGGCTACCCGACAAGCTCTACCTCGAACGCGGCTGGAGCCCCGACACTGTTGAAATCCTCAAGCGCCTCGGTCACACCGTAGAAACGGGAGTCGCCAGCGTCTCCAACGTACATGGCATCCTAGTGGAAGACCGCTGGCTCCAGGGCGCTCCCGACGGACGCACCAATGGCAAGGCCGCCGGCTACTAACTAACTTTCATGGATCACGTTCTCTCAACGCATATCTGCATTCAACATCGCCTCACCTCCGTCTGGCTCGACCGCATCTGGGAAGCCGGTATTCCCCAGGTGGAAATCTTCTGCGCCCGTCAACATCTCGACTACCGCAACAAGGCTCAGGTCAACGAACTCGGCCACTGGTTCCGCGATTCCCAACTCAAACTGCACTCGCTCCACATGCCCATGTTCAGCGACGATCAATGGGGCAAGAGCAGCCCCAATGCCGCATTGAGCATTACCGAACTCAGCAAGCCCAAGCGTCAGGAGATGGTCGACGAAATCAAGCGCGCCCTCGAAGTCGCTGAAGTCATTCCCTGCAAATTCGCCGTCCAGCATTTAGGCGTTGGTGGCGAAGCCTTCGACCTCGCCAAGTGGGACGCCGCCTTCACCGCCCTCGAAGAACTCAACCTCTTCGCCCGAAACCGTGGCGTAGAAATCCTCCTCGAAAACATCCCCAACGCCTTCTCCAGCGGCGAGCGCCTCATGGGCTTCATCGAGATGACCCACCTCAAAAACGGCTTCTGTTTCGACACCGGCCACGCCCACATCATGTCGGGCATCGAGAACGAATGGTCCATCATGAAGGATCGGGTCAAGTCCACCCACGTCCATGACAATGACGGCAAAAACGACAACCACCGCTTCCCCTTCATGGCCTCTGACGGCACCGTCAACTGGCGCAAAATCATGAACCTCCTCCGCCAGCGCGAAGGCCAGTACCCACTGCTCCTCGAGCTCCGCGAAGTACCCGACATTCCCAAGGCCATTGAGGCCGCAGCAGAAGTCTTCCGCCGCCTCGAAGACCTCGAACCCTGGAACCAAGAAGATAGAGAATCCCGATGAGTGAATTTCCCCGTGTATCCATCGCAACCATTGGCCAATACGATGGCCAGATTGTGCGCCTCTCCGGTTGGTTGTACAACCTCCGCCGCAGCGGCAAGATTGCCTTCCCCATCCTCCGCGATGGCACCGGCTTTTTGCAGTGTGTCGCCGTAAAGGCAGAACTGCCAGAAGACCTCTTCGAGGCCATCCGTGGCCTCACTCAGGAATCCTCCCTAACTATCGTCGGCAAAGTCCGCGCTGAAAGCCGCGCCCCCGGCGGCTTCGAACTCGACGTTCAGGACGTCACGGTCCACCAACTCGTCACCGAAGCCGATCCCTACCCGATCACCCCCAAAGACCACGGCATCGACTTCCTCATGGATCGTCGCCACCTCTGGCTCCGCTCCAAGCGCCAGTTCGCTATCGCCCGCATCCGTCACGAAGTCATCAGCGCCGTGCGAGACTTCTTCGACAACAACGGCTTCCTCCTCGTAGACACGCCCATCTTTACGCCCGCCGCCTGCGAAGGCACCTCAACCCTCTTTGAAGTCGATTACTTCGAAGACGAAAAAGTCTACCTCACCCAAAGCGGCCAGCTCTACAACGAAGCCAACGCCATGGCCTTTGGCAAAGTCTATTGCTTCGGCCCCACCTTCCGCGCCGAAAAATCCAAGACCCGCCGCCACCTCACCGAGTTCTGGATGGTAGAGCCAGAGATGGCCTACGCCACCCTCGAAGACGTAAAGGTCCTAGCCGAAGGCCTCGTCTGTTCGATCGTCGAGCGTGTCCTCTCACGCCGCCAGGAAGAACTCAAGATCCTCGAGCGCGACGTCTCCAAGCTCGAAAGCATCAAGGGCCCCTTCCCGCGCATGAGCTACGACGATGCCGTCAAAGTCCTCCAGGCCAAAGGCAGCGAAATCCAGTGGGGCGCAGACTTCGGCAACACCGACGAAACCCTCCTCACCGAAGAACTCGATCGCCCCGTCCTCGTCGACAAGTACCCAAGCGAAATCAAAGCCTTCTACTTCCAGCCCGATGACGTCCGTCCAGAGCTAGCTCTCGGCGTCGACGTGATCGCCCCCGAAGGCTACGGCGAAATCATCGGCGGCGGCCAGCGCATCCACGATCTCAACCTCCTCCTCAAGCGCCTCGAAGAGCACAAGCTCCCACAGGAAGCCTTCGATTGGTACCTCGACCTCCGCAAGTTCGGCAGCGTCCCGCACGCCGGCTTCGGCATGGGCATCGAGCGCACCGTCAGTTGGATGTGCGGCCTCGACCACCTGCGTGAAGCCATCGCCTACCCGCGTATGCTCTACAGGACCCGCCCCTGATGCGTGTTCAGAAACTAGCCGTCATCGGCGCACCGATGGATCTCGGCGCCGGCCGTCGCGGAGTCGACATGGGCCCCTCTGCCGTTCGCGCCGCAGGTCTCCACTCCCGCCTCGGCGCTCTCGGCTACGACGTAGAAGACCTCGGCAACATCGATGTGGTCCAGCCGGAAGCCATCCACCCCAAGCCCTCTTCTGCCCGCTTCCTGACAGAGATCGCAACTAGTTGTGTCCGCCTGGCCCGCATGGTCGAGAAGGCCGCGGGCGACGGCAAGTTCCCCATCGTTCTCGGTGGCGATCACTCCATCGCTGCCGGCACCATCGCCGGCATGACAAAGCACTACCGCAAGAGCAAAAAGAAAATCGGCGTGATCTGGATCGACGCTCATGCCGACATGAACACCCCTGCCACCAGCCCCTCCGGCAACGTCCACGGTATGCCGCTCGCTGCCACCCTAGGCATGGGCCCACGCGAACTCACTCACATCGGCGGCTTCTCCCCAAAAGTAAAAGCCCAAAACGCAGTCCTCATCGGCATCCGCGATGTCGACGACGAAGAAAGCACCAACGTCACTACCAGCGGCGTCAACGCTTTCACCATGCGCGACATCGACGAGCTCGGCATGCGCACAGTCATGGCCCGCGCCATCGAAGCCGCAAGCATTGGCACCGACGGCATCCACCTCTCCTTCGACATGGATAGCATCGATCCCGACGATGCCCCCGGCGTCGGTACGCCCGTCCGTGGTGGCCTCACCTATCGTGAAGCCCATCTCGCCATGGAAGTCCTGAGCGACTCAAACCTCCTCCGCTCCATCGAAGTCGTTGAGGTCAACCCCATCCTCGACACCGCCAACAGAACCGCCCTCCTCGCTGTCGAATTGATTGCCTCAGCCATGGGCAAAAGGATCCTACAGTAATGTCCAAGTTGAATGTTGCCGTTGTCTACGGCGGCCGCTCCGGCGAGCACGAAGTCAGCCTTCGCTCGGCCGAATCCATCATCGCCAAACTCAATCCAGACCGCTACCAGGTCCATCGCTACTTCGTCTCGCCAGAAGGCAAATGGAGCCCCAAAGCCATCCAGCCTGAACCCGGCGCCAACCCCGAAATCGACGTCGTCTTCCCCATCACCCACGGCACCTTCGGCGAAGACGGCACCATGCAAGGCCTCTTCGAACTCGCAGACCTCCCCTACGTCGGCCCCGGAGTCATGGGCAGCGCCGTCGCCATGGATAAAGAAGTAGCCAAGCGTGTCCTCCGCGATGCCGGCGTACCCACAGTCGGCTTCCTCATCCAGCGTCGTGGCGGCCTCAATCCTGATGCCATCATCGACAAACTCGGTCTCCCCGTCTTCGTCAAACCAGCCAACCTCGGCTCCTCCGTTGGCATCAACAAAGCCAAGACCCGCGAATCGCTCATCGCCGCCCTCGACGAAGCCGCAAAATACGACAGCAAAGTAGTCATCGAACGAGCCATCGTCGGCCGTGAATTCGAGTGCAGCGTCCTCGGCAACGAAGACATGTCAGCCTCCTATCCTTGCGAGATCCTCCCCGAGCGCGAATTCTACGACTACGAAGCCAAGTACATTCTCGACACCACCCGCATCGAGCTCCCGGCCAATCTCGACGAAGCTCAAACCGCCGCCATCCGCAAGCTGGCCGTAGATGCCGTCCGCGCCCTCGATTGCGAAGGCATGTCCCGCGTCGACTTCTTGCTTGAAACCGCAACCGGCCAGTTCTACGTCAATGAAGTAAATACCTTGCCAGGCTTCACCTCCATCAGCATGTATCCAAAAATGTGGGAACACTCCGGGATAGCCTACGCCGACCTGCTCGATCGTCTGATCGATCTCGCCATCGCCCGTCATGCCCGTCACAAGGCAACTCAGTTCCGTCGCTGATCATGCGCCTCCTAGCTTTACTCCTACCGCTAACCCTCGCCGCGCAGACAGACCCCTCTGGCCTCGTAGACCACGTCCGCCTCTTCACTCAAGTCTTCTCGCTGATCGAAGAAAACGCAGCAACGCCAATCCAGGCCGGCCCCGCCTTCGAAAGCGGCGTCCTCCCCTCAATGCTCCGCAAGCTCGACCCCCACTCCGTCTTCTTCAACAAAGACCAGTTCGAGCAACTCCGCGAGATGGAGACGTCCACCCGCAAAGGCTTTGGCAGCATCGTCAGCATCCTCCCCGGCCGCGTCATCGTCCTGCAAACCATGCCAGCCAGCCCCAGCGAGCGTGCCGGCCTCAACCCCGGCGACGAAATCATCGCCATCAACAACGTCGCCCTCAGCCGCTTCGACATGGAGCAGATGGTCGAATACCTCACCTACACCCGGCAAAAAGACGCCCTCCTCAGCGTCCGCCGTCAGAACTTCCCACGCCCCCTCGAATTCGTCCTCAGTCCCACCACCCTCAACGCCCCCACCGTCGAGCGCAGCTTCGCCCTCAAACCCGGCTTCGGCTATATCCGCGTCAGCAGCTTTGAAGAAAAAACCGGCCGCGACCTCAAAAACGCCATCGAAAAGCTAGGCGGCCACGCCCTCAAAGGCCTCGTCCTCGACCTCCGCAACAACCCCGGCGGCGTCTTCGCCAGCGCCCTCGAAACCGCCTCCCTCTTCCTCCCATCAGGTGCCAAAATCACCAGCGTCCGCGGTCGCTCGAAGAAAGAAGAAAACATCGACGTCCCCGCCGACAACCAGCCCTACCAGTTCCCCCTCACCGTCCTGATCAACGAAAAAAGCGCTAGTGGCTCTGAAGTCGTCGCCGCCGCCCTGCAAGACAACAACCGCGCCCGCATCATCGGCCTCCCCAGCTATGGCAAAGGCCTCGTACAAAGTGTCTTCCCCATCTCGGGAGGCAACGGCCTCGCCCTCACCACCGCCTATTACTACACCCCAAAAGGCCGCTCCATCCAGCGCCGCTACGAAGGCTCGCAAATCGATCCCACTCTGAACGAAGCCAAAGCCGGCGTCCAGCCCGACATCGAAGAAGGCCCAGAGCGCCCCACTCGCCTCAGAATCTTCCTCGACACCAACGGCCTCATCACCTCCTACGCCACAGAATGGCTCCGCGCTAACCCCAAGCCCCAAGCCGGCTTCGTAATGCCCCGCGCCACCCTCGATCTCTACCAGCGCTGGCTCTCCGAGCGCAACGTCCAGCCTACCCTTGGCGAATGGTCCATCGATCGCGATTGGGTCCAGAACCGCCTCGAACAGGAGATCGTCAACCTCTCCCTCGGCGTCGAATTCGGCGACGAAATCGAAGCCCGCCGCGACCCTGCCATCCAACGCGGACTCGCAGAGATACAATCGAAACATGAAGCTGGTGGCCGCGCTTTTCTGTTTCCCCCACCTGCTCCCAGCGGCAACCCCAACCTTCTCGCAAGACGTCTCCCCTATCCTTTTTAAGCATTGCGCAGGCTGCCATCGTCCCGGCCAGGTGGCCCCGATGTCTCTGACAACTTACAAAGAAGTCCGCCCCTGGGCCAAGGCCATCCAGGCCGCCGTAATCACCCGCAAGATGCCCCCCTGGCACGCCGATCCCCACTACGGCACTTTCCGAAACGATGCTCGCCTCAGCCCTGCAGAGATAGAAACCATCGCCACCTGGGCCCGTAACGGAGCACCAGAGGGCAATCCCAAAGTTCTGCCACCACTACCGCCAATTCAAACGGCGTGGCAGATCGGCAAACCCGATGCCATCTACTCAATCGACGAATTCACGCTAGGCTCCAACGGCCCCGAAGACCAGCAAACCTTCATCGTCGAAACCAATCTCAAAGAATCCAAGTGGGTCGAAGCCATTGAAATCCGCCCCGGCAACCCCAAGGTAGTCCACCACGTCCAGGTCGCAATCGATGGCTCAATCCTTGCAACCACTCAATTCGAAAAGTGGCCCCCAGGCACCGCCAGGCTCATCCCTGCCGGCGCAAAGCTCCACTTCACCATTCACTACGCTCCGGGCAAAGACGAAAAAGACAAAACCAGCATCGGCTTCCGCTTCGCCAAACAACCACCCCAAAGACAAATCCGTCAGCTCCATCTCTCGAACAACACCTTCGAGATCCCCGCAAACGCAGAAAAGCACATCGTCACCGCCCAAACTGCTTTAGCGGAAGATGCCGATGTGCTCAGCTATTTTGCTCTTATGAATTACCGTGGCCGCACGATGCGCTTCGAAGCTACCTATCCCGACGGCCACAGCGAAATCCTGCTGGATATCCGCGACTACGATGTCCAGTGGCAAACGAAATATATCAACGCTAAACCCGTGAGATTACCCAAAGGCACACGCATCACTCTCACTGCCACCTACGACAACTCAGCCAACAACCCTTCCAATCCAGACCCTTCGAAAACCATCGGCCCGAAGGAAGAAAAGATGGAAGGCTGGATCGAATTCTATTGAGGAACCGGGCGGCCCATGCTCTTGTAAATGCCCTCGATCATCGACACATTGTCCTTGGCCTTCTGATTGGTCTTGTCGAATTCCAGAACACGGCGATAGCTCTTCAGCGCAGCCGGATACTTCTTGAACGGCGGCAGTTTCTCGTTGTACATGTACGCGTCGCCATTACCCATCAGCGCTTCCACCATGGCTGACTTGACGGCCGCATCCTTGGGAGCAGCCTTCGCCGCAGGCTCAAGCACCGCAACAGCTTCTTCAAACTTCTTGTTCTTCATCAGGCCTTTGGCTTCATCCACAGCCTTATTGGCACCAAACATCAAAACTGCGCCAAGCGCAAAACCTGCAAGTGTACGTTTCATGTCTTGATTGTAACCATGTAGAATGCCTTTTCGATGGAAAGACTCACTCAGATAGCCAACGCCCTCGGCCTCGCCCGCATCCAGCGCCACATTTTCCTCTGCGCCGATCAGACCGAACCCAAGTGCTGCAGCAAAGATCAGGGCCTCGAATCCTGGAATTTCCTCAAGCGCCGCCTCGTTGAGCTAGGCCTCACCCAGGGCGACCACGTCACCTTCCGCACCAAAGCCAACTGCCTCCGCGTCTGCGAAAAAGGCCCCATCGCCGTCGTCTATCCCGACGGCATCTGGTACCACTCAGCCACTCCCGAAGTCCTCGAACAAATCATCCAGACCCACCTCATCTCAGGCACCCCGCTCGAAGAATATCGAATTCGATAAGGCATAGCCCTCGATTGGCGAGATAATGATGAGGAATCATGTCGAAACGCCTTATCGTTGCCATTGACGGCCCAGCCGGAGCAGGGAAGAGCACCCTCGCCCGCCGCGTCGCAGAGCGCATTGGCGCCGTCTACATCGATACCGGTGCCATGTACCGCGCGATCGCCCTCTGGGCCATCCGCCAATCCATTCCATCCGGCGACGCACACCGCCTCGAAGCTCTCGCACATCACGCAAAAATCGAATTCGTCCCCGGCGAAAACCGCCTCCTGCTCAACGGCGAAGACGTCAGCGGCGAAATCCGCACCCCAGAAATCGCCACTGCCGCCAGCGAAGTCGCCGCCATCGCCGGAGTCCGCCGCGCCATGGTCACCCTCCAGCGGGAAATAGCCGAGCGCGCAAGCATCGTCATGGAAGGCCGCGACATCGGCACCGTCGTCTTCCCCAATGCCGAAGTCAAAATCTTTCTCGACGCCAACACCGACGTCCGCGCTCAGCGCCGTGCCGAAGAACTCACCGCCAAACAGATTCCCTTTGACCTCGATCTCCTCCGCCAACAAATCGAAGAGCGAGACTCTCGAGATCGCAACCGCGCCGCCTCGCCCCTGATGCAGGCCGGCGACGCCACCTACCTCGATTCCTCCAACCTCAGCCCCGCCGAGGTCGAAGAAGAAATCCTCCGCATCATCAGATCCAAAACAAGCAACGGAAAGGCACTCGTACCTTGAAAGACATCCTTGTAATGAAATTTGGCGGCACCTCGATGGGCTCCGCCGACCGCATGCGCATCGCCGCTCAAATCTGTGCCGACGCACAAAAGCGCGGCCCCGTCGCCATCGTCGTCTCCGCCATGAGCAAGGTCACAGATCTGCTCCTCTCCACCCTCCGGGCCGCCGAAGAAGGCGATCACGATGGCGTTAAAGAAAACATCCGCATCATCGAAAAACGCCACGCCGAAACCTGCCGCGAAATCCTCCCCGAAGACCGGCGTGAAAGCGTCCTCGCTTCCATCCACGCCCTCATCGAAGAATTCGATCGCATCTCCAGCGGCATCCTCATGCTCGCCGAACGGCCTCCCCGCAGTGTCGACGAAGCTCTCGCCATCGGTGAGCGCCTCAGCGCCACCCTCATGGCCGCCTGCCTCGATTCCAGCGGCATCCCCTCCATCGCCGTCAATGCCCGCGACGTCATCGTCACCGACGGCATCTTCGGCAACGCCTCACCCCTCATGGATCTCACCCGCGAGCGCGCCGCCAGACTCCTCGCCCCCAAGCTCTCTAGCGGCATCCTCCCCGTCATCACCGGCTTCAATGGCGCAACCGTAGACGGCAAACCCACCACCCTCGGCCGCGGCGGCTCAGACTTCAGCGCATCCATCCTCGCCAGTGCCCTCGACGCCGAAGAACTCTGGATCTGGACTGACGTCGACGGCATCATGAGTGCAGACCCGCGCCTGGTCCCCGACGCCGCCGTCCTCGACGTCGTCACCTACCGCGAAGCCGCAGAACTCGCCTACAATGGAGCCAAAGTCCTCCACCCCCGCACCATCGCCCCGCTCGTAGAAAAGCGCATCCCCGTCTGGTCCAAAAACAGTTTCAACCTCGCCGCTCTCGGCACCAAAATCGTCCCCCACGCCGATAGCTCCGGCCCCCGCGCTGTCACCTCGATGAGCAACGTAGCGCTCATCTCAATCGAGCCAGCCAGCCCCGCCATCCAGGGCACCATGCTCATGGGCCGCGTTCTCGAAGCCCTCGGCCGCGCCAACACTGAAGTCCTCGCCTTCACCTCTTCCAGCTACCGGCAGACCTTCTGCTTCCTCATCCGCAAAGACGAAGTCGATGCCGCCCTCGAATCCCTCAAAGCCGAGCTAAGCCTTGAGCTAGCCCACGAATACGTCCACCCGATCGAAGTAGACGACAACGTCGGCCTCCTGGCCGTAGTAGGCGAAGGCATGGCCGGCCACCCAGGCCTCGCCGGCCGCGTCTTCACCGCCATCTCAGCCGAGCACGTAAACATCATCGCCATCGCTCAAGGCTCCAGCGAACTCACGATCTCAATCGTAGTCCGCCGCGACGGCCTCGAACGCGCCGTAAAAGCCGTCCACGCCGAATGTAAAATGGGCACACCCGCATAGCCATGACCCGCCGCCACTTCAATGCCGCCTCACTCCTCTCCGCCGCCGACACCTCGCCGCGCAAGGTCCGCATCGGTATCGTCGGCGGCCGCTTCGGCCTCAGCTTCCAATTTCAAGACCATCCGGACTGCATCGTCGAAGCCGTCTCTGACCTCCGCCCAGAACGCCGCGAAGCCCTCGCCAAAACCTACCGCTGCGCCAAAACCTACCCTTCGCTAGCCGAACTCGTCCGCGACCCCAACATCGAAGCTGTCTGCCTCTTCACCGACGCGCCCCTCCACGTCGAACAAGCCACCCTCGCTCTCAAAAACGGCAAGCACGTCCTCAGCGCCGTCCCAGCCGCCTGGGCCACTCTCGATCAATGCCACGCCCTCAAAGACGCCGTCCAGCGCTCCGGCCTCTTCTACATGATGGCCGAGACCTCCTGGTACCGCCAAACCACCATCTCTGCCCGGGAGCTCTACAAGCAAGGCAAATTCGGCGAGATCTACTACAGCGAAAGCGAATACCATCACGACGGCCTCGAGACCCTCTACATGGAAGACGGCAAGCGCACCTGGCGCTACGGCGTCGCTCCCATGCACTACCCCACCCACTGCACGGCCTTTCTGACATCGATCACTGGCGAGCGCTTCACCAACGTCTCCTGCCACGGCTGGGGCGACGATAGCCCCATGCTCAAAGACAACGCCTACCGCAACCCCTTCTGGAACGAGACTGCATTGCTCAAAACCAACAAAGGCCACTCCCACCGTCTAGCCGTCTGGTGGAAAGGCGCTCACAAAGAAGTAGAACGCGCCCAGTGGTTCGGCACCAAAATGAGCCTCGCCACCCAAGGCTGGAACCCCGCCACCGCCGTCTATAACCGCAACACTCTCGGCAAAGACGACGCCGGCTTCGACCACCGTGCCCACCGCATCGAAGCCTTCCCTCAAAAGCAATGGTGGCAAACCGACCTCCTGCCCGAACCCCTGCGCAAGAACAGCGGCCACGACGGCTCTCACACCTTCATCACTCACGAATTCATCGATGCCCTAAGCCACCGCCGCGAGCCCGTCATCAACATCCGCGAGTCGCTAGCCATGACTGCCCCCGGCATCGTCGCTCACCAGTCCGCCCTCCGGGGCGGGGAACTGCTCAAAATCCCCAGCTTCGACTAAAGCCGCAGCAGATACTTCGCCAGCATCTCCTTCAATTCATCCAGCACCACCTTGCGCTCCTTCACGCTAGGCTGCCGGTACGCATAATCAATCAACCGGTCCCCCACCTCAGCCGCAATCCGAATCCGCAACTGCAATGCCTTCCCCGGCTTCACCCCAAACTTCTGCACCAGCAGATCCTCCAGAATCCCACCCGGACCCGTATTCGGATCCGATTGATCCTCCCGCGTCCGGTCACTAATATGCCGCCCCAGCGCCAACTCCCGAAAGTGTGGCCGCTCATCGAGAAATGCCACATAAGCATCCAAAATCCGGTCCAGCGATTTCCGAGGGCTAAACAACAAATGCCGCGTCTTCACACTAGCCGCAATCTGCTCCCGAAACGTATTCAGCTCCCGCACCGCAATCGCGTCGTAGATCTCCTGCTTGTCCTTGTAAAAGCGATAAAGCCCACCAACAGACAATCCGGCCGTCTCCGCAATCCGGCTCGTCGTAATCTGCTCAAACGGCACCCGCCCCAACAGCGACGAAGCTGCATCCAAAATCGTATTCACCGTCTCGCTACTGCGAGCCTGCACTGGCGCCCGTCTTGTCTTGCTGTCCACTCTCAAGCCTCCTTCAAACGCGAATGCGACTTCGCTTTCGTGTACCCTAAGATTATGCCCATTCCGGTTTCACAAATGTGGACAGTTGCCACCTACGTGCTTAAGCAAAAGCTCAAAGGCCGCAAGCAATACCCCCTCGTCCTCATGTTGGAACCCCTCTACCGCTGCAACCTCGCCTGCGCCGGCTGCGGCAAAATTCAATACCCCGGCCACATCCTGAAGCAAGACCTCACCCCCGAGCAATGCTTCCAGGCTGTCGAAGAAACCGGCGTACCCGCCGTCTCGATCCCGGGCGGCGAGCCCCTGATGCACCCCAAGATCGACGAGATCGTTAACGGCCTCATCGCCCGCAAGAAGTACATCTACCTTTGCACCAACGCCCTCCTGCTCAAAGAGAAGCTCCACCTCTTCACCCCCAGCAAATACCTGTCTTTCTCGGTCCATATGGATGGCGATCGCGATCACCACGATTTCTCAGTCTGCAAAGAAGGCGGCTACGACATCGCCCTCGAAGCCATCCGCGCCGCAGTAGCCAAAGGCTTCCGCGTCACCACCAACACCACAGTCTTCGACGGCGTTGATTCCAAATCCATCCGTAAATTCTTCAGCGAGATGATGGACGCCGGAGTCGAAGGCATGATGATCTCCCCCGGCTACTCCTACGACAAAGCCCCCGATCAACAACACTTCACCAGCCGCGAGCGCAACCAGACCCTCTTCCGCAAGCTCCTCTCCAACCGCGACCCCAAGTGGCGCTTCAACATGTCGATGCTCTTCCTCGAATTCCTCATGGGCAAGCGCAACCTCGAATGCACTCCCTGGGGCATGCCAGCCTACTCGATCTTCGGCTGGCAACGTCCCTGCTACCTCCAGCAGGACGGCTACGCCGACACCTATCAGGAACTCCTCGACTCAACTGACTGGTCCAAATACGGCTACGAATCCGGCAACGCCAAGTGCACCAACTGCATGCTCCATTCCGGCTACGAAGCCACCGCCGTCCACTACACCTTCTCGATCCCCGGCATCATCGCAACCATCAAGTCGATGCTCCTCCCGGCCTACAAAGATGAAGAAGCCCTGCGTTTGATCGACCAGGAAAAGCCCGTCTCCCCGCTAGTCCAAATCGACCTCACCTCGCTAGCCAAATCCACCACTCTCCAGGGCCAATCCACAACCGGCACAGCGCTCAACGAAGGCGTCGAGCAAGCCTTCGACTACCGCGGCGACGTCACCATCAAACTAAAGTCCGGCAACACCATCGAAGGCTACGTCTACGATCGTCAAGGCTCTCCCAACTCCGGCAAAGCCCGCCTCCGAATCATGCTCAAAAACGAAGGCAGCAAGCTCACCGTGGAGCAATCGGAAATCGAAGAACTCAGCTTCACCGGCCGCGACATGGCCGACGGCCGCTCCTTCGAAGCCTGGGTCAAAAAGTACGCCGAAAAGAAAGCCGCCGGCGAAACCAACATCGAGCTAGTGCCTGAACAACTGGACTAGCTCGCCCGGGTGATCCGTCTGGATCCCCGTAGCCCCCATCTGCACGGCCTCCCGCCACTTCTCTTCCGTATCGGCCGGCCCCAACCGGTCGACAAAGATACCCTTCTTGGCCTCCCGCGCCACCGCCACAATCTCCGGCCGGAAATCCCGCGCATCAAAAGCAATCGTCCGTACCTGCAACTCCGAAACAATCCGCTTCGACACCTCAACCGATACCGCCTCCGGCATCGCAAGAAATCCATACCCCAATCCCGTCAAATCCCGCATCAACTGCAAACCCCCATAAACCACACACCGCTCCACCATCCCGTGCTTCTTCACCCCGGCGACAATAGCTTCAGCCGAAATCCGCTTCGCATCAAAGTAAACCCCACACTTCACCCGCATCGCCCCCAGTGCCTCATCAAGAGTAGGCACTTTCGTCCCGCCAAACCCAGGCTTCATCTTCCCCGCATCCAGCCCCCGAATCTCCTCCAAAGTCAAATCTGCCACTAGCCCCTTCCCGCCCGTAGTCCTTTCCACCCCTGCGTCATGCATCAAAACAAAAGCGCCGTCCCGCGTAGTCCGCACATCGATCTCCACCCAATCCGCCCCCAGCGCAATCGCCTTCTCAATCCCCGGCAGCGTATTCTCCGGACACTCAATATGTTCCCCGCGATGAGCGATCACATCCACCTTCCTCGCGCCCATCAAAGAAGCCGCCCCGCAAATCGCCAACCATTCACGCCGATGCATCGCTCCGATTATCTCAACCAGTCATCAAGATTTTAAAAATGGATGATCGATTTACCTTTCCGAAGACGCATTCCCTCTTCAGACGCCTCAAGCGTCAAAAAAACATGAAAAAACATCTTCCCCTCGCAATCCTCCTTTCCTTGCAAGTGGCCTCAGCCGCAACCATCACCCTGTCCTCAACAAATTTCGGCTTCGCCCGTCCAACAGGCGCACGCACCGTCGGCAACCACGCAATCGGCTGGTACAGCGGAGAAAACGTTGAAATTCGCCAATATCTCGTTTTTGATCGCAGCAGCATCAACGGCACCATCACGGCTGCAACCCTCCGCCTCCAAAGCAGTGCAACCAGTTTCGCCAGTCCCGATCCTGCAGAAACCTGGCAACTCTTCGACGTCTTAACCCCCACTGCGACTCTACTCGCAGGTACCGGTGGCGCGGCCGCCTTCGCTGACCTCGGCACAGGAACATCCCTGGCATCCCGTTCCGTCAACGGAGCCACCAACAACACTGTCCTCACCCTCGATCTAAATTCGGATGGCCTAACCTACCTCAACAACCAAACAGGCACCTTCGCCATCGGAGGCGCGCTCACCACTCTAACCAAAACTCCTGGAATCTCCGAGCGCATGTTCAACTCCTCAAACGTCCCAAGCTTCACCCGCGAACTCTTCATCACCTACACTCCGGCAAGCGAATCCGCCGTCCCGGAACCATCAACCTGCCTCCTCTTCGCAGCCGGCCTCTTCACTCTGGTCGCCACCCGCAAACGCACCTAAGCCCCCATTGCCAAGCCGCTCCACAAAGGCGCATCATAGGTCTCATGACATCGCGCCGCAACTGGATCGCCACAGGCTTGGCTGCCGGAGCCTTCACTACTCAAGCTGAGGCAGACCTGCGCAACGAATTCCCCATCGTGCGCGACGAGGTCTGCCTCAACAATGCCCACTGGCACCCCTTAAGCACAGGCGCACGAGCCGCCGTCAACAAATACCTCGACTTCAAAAGCCACGGCTTCGGCGTCGATGCCTCCCTCGGCATGCAAATGCAAAAGCAGGTGCGGGATTCCTTCGCCTCTCTCATGGGAGTCAAGCCCACCGAGATCGCCTACGTCCCCAGCACCATGGCCGGTGAAAACATCGTCCTCCACGGCCTCAACTTCCCCACCGGCAGCAACATCGTCACCGATGCCCTCCACTTCGAGCCCTCCCGAGAACTATACGCAAACTCAGGCATTGAACTTCGCATGGCACAAGAACGCGACGGCCGCATCCCGCTCGAAGAACTCGAAAAACGCATCAACCGCAACACCCGCCTCGTCGCCATCTCGGCCGTCTCCATGCGCAACGGTTTCCAGCACAACCTCAAAGCCGTCTGCGAGCGAGCCCACGCCATGGGAGCCCTCGTCTACGCCGACATCATCCAGGCCGCCGGTGCCGTACCCATCAATCTCAAAGATGCAGATGTAGACTTCGCCGCCTGCGCCAGCTACAAGTGGCTCATGGGAGACATGGGCGTAGGCTTCCTCTACATCAAAGAAGCCTTGCAGGGCACGGTCTTCAAGCGAAGCCAGATCGGTTACCGCCAACAAGGTGCCACCGGCGCCGCAGCATTAGTAGAAGTAGGCACCATCTCAAATACAACCATCGCCGCCCTCACTTACTCACTCCCCTGGCTAAGTCGGACGGGTATCGACAAAATAGAAGCTCACCGCCAGCCCCTACTCAAGAAAATTCAGGCAGAGCTCCCCTCGCTAGGCTTCACCCCGATGACCCCGCAAGACAGCCCCTCCCCCATCGTCTCCTTCAAAAGACCAAACGCAATGAACCTTCGCCCCAAACTCAATGCGGCGAATATAAACATCGAACTCTACGAAGACCGTGTCCGCATCGCCCCGTCTGTCTACAACACTATGAGCGACGTAGATCGTCTCCTTGAGGCCCTGACGAAGAAAGGCTGAGCCTTCCTCACCGTCCAGCCCTCTCAAACCCCTCTTCCACAAAATGCGCATCAAACGCAAACGCCGTTCCCGCCCCCGCCTTGCGCATAACAGCAAAGCTCGAACAATCCACCAGACTCAGTTTGCGCCTCGAGGCACTCAGCAAACTTGCCATTGCCAGCGCGTGCAACCCCTCATCGATCCATTGCTGCTCAATCACGGGCAGAATCTTGTCGTGAATCGCCCGAACCGCATCCATCCCAAGCCGATTCTGGGCCAGCGCACAGCATTCCACCACCACATAATTACTCGTAAACATCGCTCGATTTTCGTCCAGCAACTGAAACCAGATTCGTGTTGCCTCGGCATGGTTCTGATCAGACCGGTCCAGCAACGCATAGATCGCCGAAGTATCGACAAAGGTCCTCACGATTGAAACGCTTCCGCAAGGTAGCGGTCGTGATCACTGCTGACGTCTGCATGCCCGGAAGCAAATTGCCCAACAACCGACTTCGCCCGCGCCACCTTAGCCGCTCGGCTTGTCCCTGCTTCCTTCTGAACAAAGTTGTCGATACTATTCCGGATCAACTCTGCAATCGATACCTGCCGTTCCGCCGACATCTTGTGCAAAACCGCCGCTTGCTCTTCAGTCAATTGGATTTGCGTTCGAACCATATGCTTACATTGTAGCGCTAAGTGATTACACGCTTACACCGAAAGCGTTCCTTCAAAACGACTGCTGCCAAACGTACCTCCGCCAGGATCTCGGCCACATCGGAGAGAGTGCCAATTACCCCCCCGCCAACCCCACGCGTAAGCGTGGGGATTCCAAACCTGCTGCAAGTCTGGCATTTCCTTCTTAAGAACTTTTACGTTCACGGCAATTTTCAAAAAAACTTCCCCAGCAAAATCAACAACTTCCCCCAAACTCGAACCAAACACCAATACATCCAGCCGTTACCCTGTCCACCGGGAGCAATCTCCCACCCAACAGCAACCATAAGGACAATACGACAATGGCATCAGCCGCTCAAACCTTCGCAAACCAGGAAAACGCAAAACTCTCTACCGGCCCCAGAACCGAAGCCGGCAAACAGAAATCCTCCTCCAACGCCTACCGCCACGGCCTCCACGCCACCAGCGAAAAGCTCTTCGCTACCAACCCCGAAGAGCGAGACCACTACGAACAAATCAAAGCCAATCTCAAATCAGAAACCCTCCCCCGAGGCACCGCCGAAGAACTCGCCTTCGAACAATACGCCTACTCGAGCTTCCAGGCCCTCCGCGCTCAACGCATCGAAGCCGAATCCCAGGACCGTTGGCTCGAAGACCCCGACAACCACCTTCGCTTCGCCCAGATGGAACGCACCATCAAACTCGGCGCCCTCTTCGAGCGTCGCGCCGCCAAAGCCCTCAAACAACTCCAGGACCTCCAGCTTCACCGTCTCGCCTGCGTCGAAGTCACCGCCGAACTCGAAGACTCCCAAGTCGAGGCCCAAATCCCCACCTCCATGCCGATGGCCAAAATCCGCCTCGGCCAACTCCGACGCGAAGACCCCGGCTACGTCGGCCTCAACGTCGCCTACGGCTCGAGAAATCCAATCAACAAAACAAACCCAATCGACCCCTCCGAAGATCAATCGACAGAACAAACCCAAACCTAGCGAAGTTGACGCAACTGTAAGAATCTGTTAACGTCATTTGTGTAGGGCTGGAATAAGCACTTTTTGAACCAATTCTAAAATTTTGTACCGCTTCTTGGGACGGCATGTATTTTGCTGTCTCGTTTTTGCGTGTCCAGCTCCATATTTTTCTTCTGATGCTATTGATCTGACAAAGTAGCCGGAGAGCCAGGGTTTTAGCCCCTGGGGCCGGTCTTTGTTCCCCGCTGTATCTTTCTTCCTGATCGTTTCTACGATTCTCAAATTGATTCACTGTCCTGAACAGTACGGCGGCCAACGGCCGTCGAGAGGTTTGAACGAATGCAACAGAATACTCCGTCGGCCTATCGGCCCAACCAGCCGATTACTCGCGTCGACTTCTCCCGCATCAAGTCTTCCATCCCGATCCCTAACCTGATCGAAGTGCAGAAGCTCAGCTACATGCGCTTCCTGCAGATGGATTTGTTGCCCGACGAACGCGATGAGATCGGTCTCCAGAGCGTCTTCAAGAGCGTCTTCCCGATCACTGACTTCCGCGGCCTCTCCCAGCTCGACTTCGTCGACTACGCCATCGGCAACTGGGAATGCAAGTGCTCCGCCCTCAAGGGCCTCAATCACTTGCGCAGCGTCTGCCGTCAGTGCGGATCCACGATCCAGACCGACCCCTTCCACGCCGGTGACGTTCTCTGCCACGCTTGCGGCACCTTCAACAAGAACATCGTTACCTTCTGTAACCGTTGCGGCGACCCGGTAGGCCTCCAGCTCAAGTACGACATCCCCGATTGCGAAGAGCGCGGCATGACCTTCTCGGCGCCCCTCAAGGTCACCATTCGTCTCACTGTCTACGACAAGGATCCCGAGAATCCCGATCCTAAGGCCAAGACCGTTCGCGACATCAAAGAACAGGAAGTCTTCTTCGGTGAAATCCCGCTGATGACCCCCAACGGCACCTTTGTCATCAACGGTACCGAGCGCGTCATCGTCAGCCAGTTGCACCGCTCACCCGGTGTCTTCTTCGAGCGCGTCCCCGCCGCCGGCTACCACCTCGGCAAGATCATCCCTTACCGCGGTTCGTGGGTCGAATTCGAATACGACAACAAGAACTACCTCTTCGTTCGCATCGATCGCAAGCGTAAGTTCTACGGCACGGTCTTCCTCCGCGCACTCGGCTTCAAGTCCGACGAGCAGATCATCAAGGCCTTCTACACCGACACCTATTCCAAGCTGAGCCTCAAGAAGGGCAAGCTGATGCTTGGCGTCGCCGACTCGCTCAAGGCCCAGAAGCTCTCCTACCCCATCCTCAACAAGGCTGGCGAAGTTGTAGTGGCTCAAGGCAAGAAAATCACCTCTTCTGTCTACAAGCTGATCAAGGAAAACAAGATCAGCGAAGTCGAAGTGGCCCCCAACGATATCGAAGGCGCACACTTTGCTGCCGACGTGATCGATATGGAAACCGGCGAAATCCTCGCCGAAGCAAACCACAAGGTCACCGAGACCCACTTCTCCAAGTTCATGGAAGCAGGCATCGAGCACCTCGAAATCTTCTTCCCAGAGCGCGACGAAGTCGGTATCGTCATCAGCGAAACCATCCGCAAGGATGAAAAGAAGAGCCAGG
>JBIPMY010000355.1:0-6482 GCA_044376335.1 Bryobacter sp.
CCATCAACGTGGAATTCTGCCTTGGTACCGTCGGCAAGAGTGATCGTCTGTGAGGCGAGATCGACGTGAACGCTTGAGTCTGGCATCGAGAAAAGCTTCTTGTGGATCTCGGGGCTCACGACGATGGGGAGCAGACTGTTCTTGAGCGCGTTGCTCTTGAAGATGTCAGCAAATGAGGTGCTCAGGATAGCGCGGAAGCCGTACTGGGTGAGAGCCCAGGGTGCGTGTTCGCGCGAGCTGCCGCAGCCGAAGTTGTCGCCGGCGAGCAGGATCTTGAGGCCCTTGGATGAGTCCTGATTGAGGATGAAGTCTGGCTTGGGTGTGCCATCGGATTCATAGCGCCAGTCGTTGAAGAGCAGGTCGCCCCAACCTTCCATGTCGGTCTTCTTGAGGAAGCGTGCGGGGATGACCTGATCGGTATCGATGTTGTCGACGGGCATGACAACCATGCGGCTTTCAAAGGGTAGGAATTTTTCCATGGTTAGTTGCCTCCCAACAAGGTGCGGACATCGGTGACTTTGCCAGTGACGGCGCTGGCGGCGGCGGTGAGGGGGCTGGCGAGGAAGGTGCGGCCTCCCTTGCCCTGGCGACCTTCGAAGTTGCGGTTCGAAGTGGAGACGCTGTACTGGCCGGGGCTCAACTGATCGCCATTCATGGCGATGCACATGCTGCAGCCGGCTTCGCGCCATTCTGCGCCTGAAGCACGGAAGATCTCGTGGAGGCCTTCTGCTTCGGCCTGACGCTTGATCTGCTGCGAGCCAGGGACAACCATGACACGGACGTTGTCAGCAACCTTGCGACCCTTGAGGATCGAGGCAGCGCTGCGGAGATCGCTCATGCGGGAGTTGGTGCAAGAGCCGATGAAGACTACATCGATGGGATGGCCGAGGAGGGGCTTGCCGGCGTCGAGCGCCATGTAGGCAAGAGCCTTCTTCAAGCTGTCACGCTCGAGGGCGTCGGCAATGTTGCCAGGATCGGGAATCGAATCGTTGATGCCCATGCCCATGCCGGGGTTGGTGCCGAAGGTGATCATGGGAGCGAGGCTTGCGCCATCGATCGAGATAGTGCGGTCGTAGGTTGCGCCTTCGTCGGTGGGAAGGGTCTTCCAGTAGGCTACGGCGGCATCCCAGGCTTCGCCCTTGGGCGAGAAGGTGCGGCCCTTGAGGTACTCGAAGGTGGTTTCGTCAGGAGCAATCAGACCCGCGCGAGCGCCGGCCTCGATTGACATGTTGCAAACGGTCATGCGCTCTTCCATCGAAAGATCGCGAATGGTGGAGCCGCAGAATTCAAAGACGCAACCGGTGCCGCCACCAATGCCGATGCGGGCGATCAGGGCCAGGATGATGTCCTTAGCGCCGACGCCGGCGGCGAGCTTGCCCTCTACCAGAACCTGGAAGGATTTGGAGGGGCGTTGCAGCAGGCACTGGCTGGCGAGGACGTGCTCGACTTCGCTGGTGCCGATGCCAAAGGCAAGTGCGCCGAAGGCACCATGGGTGGCAGTGTGGCTATCGCCGCAGACAACGGTCATACCAGGCTGGGTGAGGCCGTTCTCGGGGCCAATGACGTGACAGATGCCTTGCTTGTCGCTTTGGAAGCCGAAGCAGGGGATGCCAAATTCAGTAGCGTTGCGTTCGAGCTTCTCGACCTGGCTCTTGGCGATGGGGTCGAGGATGGGCAGGTTGCGCGGGGTGGTGGGGGTGGAGTGGTCTGTTGTGGCGAAGGTGAGGTCTGGACGGCGGACCTTGAGGCCACGGCGGCGGAGGCCGTCGAAGGCCTGGGCGCTGGTGACTTCGTGCACGAGGTGGAGGTCAATGAAGAGCAGAGCGGGAGAGCCGGGCGGGTTGGCTACGACGTGGGAATCCCAAAGTTTCTGAATGATGGTTCTTGGCTGACTCATGTTAGTTATCCGATTGCCTCGCAAATGGCCTTACCGACTTGTTCAGTGGAGGAATTGCCTTTGAGGTCTTTGGTAGTGATGCCGGCATTGAGGGTGGCTTCCATGGCGGTATTGACGGCGGTTGCTTCTTCGATCAGGCCGAAGGTGTATTCGAACATGGCGGCGATGGAGCCGATGGCACCGAGGGGGTTGGCAATGCCTTTGCCTGCGATGTCTGGTGCGGAGCCGTGGACGGGCTCATAGAGGCCGACCCATGCGCCGGAGGGGCGCTGTGCGCCGACTGAGGCTGAGGGGAGCATGCCGATGGAGCCGGTGATGACAGAGCCTTCGTCAGAGAGGATGTCGCCGAACATGTTCTCCATGAGGAGGACGTCGAACTGGGCTGGCTTGAGGACAAGCTGCATGGCGGCGTTGTCAACGAGGAGGTGATCGAGCTGGACGTCGGGGAATTCGGGGGCGATTTCGACTACGACTTTGCGCCAGAGTTGTGAGGTCTCGAGGACGTTGGACTTGTCGACAGAGGTGACCTTCTTCTTGCGCTTGCGAGCGAGGTTGAATGCCATGCGGGTGACCCGGGCGATCTCGGCGCGGGTGTAGGTCATGGTGTTGGTGCCACGCTCTTCGTCGCCTTCTCCGCTGATGCCACGGGGGGTGCCGTAATAGAGGCCGCCGGTGAGTTCACGGACGATGATCATGTCGACGCCGGTAAGGAGATGGTTCTTGAGAGGCGAGGCATCGATGAGGGCGTCGTAGGCCTTGACCGGGCGGAGATTCGCAAAGACGCCGAGGGTCTTGCGGATACCGAGCAGCCCTTTTTCGGGACGCATGGCGGGAGGCGCGTTGTCGAACTCGGGGAGACCGAAAGCGCCCATGATTGTCGCGTCGGCTTCGAGGGCGAGGCGCTCGGTTTCAGCCGGGTAGGGGCTGCCAGTCTTGTGGATGGCGATGCCGCCGAGGAGGCCTTCGGTAAGGACTAATTCGTGGTTGAACTTTTTCGCGACGTGGCGGAGGACACGCAGGCCTTCTGCGGTGACTTCAGTTCCGATTCCATCGCCCGGGAGGGCGAGAACTTTCAATTGCATCTAGCTGACTTTCTCGGCGGATTTTTCTAGCGCCGTTTCAATGAATTCGGTGATCTCTTCGTTGGTAAAGCCTTTTTTGTTGTCGGCAGCGTTGGTGAAGAACTCGTAGACCATGTCGAGCTGTTCTTTGGTTAGCTCTTCAAAGCCGAGTTCTTTGACACGCTCTTTGAGGGCGTGGCGACCGCTGTGTTTGCCAAGGATGAGTTTGCCGGCGGGGACGCCGACGCTGTGGGGGTCGATGATCTCGTAGGTGCTCTTGTTCTTGAGGTAGCCGTCCTGGTGGATGCCGGCCTCGTGAGCAAAGGCGTTTGCGCCAACAATGGCTTTGTTTGGTTGCGGCCCGAAGGTGATGATGCTCGAGAGCAACTGGCTGGCCGGATAAAGCTGTTCGGTGACGATGTTGGTGTCGTAGGGGTAGAAGTCCCGACGGGTCTTCATGACCATGACTACTTCTTCGAGGGAGCAGTTGCCGGCACGTTCGCCGATGCCGTTCATGGTGCACTCGATCTGGCGAGCGCCGGCTTTAACGGCGGCGAGGGAGTTGGCTACGGCGAGGCCGAGGTCGTCGTGGCAGTGGACGCTGACGATGGCGCGATCGCCGAGGAGGCGAGCGATGCGACCGATGCGTTCTGAGTAGTCTTCGGGAACAGAGTAGCCGACGGTGTCTGGCAGGTTGACGGTGGTTGCTCCGGCGGCGACCACGGCGAGGCTGATCTCTTCGAGATAAGCGATGTCAGTGCGGGTTGCGTCTTCGGCTGAGAACTCGACGTCATCGACGTACTTGCGGGCGAGCTCGACGGCGCGGACGGCGTCTTCGAGGACTTGCTGGCGGGACTTCTTGAGTTTGAATTCGAGATGGATGTCGCTGGTGGCGATGAAGGTATGGATGCGCGGACGCTTGGCCTTCTCGAGAGAAGTTGCGGCTCGTTCGACGTCGCCTTTGGTGGCGCGTGCGAGCGCAGCTACGCGGACGCCGGGGAATTCTTCGCTGACGCGACGAACGGCTTCCCAGTCGCCTTCAGAGGCGATGGGGAAACCAGCTTCCATAATGTCGACACCGAGGTCGACGAGTTTTGCAGCCATGCGCAGCTTTTCCGGTACGGTCATGCTGCAGCCGGGGGACTGCTCTCCATCGCGCAAAGTCGTGTCAAATATGTAGACTCTGGGCTGTTTTTGGGCCTCAGACATGGGCGCCTCCTATTTGCTCTTTTATTATGTTCTGGCCAGTTAGATTTAGCAAATTTATATTGCTTGCGTCAGGGATAATCGGTCATAATCAAATAAGGCAGACTTATCCCATAAGCCAAACGAAAGAGACCCTGTGCTTCTACACTCCCTTAAAGTTTTCTTATCTGTTGCAAATGAAAAATCCTTCAGCCGCGCGGCTGAGAAGATGTTGCGGACGCAGCCAGCTATCTCGTTGGCAGTGCAGCGATTAGAGGCTGAACTGGAAGAGAAGCTGATAGACCGCTCGGCTAAGGAGCTATTGCTCACTGACGCCGGGAAGGTAGTACTTGAGTTTGCACGGCGCTTCGAGAATCTGGAAGCGGACATGTACAATTCTTTAGCTGAGCTGCGGGATAACTCGTCGGGACGACTGACGATTGGGGCAAATGAGTCGACGTCGTTGTACTTGCTAAACCATATTGAACAGTACAGACGGCAGTATCCGAAGGTTAAGGTTCAAGTGAGACGGAGCTTGTCGAGCAAGATTCCGGCACAGTTGATGGACGGGGATCTAGAGCTTGGGTTGATCTCGTTTGACCCTGGGGATGAGCGGATTGTGTCGACAGTGATCTACACAGACCGGCTTGTGTTTGTGGTGTCTCCGAATCACCGGTTGGCGTCGCGGCCTGAGGTATCGATTTCGGAGTTGGGCATGGAGACGTTTATCGCGCATAACGTGTTGAGCCCTTATCGCGAGATTGTTTTGCGCGAGTTTCAGCGCCATCGCGTGCCCCTGAACATGGATGTCGAGATGCCGACGGTTGAGACGATCCGCAGGCTGGTGCAGCGGAACGAGGGCGTGGCGTTTTTGCCGAAGATGTGTGTGGAGCCGGAGCTGGAAAACGGGATGCTCTGCGAGGTTCGAGTGAAAGAGCTGGACGTCGAGCGTAAGATCCGTCTGGTGTATCCGGCGAAGCGGGCGCTGAGCCATGCGGCGAAGGCGTTTCTTGAGTTGGTAGACAAGGACGCTGCGGCGGCGGTGACTGTTGCGAATCTAGCTACGATTGTCGGCTAGGTTTAAGTCTGCGAGTTTGATGGGCGGAAACGGGATTGGCTTTGTTTGGTTATCCATGATTTCGCGGGCTTCCGGGAGGAGGGCCATGAGACGGAATGCCAAGTTTCCTGCGCTGGTTTTGCTGAGATCGGACTTTCGGATTTCGAGCATGGGGAAGGTTGCGGGTACGGGGACTTTTTTCTCGAGCAGATAGTGTTCGGTCTGGACGTCCATGGCAAGGATACGGTCTGTCTGGATCTTCTTGAATTCCTGGAGCGCTTTGTCGGCGCGGCGTTCCTGGGCAGCTCCGAGTTTGAGCATTTGTTGCATTTGCTGGAAGTGGGTGGGGTTATTGGGTTCGTTTAGCCAGCGGTCCTGGGCGTCGATTTCCATCTGGCGGGCGCGATCGGATTGAAAGAGAGCGAAGACGTAGCGCTCGAAGGTTTGGAGTTCGAGTTCGCCTTCGGGGAGGCACTGGAGGAGGAGCTTTGCCTTGAGGGCGTCGTATTGGCTTCGTTCTCGCGGATTGTTTTCGAAGATGGTGGTGGGGTTGGCTGTGAGGCCATGTCTGGTGCTGTTGGATGCGGAGGCGGCGCGGCCTTCGGCGGTTTTGGGTCCGGTTGATTTCTTTGCGTTGTTGCGATTTGCGTTGATTTGGGCTTGTGTTGCCATAAAAATCCTTCTTTCCTGGTTTTGAAATTAAAAGAGGGGCGCAAGAGCGCCCCTACGATTGAGAAGGTATCAGGCGGGGTTGGCGAAACGAACCATGGTTTGGGGATCTTGTTGATTTTGGGGGAAATAAAGTCGAATCTTTTCTGTGAGCGGACACAGAGAGCTACAGCAATTCGAATGCAATCCATAGTATATTTTTTGTTACTACACTTTTAAATACTCTGTGGATCGTAACGCTATATTCATAATAAAGGTTGTATCCATGCGCTCTTATCAATTTCGAGGCTTAGTTTCTTTTCTTGGTCTTTTTCTTTGGTTCGGTGTCTCAGCTGTGGAGGCTGCGACGATGTATACGATCGAACATGTGCAAGTACCTGGTGATATTGGATTCAATCCATTTCGGGTGAATGACCTTGGGCAAATTGTTGGAACTTTTATTAACGGAGCGGGACGGCTAGATACATTTATTTGGAGCAGTGGAACTTTTACAACTATTCCCACCTTAAGCCCATTCGGGATAAACGGGACGGGTATAAACAATTCCGGAAGTGTTGTTGGAGCCTATTACACTACTTCCAATACCTTTGGATATGCGCCTTTCGTCTCCAAT
>JBIPMY010000058.1:0-19557 GCA_044376335.1 Bryobacter sp.
CGGAGGACGGAGAGATTCCAGGGGCCATAGGCACTGCAGGTATCGAGGATGGAAGTTTCGTAGTGCCAGCGAGCGTAGTCGATGATGGCAGAGGCGTCCATGAGGTCGTGAATGCCGTCGACGGGGCTTTCTGGAGAGAGCAGGACATCGACATTTTGGGTGGTGGCAACGAGGTTACGCCAGAGATCGGGATCGAGAGATTGGGTGAGGGTAACAACGTCCATGAAGCTGTACTGGCTTTTGAGCTTGAGCAGGAAGCTGAGAGTGCCAGTGAGGGGATCGAGATCTGCGAGCAGGATCTTGCCGGATTTCTTTTTCCAGTGGAAGGTGAGGCCGCTGGCGACGGTGGAGGCGCCGCAGGCTCCCTTGGAAGGGACAATCGCGATGACCCGGCCCGCTTTGCCAGAGCCCTTGATGAGAGGGTTTTTGGCGACGATCCGGCCCAGGACTTCTTCCAGTTGTTCCATTGAGACCGGGTGAACGAGAAATTCCGAAGCACCGGCGCGGAGTGAGCGAAGGATGAGATCTGTGTCGTTGGGAGGCATGACCGCGATGATTGGCATCTTGGGCTGCATCGAGGAGATCTCTTTGATGAGATTGAGGCCACGGTCACGATCGCTGGCAACATCCGCCAGGCAGACATCGGGATTTTGAACGCTGAGGACTTCGAGAAGGCCGGCGGAAGGGGGGTAGACAGGAATTTCGAGAATCTCAGCCTGGCTCATTTTGCTGCTGAGCGCCTGGTTCAGATCTTTAGTGATGCCCTGAGAGGGGCAGATGACAAGGTACTTCCAACTACCCGCGCTCTGAAAAATGTCGACCTTACTCATAGCTTTGATTCCATAGGGCTTAAATCTGAAGAATCTATCCCGTAGTGAACTATCGACGGAAAAGGGCAAAAACGATAGAGAAGAAAATCTTGAAAAAAATACTAAAAGAGTGGAGATGCGAGTCGATAAGCTTTCCCGAGTCGAAATATTCCCCTAGGCCTGGGGGAAGGCTAGACCCGAAAACTACACCAAGCTAGTCCGGCGACAAAAAAGCGCAGCTAGCTTAGTTCCCGAAAGGCATACTTCAGCGTGAATGAAAGCAATTTGATGGACTTTATCTCCTCACAGCCCCAACCCATGCCCCCCGCACCAGGATCGCAAGCAACTGTCTTGCTTTGCGAAACCCAACCCCTGACCGTGGAGGGAGTGCGCGCCGTACTTTCTTCTACCAACGACCTCCGTGTTACCGGAGTTTGCGAAAACCTGGCATTGTGCCGGGAAATTTCCCGGCGGCAGCGCCCGGATGTCGTATTGATCGACAAGGCCCTGGGCATGCAGGCAGTGATGGACTGGATTCAGGACCTGAGATTGGCCGAGCAGGATCTGGAGAGATTGGGAAATTCGTCGTTCTCGCCCAACGATGCGCCGATTGCGAGCCAGACGCGCCCGATGCCAAAGGCCATCGTATGGGGTGTGTCGATGACGGAAGCTGAGGCATTGCGGTTCTTGCAGGCCGGGGCCAAAGGGATCTTGCGGAAGTCGACAGCACCATCGAACATGTTGAACTGCATTCGTACGGTGGTGTTGGGCAAGAACTGGATGGAAGACTCTGTGTTCCGCGAACAGCCCCGTGAGGATCGTCATCCGCGCTCTGAGCTGACCCCGCGCGAACAGCAGGTGATGGAACTGGTGGAGCACGGCCTGAAGAACCGCGAGATTGCTCGCGAGCTTGGGATCCGTCCCGGCACCGTGAAGATCCACCTGAAGCATATTTTCGAGAAGACGGGCGTGCGCGGGCGCTATGGCCTTGCTCTGACGGGTCTTCGTCAGAAGGGTGTGTTGAGTGTAGAACGGCAGTTTGAGCCGGCGATGGCTCGTTAGTTAGGTTGGACGGGAGCGGAGCATCGACTGGATGCTTTGCTCCACGTCGTCGCTGGTGGTAGCCCAACTGGAGACGCTGATGCGCATAGCGCGGCGGCCGTGCCAGTGTGTAGACCCAGCCCAACAGATACCCTCGTTCTGGATTGCTTCGATCCAGGCGAGGGTTTTTTCGTCGGTATCGAGGGCAGCCATGACCTGATTGAGGGTTACTTCGTTGAGGATTTGGACGCCGTTCTGGCTGAGGGTTGTGGCGAAGGTGCGGGCGTGCTGGCAGCAGCGATCGATCATGTCGCGGACTCCGTTTTCGCCGAGGGAGAGGAGGGCAGCCCAGGCGTCGATGCCTCTGGCGCGGCGGGAGCCTTCCGGGGATTTGTGCATGGGCTCGATGCCGCCGGCGGAGTTGAGGTAGCTGGCGGAGATTGCCATGGCACCGGTGAGGGCTTGAGGGTCTCGGACGAAAGCGATGCCGCTGTCGTAGGGTACGTTGAGCCATTTGTGGCCGTCGGTGGCCCAGGAGTCGGCATCGGCGTATTGGTTGCCTGCGCCCCAGAGGCCGAAAGCGCCGTCGACGTGCACCCAGGAATTGGATTGCTTGGCGAAGGGGATGAGTTGGTGGGCGGGATCCATTGCGCCCGAGTTGACGTTGCCAGCCTGGAGGCAGACGAGGGCGGGCTGGTTGAGTGTTGGAAAGAGAGAGGGGTTCATGCGGCCTTGCGAGTCGGTGGGGACTTTAAGGACGCGGTCGCGCCCGAGGCCGAGCATGGCGAGGGCTTTGAAGAGGGTGCTGTGACTTTCTTCACTCACTACGACGGGGAACTCGGGGGCGTTGAAGAGGCCTTGGGATTCGATGTCGTAGTTTTTCGCTTTGAGTAGGGCGTGCCGGGCGGCGGCCATTCCGGTGAATGAGGCCATGGTGGCTCCGGTGACGAAAGCGCCAGCAGCGGTGGCGGGAATGTAGAGGAGTTTGGCTAGCCAGTTGAGGGCGACTTGTTCGATGTTGGTACCGGCCGGGGACATGACGGTGAGGGCAGTGTTTTGGTCCCAGGCGGTGGCGAGCATGTTGGCGGCCTGAGCTGCTGGGAGCGCGCCGCCGGTGACGAAGCCGAAGTAGCGGCCGGAGGTGGTGAGGACGGTTGCGGGGGCGACGGTCTCGATCAGGAGGTTGAGGATTTGTGCCGGGGGGAGGCCGTTTGCGGGGAGGGCCTGGGGGAGTGTAGCGAGTTGATCGATGGTTGCCTGGGTTGGGAAAACGCGGCGGGTATCGCGCTGGCTTTCGTAGTCGCGGATAGCGTCGAAGATTTGGGTAGTCGTGTCCATATGGATCTCCCTTGGATTGGTACAGCTTCAGTTTTTAGATTTGGGGTTTGTTTTTTTGACTAGAGGCTAGTCGAGGTAAGGATGCGCATTGCTGCTGCCATAGCCGCTGCCTTGAGAGAGGCGGGGGTGGCTAGGAGCATGAGGTTTGCGGAGGTGCGCATTTGAGGGAGAGGATAGCACAGAGTAGAATCAAGTCAGGGTAAGTTATGCAATCTTTGGTTCGAAAGTTCTCAAGCCACGCGGAGATGAAGGCCGAGGAGTATCGATATTGGCAAAGCCGACCGGTACATGAGCGGATGGATGCGGTATCTGAGCTGACCACTGCGGCTTACGCGCTGAAAGGCATGACCGGTGTACCAAGACTTCAAGGACCTATTGTCCGCGTTTCGCGCCCAAAACGTTAAGTACCTGATCGTTGGCGGGTATGCAGTTTCTTTTCATGGGCAACCCCGTGCGACCAAAGATATTGATGTTTTCATCAAGGCCGATCCAGAAAACGCAAAGGCTGCCTACGCTGCACTGGCTTCCTTTGGAGCTCCGCTTCAGGATTTGACCGTTGAAGATCTTGCTGACTCGAGACAATTCATGCGATTCGGGAGAGAGCCCGTTGCAGTAGACATTTTACCTGGAATTGACGGCGTAGAGTTTGATACGGCTTGGGAGAGGCGGGTTGAGGGGGTGATCGACGCGAGTAGCGGCCTGCAAGCATTTTTCATTTCAAAAGAGGATTTGATAGCTTCGAAAATTGCAGCTGGTCGATTGCGCGATCTGGCGGATGTTGAGGACTTACGGGAGGCGACAACAAGCAATGAGCACAAGGGAGATGGCAGCTAAAACTCAAATCCAGAGGCTGCATGGAATTAAAGATTCGAAAATCAAGTAGATTCAAGCTGGCGGTGGTTCGAAGCGTTTGGATCAGCTTCAAAGGGTACCTTCATTGTGGCGCAATAGTAGTTTATCTACCGGTAGAGGTGTATGATAATTCCATGGCGGATTCATCGAAACAGGCGGAAGTACTGCAGGGTACTTTGAACATGCTGATTTTGCAGGTACTCAGTAGCGGGAAAGCAAATGGGTACGAGATTGCAAAACGGATCGAGGTTCGATCTGATGAGGCGCTGGTGGTGGATCACGGGTCGTTGTATCCTGCGCTGCGCCGGATGGAATCAAATGGCTGGATTGCGGCGGAGTGGGAGGTTTCACCGACGAAGCGACGGGCTCGCTATTACGCGTTGACGCCTGCGGGGCGCAAACAGATCAGCATTGAGCGGCAGCGGTGGAAGGCAGCGGCGATGGCCATTCGTTGTGTAATGGGGGAGGCCTAGATGCTTGAGAAAGATCCGATTGATGAAGAGCTGCAAGCGCACTTTGAGGCCCTGGTTGAGGAGCGGATTGAGGCTGGGGATTCGCCCGAAGAGGCGGCCCGGTGGGCCCGCCATCGGTTGGGGCATCGAGCCGCGATCGAAGAAGAAGTGCGGAGTTTGAGTTTGCGTCATCGCGTTGAAGCAGTGGTGCGGCATTCTCAGTTTGCATTGCGGTCTTTCCACCGGCATGGCGGGGCTTATGTTTTGGCTACGGTAATTCTGAGTATTGGCATCGCTCTAAGTGTTGCTTTGTTTTCGCTGGTGGATGCGGTGGTGTTTGCTTCCCTGCCCTACCCGGACCAGGACCGTGTGCACTTGATTTGGAAGACCGACCCGAAGAATCAACCTCATCTGGTTGGGGAGCTGGCTTATCCGGAGCTTGGGGATTTACAGTCGACGATTCCGGGGATCGAGGCGGTTGGGCTGTTTCCGGCGGCACCTTATGGGAATGGGCGCGTCCTACAGGTTGAAAAAAATGAAGCTGTGCAGTTGGAGTCTTGCCCTGCTTCACCGGATTTCTTTCGTGCGCTGGGGGTGAAGCCGGCAATTGGGCGAGACTTTGAGGCTGGTGATTCGGCGGCTGGTGCGGCTCGGGTTGTAATTCTTTCAGACCGTGTCTGGAGGGAGAGATTTGGCGGGCGACCGGGAGTTGTAAATGAGCCTGTGATGCTGAATGGGCGAGCGCATACGGTGATCGGTGTGATGCCTGCGGGGTTTGATTTCCCTCGTGGCATGGGGCTGTGGGTAAATTTGCCGGCTGCGAAAATGCGTGGCATGACCTGGTTGCAGGCGGTGGCCCGAGTGAAGCCTGGGGTGGATCGAGATCAATTGCAGCGAGCGGTGGACCGGACTTTCCGGATGCAGATAGTGGATCATCCGAAGGAATATGTTGCTTCACAGCGCGCAGTTGTAACTCCGATTGATGAGTTTCTGACCGGGACGTCGAAGCCTCAACTTTTGTTGTCGCTGATTGCTTCTGTTTTGTTGCTGGGGTCAGCCTGGGTGAGTGCCGGGAATTTGTTCTTGTCGAGGACGCTGGCTCGGCGGCAGGAGGTGGCGACTCGAATTTCACTGGGCGCTACGCCCGGGCAGATATTGAGCCAGTTTGCGGTGGAGGCTCTTGTGGCTGCAGCGATTGCATCGCTGGCGGGTGCAGTGATGGCGGTGGGATTGATTCGAGTTTTGATCCTGTGGGCACCGCCGAGTATTCCTCGGATTGAGAATGCGACGCTGAGCCCGATGGCCTTGGGTTTTGCGGCTGGCATGGGGCTGGTTGCGGCTTTGGCTTGCGGGCTTGGGCCTGCGTTGCTGCTTCGCAAATCGAATCTCGAGGCGATGATGCGGGATGGCGGGGCGCGGATGGCGGGCTCGCTTTCTGGCGGCAAGTTGCAGCGTGGCTTTGTATTTCTGCAGGCTGCGCTGACGGTGGCAATTCTGGCTTGTTGCGGCATGCTGTTTGAGAGTTATCGCGCGATGTTGAATACCGATATTGGACTTGGGAACCGGGATGCGCTGACGGTGAACCTGACTCTGGCCGGGCCGAGGGTGAATCCCGAAAGCTATCGCGCCTTTTACATCGAGTTGATAGACCGGTTGCGGGCTCGACCGGAGGTGAGTCATGCGGCGGGGGTGCTGCTACGGCCGCTGGAGGGGTCGATCGGTTGGGATGCATCTTATGAGCTTGAGTTGGATCAGGGACGCCGGGATCCTGCCCATGCTCCGAAGGCGAATTTTGAAGTAGTGAGTTCCGGCTACTTTGCGGCAATCGGTACGCCGCTGCTGAGCGGCCGGGACTTCAATGAGCATGACTCGATGGAGGCGGAAAAGGTGGTGGTGATCAGTAAGTCGCTTGCGAAGCACTTTCAGGATTTGGGAGTCGAACCGTTGGGGCAACGCTTGAAAGTGTTTGATGCAATGCGGAAGGTGGTTGGGGTTGTGGCTGATGCACGGTACCGGGGCGTGGTGCAGGCAGGTGAGGATGTTTACCTGCCTCATCGCCAGATCGATATCCCGACGAAGTATCTGGTGGTGCGGGGGCGTGTTCCTGCTGGAGAGCTGCTCGCGTTTGTTCGGGGGATCGTTAAGGAAATGGACCCGCAACAGGCGATTGCCGGTGAGGCTACGCTGGGTGAATTGATTGACCGTAATACGGCGAGGGACCGGTTTAATGTGCTGTTGCTGATGCTGTTTGCGGTGGGAGCGACTGTGCTTGCGGCCCTTGGGATTCACAGCGTTATGCGTGAGGCGGTGATGGTTCGGGCTAAGGAGATCGCAGTGAGAATGGCGCTCGGAGCCGGGCGAGGTGGAGTTGCGTTTCAGACCACACGCAGAATTCTGATGTTTGCCGGATCTGGGGTGGTGGGCGGTGTTGTGGCCGCATTGTTTGTGGCCCCGCTGGCCGTGGATTTACTTTATGGGGTGTCTCCCCGTGAGCCCAGGATTCTGCTTGGGGTGGCTTGTTTTGTGGCGGTCGTGGCTGTTGCATCTGCAGTGTTGCCAGCATGGAGGGCGTCGGGGGAGGATCCTCGCAAGCAGCTGGTTTAGCAATGAGCCGGGCTTAAGACTCGGGGAGGTCTTCGGCGCTGGCGGCGGTGAAGTAGGCGGCGTCGGGGTGGTGGAAGACCAGGGCTGAGACGCTGGCTTCGGGTTCCATCATGTAGCCTTCGGTTAACTCAATTCCGATTTCGCCTGGGTTCAGGAGTTGGAAGAGTGCCACTTGATCTTCCATGTTCGGGCAGGCTCCGTAGCCGAAGCTGTAGCGCTTGCCTTGATAACGGCTGGTCCAGCGTTGTTGCATCGTCATGCTGGTTGGGTCGGCGAAGCCCCAGTCTTCGCGGATGCGGCGGTGGAGCCATTCGGCTGTTGATTCGGCGGTTTCTGTTGCCAAGGCCAGCAGCGCTACGCTCTTGAAGTACTCGCCGTTGTTCTTGGCTTCTTCGGCTTTGGCGCGGAATTCGCCGCCGGCCGTCACTGCCATCATGCAGATGGCGTCGCGTTGGCCTTCCTTCGGATCGAGGATGTAGTCGCTGAGACAGAGACCGTTCTCTTTGGGCTGACGAAGGAAGTTGTAGGTGTGGACGGGGCTGGATTCGCCCTTGCGGAAGAGGTGGATTGAGTTCCCTTCCCGCTCGGTCTCGAAGAATTGCCAGACTGCTTTGGGCCGTAGAAATTCGCTGGCCCACTGCTTAACCTCTTCGACCTTGTGGAACATGTCGAGGGCCTTCGGTTCGCGTTCGGCTAGCTTGGCTTCGAAGTTGCCTTTGTAGCCCAGGTTCTTGCCGTAGAGCATGAAGGGGTTGATGTATTCCCAGAGTTCTTTGAGTTGGGGGATGTCGCGGACTTTACGGTCCCAATAGGGGACCGTTGCCATTGGCACGTCGAGGCGGACCTTGGTGCTGCGGACGGTAGAGAAGGCGGCTTCAGGGTTGCCCATGGGTTCGGCTACGACGCTGTCGGTGGCCTTGGAATGATCGGTGTCGATCAGAGCTTGTTTTGCGACCGGGTCCATGATGTCCTGCATGAGCTTGAGGCCGGTCATGGCGTCTTTGGCGTAGAGGGTGAGGCTACCGTAGGCTGGAGCGATCTTGGTTCTTGTGTATTTGTCGCTGAGGGCTGCACCGCCGACCATGAGGGGGACGTCGATGCCGGCGTCCTTGAGATCGTTGCCGGTGATGACCATTTGTTGAGCGCTCTTGACGAGCAACCCGGAGAGGCCGATGGCGTCGGGCTGGTGCTCGCGGTAGCCGCGGATCAGTTCTTCCGGGTGGACCTTGATGCCGAGGTTGATGACTTCAAAGCCGTTGTTCGAGAGGATGATCTCGACGAGGTTCTTACCGATGTCGTGGACGTCGCCTTTGACAGTGGCGAGGAGGAGCTTGCCTTTGCTGGCGGTGTCGGCTTTCTCCATGAATTGCTGGAGGTGGCTGACGGAGGCCTTCATGGCTTCGGCGCTTTGGAGAACTTCGGCGACGATGAGCTCGTTCGCGTTGAAGAGGCGACCGACTTCGTCCATGCCTTTCATCAGCGGGCCGTTGACGATATCGAGAGGGGTGGCGCCTTCGGCTAGTTTCAGGTTGAGGTCTTCGATGAGGCCGTCTTTGGTGCCTTCGACGATGTAGTTGGCGAGGCGCTCATCGAGGGGCAGAGTGGCGGCGCTTACCTTTACCTTGGCGGTGGCGCTGCGGAAGTAGAGAGCGATGGCGTCGATGTGGTGCTTGTTGAGTGCGGCCTTTTGTTCTTTGGTTTGCTCGCGCCAGTCTTCGGGCTCGCCGTTGACGGGGGAGTTGAAGAGGAGGTTTTCGGCGAGCTGGCGCTCTTCGGCAGGGATGGAAGCGAAGCGCTCGAGCTTCTCTGTGTTGACGATGGCGAGGTCGAGGCCGGCCTTGGTGCAGTGGTAGAGGAAGACGCTGTTGACGACTTCGCGAGCGTTGGCGGGGAGGCCGAAGCTGATGTTGGAGATGCCTAACGTGGTCTTGACGTAGGGGATGTTTGCCTTGATGAGACGGAGGGCTTCGATGGTTTCTACGGCACCGGCAATGTAGTTTTCGTCGCCTGTGGCGCAAGGGAAAACGAGGGGATCGATGATGATGTCTTCGGGCTGGAGACCGTACTTGGTTGTTAGGAGATCGACGCTGCGCTGGGCGACGGCGAGCTTGCGCTCGCGGGTGAAGGCCTGGGCCTGGATGGGGTCTTCGTCGATGGTGCCGACGACTACGGCTGCGCCGTATTCGCGGATGAGCGGGCAGATGAGTTCGAACTTCTCTTCGCCGTCTTCAAGGTTGATCGAGTTGATGATCGCTTTGCCTTGCGAGTAGCTGAGGGAGAGCTCGATCGACCTGGGGTCTGTGGTGTCGATCATCAGCGGGGCTTTGATTTTGCGGATGAGCTTTTCGTAGAAGGGCGGGATGTCTTTGAGTTCGTCGCGCTCGGTGTTCTGCAGGCAGATGTCGACGATGTGTGCGCCGCCGCGGACCTGACGGCGGGCGATCTCAGTAGCTTCTTCCCACTTCTCTTCGTTGATCAGGTTTTTGAAGAGGCGGCTGCCGATAACGTTGGTGCGTTCTCCAACGAGGAGGGGGCGGTTGGTTTCATCAGCTTCGACAATTTCGATGCCCGAGAAGTAGGCGCGGTGGGAGATGGTTTTGGGCCTGCGCGGGGCGTAGCCTTTGGTCATCTCGGCGATTGCAGCGATGTGAGCGGGGGTGGTGCCGCAGCAGCCGCCGACGATGTTGAGCCAGCCTTGCTGGACGAACTTTTCGATCTGGGCGGCGAGGGTTTGCGGGGTCTCGCTGTACTTGAGTTCTTCGTTGGGGAGACCGGCGTTGGGGTAGCAGGAGATGTGGTGGTGGCTCATCTCATGGAGGGTGCGGATGTGGTCGGTCATGAACTCCGGGCCGGTGGCGCAGTTGAGGCCGATGGAGAGGAGCGTGGCGTGAGAAAGCGAGTTGTAGAGGGCTTCGGCGTCTTGCCCAGCGAGCATGGTGCCGGTGTTTTCGATGGTGCCTGAGACCATGACCGGGATGGTGTAGCCGAGTTCGCGGCCGAGCTGGTTGATGCCGAGGAGGGCGGACTTGATGTTGCGGGTGTCCTGGCAGGTCTCGATGAGGAGGATGTCTGCGCCGCCATCGACGAGGCCTTTGGCTTGTTTGTAGTAGCCTTCGCGGAGGGCGGCCATGGTGGTGCCTCCGGTGACGGTGATGGCTTTGGTGGTGGGGCCCATGGAGCCGGCAACGAAGCGGGGGCGGCCGTCTTTGGCTTCGAATTCAGCGGCAGCCTGACGAGCGATTTGAGCGGCGAGAGAGTTGACTTCGTGGATTTTGTCCTCGAGGCCGAATTCAGCGAGAGTGATGGTGTGGCCGCCGAAGCTGTCGGTTTCTACGATGTCGGCACCGGCCTGGTAATACTGGCGATGGATGTCGCGGATCCAGTCTGGACGGGTGTAGAGGAGGTTTTCGGGGCAGTTTTCAAAGGCATTGCCACCCCAGTCTTCGATGGTGGGGTTGCGCTGCTGGAGCATGGTGCCCATAGCGCCATCGAGAATCAGAATCCGGTTTTGGAGAGCTTCCTGGAGCGCCTCGCGGCGTTCAACGCTGCTGAATGTCATCTAGTCGATCATTTTAGCAAGATTTACTGATGGATGTATTGAGACTGGGTATGCGTATGGTTTGGCCGGGGCTTTTTTTATCTCGGCATTTACGAGCTACCTTTTAATTTTCAAAGGTCTCCTCTTTAACGGTTCATCATAATGGATCAGACATGCTGCACGGTTTCAAGCTGCTTCTGCCGGCGCTCATCCCCTCGTGGCGATTCTTCGACACGATCGGGCCGTCGCCTCGTATCGAATATGCGTTGCTGCATGAGGCGCAGGCCGTTGCCGAGTGGCAGGAATTTCGCCCCCGGCCGGCGCGCCTTTCGTTCGGCCAGATGCTGCTGCGCTTGATTTGGAACCCGCGCTGGAACCAATCCCTCTATTTGTTGGGCTGTGCGGAACGGCTGATGGCGCAGCCTACCGCACAAAGTGCGCGCGAAATTATTGAATGCATCAAAGCCGAGAACGCAGATGCGTCCGCGGCCTGGCTGCAATTCCGGGTAGTTTTTGTGAGCAGGCAAGGAGAGGGCACGCGCGAAGATATCACCTACGTTTCGCCCGTCTACCGCAGGGAGGCCGTATGAGCCTCGATTACGCAGTTCGTTGCACCGAGATCTTGCTCGCCTTCGCGTTCTTACAGCAAAGCGCCGAGCATCTCTGCGTTGCGGGAGATCGCCGCTTGTTTGTGCCGCGCACCGCTCTTAGCCTGCTGCTGATGGCGGGTTTTTCCGCCCCGTGGATCTGCCTTGCACTGCTGATTCACGCGCTGTTCGTCCTCGAGCGTTTTGATGGCCCCTATAACGGCGGCAGCGACCGCATGGGGTTGCTGATCCTGAGCTGCCTTTGTGCGGTGCATTTCATGCCGTCGCTGGTGGGGCGTGAGGCAGCGTTTGGCTATCTGGCGGCGCAGGTGCTGCTGTCGTATTTCATCGCCGGCTGGGTGAAAATCATGAACCCCGAATGGCGTACGGGCCGGGCCACGCGTGACGTATTGCTGTTCTCGGCCTATCCAGTGAGCGAGAGCTTGCGGGCAGGGGCGGAGTGGCCGCGCACCGTGTGCCTCGCATCCTGGATGGTGATACTGTTCGAGTTGTTGTTTCCCCTTGCGTTGCTATCGCCGCAAGCGCTCGTCATCGGCCTTGGCCTCGCGGTGTTGTTTCACTTCGTCAATGCCTGCCTGTTTGGCCTCAACCGTTTTTTCTGGATCTGGCTCGCCGCCTATCCGTCGCTATTGTGGCTGCAGCAGCGCCTGGGTGCTGGGCTATAGGGTCCTTTTGCAAAGGATGTGGCCGGCTATCCCGGTCTCTTAATTTGGGGCGCGAATGACTTCGTGACAGTTCTTACCGCACTTGCCAGATAATCAATTTAGTCTCATGTCACCCGTTCTTGTCTTCGTCGTTTGCTTGCTACCCCTGATCCTTTTCCTCAAATGGACACGCCGCTTCCGCGAGAATTACTCCGACGTTTTCGGCTATCTGCTCTCGCTTATCGGTACCTTCGTCGGGGTCTTCGTGGGTCTTTACTTTACAGATCTTCAAAGCGCCAAAGACAAAAAGGCTACTGCCGTCAAGGTGCTCGAAGCAAGTCTTCAGGAACTGAAATACCTCGACCGCCGGGCCTCCCAAATCGAAGCCCGAGCCGAAACTAATTACACCCGCGAAGAGCAAAAATTCATGCAGCTCGAACTGCCGCCCTTCTTTGCCCACACGCTCCGTACCGAACTCATGGCCGAGTCGCTGCACCCGTTGAGCGTTGAGCAATTCAATCTCATCCGCGAAAATCTACTCTTCGATGCAGGGCTGATCCGCAAGGACGCCGTCGCGGTGAACCGCGCGCAACTCCAGGGCGATCTAGCCGATTACCGCATTCAAGTCCAACTCGCGCTAAAGATCATCGCCGACGAAATCGCTCGCCTCGAAGGTAAAGTCCTGCCTGAGCAATTCGAGCCCACTGCCCGGGACCGGCTCGCCCAACTCACCAAAAGCTAAGGGGAGGGGCTTGGTCGATTGGGCTTCGTCTTCAACCTAGACTCCTATCGGCTGATTTGCTGGATTCAACTTATAAACCCAGACGCTCTTTTCAAACACCTACTCACACATGTCGACTACGAGAAAAGGGGCTTGGAAACAGGCTGACGACCTTCCGACGACCTTCCGTGAAGCTCTCCGCCCTTCTCACAAAGTACTGTTAACCTAATTGGGCGTGAACGAGCTGACAGAGATACAAATTGATCTTGAGGATGATTTCGCAGACTTCAACTTGCCACTGGTAAGCTCCTCCTTGGATGAAGAAGGCGTTCGAAAGATTACGTGCAGGGGAAAGCACGGTGGCTCCGCCATTGGCTTTCTGGTTAGTTTGGGGTCAGCTTGGGATCGACAAGATGTGGAAGATAGCGACCTGATACTACATTGGGGACAAACTGAGATTATTTCTCTCGGGGCTGAAAGTGATGCCTTTGTCCGGCTACTGAACGAAGCTTATGGCTCGCAGCTATCTGTTGAAGGTATGTGTCCGCGAGTACCATTTCTCGCGGTATCCCTCGCGGGAAATCCGGCTCGTCTGGAATTCGAACCCGTGAGGATGAAATTCTTCTATGAAAGCGATGACGAAGAGCGATACGCCGAGTTTTACTTAAACATCGATCTGAACCGCGGCTCGATTCAATTTCGTGAAAAAGATGAGGGTTACCGGAATGCGGTCGTGTTGGCTCTTTGCACGAAAGTTTGAATACAAAGGCATTCAAAAGCAGCAAGCACGAGAAGGAGAAGGGAGAAGGGAGAAGGAGATGTCCCCTTCCCAAGCAAAGAAGTACCACTCTTGTTTGAGCCGGAATGAAGGCCAGTGTAGGATGAAGGCAGAGGGATTGCTTTTGAAGCTTATCGAAAGGCATGATCCTCAAGCGCGAAGGACTCCGCTGGCTGACCGTTTCAAACGCTAGCGAAAGGAAGTAATTCAAATGGCCGTCGACCTCCAACAAGAACTAAAGCAAGCCCACGCACTGCTCGATCAGCTTCCTCCCGCAAAGCTCGGCGCTGTCCGCTCTCTGCTCGAGGTCATGGTGGATGACGACGAACCGGTTAGCGATGAAGACCGCCGCCGCTTTCACGAAGGCCAGACCTTCTTCGATAGCGGTAAAGGCATAGCCATGGAAGATGTGCTTGCCGAGTTCGGTATGAATCCGACAGATTTCCCGCTCAGCAAGTAATGCCTCCCTTCCGTATTGAGTGGCTCGATGAAGCCAAGGCCGACGTACGCCGACTGGACCGTCCCACAGCCATGCGCATCTTCGACGGCATTCTTTACTACACCCGCACCGGGAGTGGCGATGTCACTCCGTTGCACGGCGACATGGCAGGCTCTTTTCGCTTGCGCCTCGGCGACTACCGTGTCCTGTTCGCCCTGCAGGACAATGTCATGCGTGTCTTCGGCGTGCGCCATCGCTCGGAAGCTTATCGCTAGCCCGCCCCCGCTGGAGAGGTGGACAGACTGAGAATCTGTTCCTCACCCCAAAGTCGAGGTCAACCGCCCCGTCTTATCTGATGGCATGGTTCATGCCTGCAGTGAATTCTTTCAGCGCAATCCATAAAACCGCCCAAATTCCTATTTCAAATACCCACCCACTCATGCTGACTACGACACGCTGATGACCTTCGACAACCTTCTCACCGGGACAGTTCAGTCAAATGCCCTTGCTGATGCCTTTCCCAGTCCGATGCCTTTCCAATCTTACGAGGGATGCGATGCTCGAGCCAGGCGGAGCTGCTGTCTTGTTTCCACGCTTGCAATGAGGCTTCATGTTACTGATTGCATTGAGAAAAGTCCGAAATTGGTTTCGTTCGTGATTTTTTTTACTTTGAAGTGCGGCAACCCATTGTTTTGGGATGGGCTGCCGCGAAAGACACTTGTGGCGTCCGCAATTCTTCGGAATATTCAAATGTCAAATAGCTGGAGGATGGGTGCGGGCCCACGCCTCAAACTATTATTCGGCGGTGGGACCAAGCTTTGAGGGTGGGATTTGGCGGTAAAGCTTTGACAGGGATGGACTTAGATTATTCACAAATTGTTGTGAATGCTAAAGTTCTCATCGGCGGAACGGGGTAGGCAGGCGGCAAGCAACGAGGCGATCAGGCGGCGGGCGCCATTCGGGTCATCTGTTCGTCCAAGTGGCTCAGGACGGTCTGAATCGATTCCACTTCTCGTTCTTCGAAATGGGGCTCTCCACACTGCGAGCAAACCAAAGCCGGCACTTCATCGAGTGAAAGATGATAACCCTTGCGGTCGACGTGAAAGGGTGCGGTGGAGCGTCGCATCTCGCCTTGACAATGTGCGCATTTCATTCGGATCTCCTTGTGGCAAAATCGGCTTCCCATTGAGCCGGATCAGGCTCGTAGGCGGTGATAATGGCGAGGTAATCGGCTTTTGGGGAGCAGACTACATGAATTCGACGCCCATCGTCACTTTTACTCAGCATAAGACAAGTATGGCCGCGCACGTCTTCAGGGTAGTCTTCGATCAGGTGGCCAGTGGTTACGCAGCTTCTAATATCAGATTGAGAAAAGTCCGAAATTGGTTTCGTTCGTGATTTTTTTTACTTTGACGGGCGGCAGCCCATTGTTTTGGGATGGGCTGCCGCGAAAGACACTTGTGGCGTCCGCAACTCTTCGGGATATTCAAATGTCAAATAGCTGGAGGATGGGTGCGGGCCCATGCCTCAAACTATTATTCGGCGGCTGGAGCAAGTTTTGAGGGTGGGGTTTGGCGGTAAAACTTTGACAGGGAAGGACTTAGATTATTCGCGAATTGTTGTGAATGCTAAAGTTCTCATCGGCGGAACGGGGTAGGCAGGCGGGGGTGGAGCAGGCAGGATTTCGAATGCCTTTTCCCTTGGACAGGTTGCTGCAGGGTGATTTCTGAGTTGATGCGGGGACAACCGTCCCGACCGTGATTTGGTCAAAATCTGAGCTTTTTGGTTTTGTACTCAGTTGTAGATTCCATGCCACTTGGGGAATGGGGCCGGATTTTGCCTGGAAGGCTGGAGGCATTTTGTGGCTGAGAATGGGAGAGAGAACCTCAAAAACACTGAGCAAAATGGACGAATGGCGCTGGGACCCATCTGCTGGCTTCTTGCCCACTTCTTTCGAATTACATCTTGATGTCCTGATTGCTAGCATCAAGATGTGAGAACGACTCTAAGCTTGGACAATGACGTGGCGGCGCTGCTGGAGCAAGAGATGCGCAAGACGGGCAAGCCGTTCAAAGTGAAAGTAAATGAGATGTTGCGAAAAGGGCTTGCGGCACCCGCAGAGCGGCCCAAGTTTGTGGTGGAATCGATTTCCTTAGGGCTGCCGCCTGGGATGTCCTACGACAACATTCATGTGCTGCTGGAGCAACTCGATGAGTTAGAGAGTAAGTAGGTGTGGGTTATTGGCGCGAACCTTCTGCTCTATCCCCATGAACACCTGCCTATGACGACCACTCGCCCAGGCACGGGGAAGCCCGAGTATGGCTAGAGCAGTTACTGTCGGGGCAGGAGCTGGTAGGGATTCCCTGGCAAAGCGTGGGCGCGTTTTTGCGGATTTCCACTCATCCGAAACTGCCTGGCATGAGGGCTAGCGGAGAAAAGGTAATGCGCATTGTGTCGAGCTGGGAGGCGCATCCCAGCGTTCGGATGCTGGCTCCCGGGGCAAGGCACCTGTTTTATCTGAGGGAAATGGTGGTGGCTGGACAGGCTAGCGGCTCGATGATCACCGATGCCCAGTTGGCTGCATTGACGATGGAGCATGGGGGCTATTTGTGCACGGCGGACCGGGATTTTGGGCGCTTTCCTGGATTGCGTTGGGGGAATCCGCTGATATCGCCTGGCCGCTGAAAGGAGTGCACGCACTGATTTTTGAGTTGGTGCGGGCATACCCGTCCCGACCGTGATTTGGCCAAAATCCGAGCTTTTGGGGTTTTATGCTAAGTTGCAGATTCCATGCCACTTGGGGCATGGCGCCGGATTTTGCTGGGAAGTCTGGAGGCATTTTGGGGCTGAGCATTGGAGAGAAAACCTCAAAAACATTGAGGACAATGAGAGGACGGCCTTGGGACAATTCAGTCTGATGCCTTTCCTGATGCCTTTCCCATGATGCCTTTCCCATGGAGATGACCGAGCCAAGGAAGGGGCGTCGCACGGCTTAGGGCTTGGTGGTCTCAGGGTGATTTTGGGGTTGGTGCGGGTGTGCCCGTCCCTGCAGTGATTTTCGCAAAATCCTGGCTTTTGGGAGTGTTTCAAGTTTTGGGCTAAGTGTTAGATTCTGAATTACTTGAGGGCATCGCATCGAAATTGACCGGAAAGGCTGAGGACAAATCGAGGCTAGGATTGCGGGAGAAGACCTCAAAAACATTGAGGAAAATGAGAGGATGGCGTCGGGACACTTCAGGCTGACGACATTCCGACGACATTCCTGACGACTTTCCGACGACATTCCTGACGACATTCCCAGGATCGCGGTTCGTCAAAGAGAGTGAAGTAGGGCTGTCGTGTCGTCTCTTATTTTCGTTACCCGGCGCGCGTACCCGTGGTTATCCTCTGTTAGGTTCGGTCTTGTTGCGTTCCAGGCCAAGTCTTGTATTGCCATCATTAAGTTGTGCAAGAAGCATAGTATCTCGTCGATGTCAGTTTTTAGCGTCCTGGCGTAGAGCGCCGCTATCGCCTGATCCTCTTTATGCGTAATGTGTGCGATGTGATGCCGGATGGGACGGTAGAGGTCATCGAACTTCGTCTTGTGGGGCTTGAGCGCTTTCTTCATCTCTCGAAAGTCGGCGATAGTCGGCTCCCATGCGTTTAGTATGAATTCCTCAAGCCACGGCGGATTCCGTTCAACTCCCGGAATACTGAGCTTGCGCGCGCGAAGCGAGTCTTTACTGAACAACTCCGGATGGGATGACATCGCTCTTAGGACTTGATGAATCGAGTGGACCTCGCCATCTGAGTCCAGAATGCGGTGTAAGACAATAAAGAGCGTTGTCTGCAAACTGAAGGTAGTGATGCGCCAGAAGTCAGGAACACGATTCAATCTTTGAATTAGTTCAGGATCAGCACTCGCAGCGTCATTTATCGTCCGGTGCGTATAGCAACTCACCATCGCGGCATTCACATCATTACGAATGATGTGGAAGTCACGCCAGAACTCTTCCTCCGAAAAAAGAGGTTGCGTCGGGATCATCGTTCGATTCTACCCCCAACCAAAACCCCTATTGTCTGACTCTGCCGATTCCTGGAACGGTTTTTGACGGTGGTGTTCTGAGGGATATTCCGTCACTCATCAGTTTTCTGCATCGTCCCATCGTTTCCAGCGCGAGGGTGATTCTGGGATCGGGCCGTCGTTCAGTTTTCCTCCGAGTCGCATTTCTTGCCGAACGAGCTTCTCTTCAAACAACAGATTGAGTAATTCTTGTGCGTCTTCATCGGATATACCGGGTGAGGCGTTTCGCACGACATTGATACTCGGGATTTTCAAATCAGGGAGCCATCCGAGAAGGAGAAGCTCATCGATCACCTGTGCTTTTTGTTCTGTAGTGAGTATTGCCATGATGGTCCTCATTGTTCTGATGCGAACTGCCAGCCTTTGTTCAGCCAGTCGTACAGGAGGTAGGCTGGGCTGAGTGAGAGCAGCAGTCCTGCTTTGAATCCTTGCTTGATTGCGGGACCGTGGATTCGTTCGAGGCTTGTTAGGAATGCTTGTTGTTGTGTGCGGGTGATGGTGAGTCGTTGCACCGTCTCTGAGGGTTGCTTGGGTTCGCTGATAACCGGCCAGGTCACGAGTGAGGTTCCTCGTATGAGGAAGCGAAAGATCTCGTCCTTCTGTACGGAAAAGTCACTGACGCTTTCCGCGAGGCTTCCCATGCCGCTTTTACCATCGATCGTTTCCCGTAGTGTCGTGAGCATTTTCTTGTTCTGCTGGATGAACATTTCATAGATGCCAGCGATGGCGCCGGCGCTCTCCGCAATTCCTTTGTTTCGTGACTTGGCGTAGGTGCGCATGAGTGTGGCTGCGCACTCGTACTCTTCTGATGATTGCTTCAGTCCGATCATGAGGTCCGTTACCCCGCTTGCCGGATCGCTTCGTGAGTCCGTGGTTTTTTCAGCTTGGTTTTTAGCAGCGGCGATTGCGAGCTTTACGGATTCTAATGATTCGATGAATGCCGCGATGAAGTCATGGCCTTCGTTCTTAGTCGTGACGAGCGGGGCGCAGTTTCGTGCACTGAGATCTAACGTACTCGTCATTAAGTAGGCGGTGATGAGGAACAGGCGCACTGATCCGTTAGTGTACAACGACCCCGCTGTGGAACGCCAGTTACCCAAAAGCCCGAGTCATCGATAGATATATATACCTCTGTGACCTGGCCCCAATGACTCCTCCACTCATAACTAGAAAACTTCAAAGACTTGACCGGGTAGTCTGGCGGTCTGCTGAGGCTGAAACGAGCAGAGAAAATCTCAAAAACATTGAGGGAAAAAGGTGGATAGCGTTGGGGCACACCAGGCTGACGACCTTCCTCATTTAAGATCCATCGTTTTCCAGCCGTTGGGGAAGTTGATCTGATAGCGGTTTTGGAGGTCGAACACGACAAACCCTTCGAGATTGTTGAATTCCTCATTAATATAATCGGCGATGGCTTTCCTCCGCTTGATGCGATTTTCTTTAGTATCTTCCGGACCGAAGTCCTTGTTTACGGGATATCTTAGATGGATGCTAGTTCGAACGCGCTGATTCGAAGGTAGAAAAATTGGCCGTTCATCGAGGCTTAGGAACTGGTCGCTGGCAGAGAGGCTGTTCTCGCGCTTGAGCTTCGCGTTGAGTTCGATCTGTTCCCGTTGAGGCATTCGATAATCGGAATCCGTCTTGTTTTCGAGGGTGTAATACATGACGAT
>JBIPMY010000356.1:0-6475 GCA_044376335.1 Bryobacter sp.
CTTTCACGTCGACTCCGTAGTGAGTGAGAGAGAGATTCTATTTGCTGTCGCGAGCCGCTACGGTCGCCCTCCCATGGACGTGAGTCACGAGGGAGGGGTGTTTGCCACGCGACTGCTCGAGCATGGAACCCCGCTCGAGAAGAGTCTGCTTGAAAAGAATGCTCTGGTTCTAAGTGCTATGGGCCTGCTGCGGGGAGTTTCGCATACCGAATACATCCAGGGCCGTGAGGATGGCAAGATCTACTTCCTTGAGACTTCAGCCAGAGTGGGCGGGGCGCACATTGCCGATCTGATTGCTGCATCGACAGGGATCAATATGTGGGCCGAATGGGCCAAAATCGAAGTGGATGGCGGAGCCGGCAACTACACGCTCGGCGAAGTCAAGAATAACTACGGTGGGTTGCTGGTTAGCCTTGCGCGGCAGGAAAAGCCCGACACCTCTGGCTATAACGACCCTGAGCTGGTGTGGCGTATGGAGAAGAAGCACCATGTTGGATTTGTTGTTTCGAGCCCGAGCTATGAACGTGTGCAATACCTCATGGACCAGTATCTGGAGCGTGTGCGGGAAGATTTTCTGGCTGTGGCTCCTCCTCGCGAAAAGCCAACCGAGTAGCGCGGTTACTTACCATCGCGATGTAGCTCCGATTCTGGAGCGGCACTGCGTACAGTGTCATCAGGTTGGAGAGGTTGGGCCTTTCCCGCTGGACAGTTTTGAGGCCGTAAAGAAACATGCGCGGCAAGTGGCGCTGGCAGCTTCGACGCGATTTATGCCGCCCTGGAAGCCAGTGGCACCGGGAGTTGCGTTTCACCGGGATCGCAGGTTAAGCGCCGCGGAGATTGCGACGCTGGAAGCGTGGGTGAAACAAGGGGCATTGGCTGGGGTTGCCGCGGCTGCCAAGCCTAAAGTAGTTGTGCCGAAGCCCGAGCCGGATCAGGTTTGGAAGATGAAAAGCGGCTATGAGCTAAGCGCCGATGGGGATGATCAGTACCGATGCTTTGCGGTTCCCACTGGCAACGATGCAGTGCGGTTTGTGGAGGGGTTTGAGTTCCTGCCCGGGAACCGGCGGGTTGTACATCATGCATTGCTCTTCTTCGACTTGAGTGGGACAGGGCGAAAGCTTGATGCTGGCTCGGGGTATCCGTGTTTTGGGAGCCCTGGGTTTTTACCTTCGTCGAGTTTGGGTGGCTGGAGCCCTGGGAATGGGCGATTGCAGATGCCGCCGGGGACGGCGGTGCGTGTGCCGCCTGGGGCCGATATCGTTTTTCAGATTCACTATCACCCGACGGGCAAGCCGGAGACCGACCAGAGTGGTGTGGCTGTCTACTTTGCCAAAGAGCCACCGAAGAAGAAATTGCTTGATATTCCGCTGACGTCGAAGGCGATTGATATCCCGGCGGGACAAGCCAGTTTCAAGGTCTACGATTCGTTTGAATTGCCTGTCGATGTCACGCTTTGGCAAATCATCCCACATGCTCATTTTGTGGCGCGAAGGGTACAGGCCTGGGTGACGCTGCCGACTGGTTTGCGCAAAACTGTGCTGACGATCACCGACTGGGATTTCAACTGGCAGGACATCTATCAGTTGAAGACGCCGCTGGCGATGAAGGCGGGAACGATTCTCGAGATGGAAATCGAATACGACAACTCGGCGAAAAATCCCCGGAATCCGAACCGTCCGCCGAAGCGGGTGCTTTGGGGCCCGGGTACTGCCGATGAGATGGCTGGCGTGCACTGGAACATCACGGTGGATGATGAGGCCCGAGACCTTGAGGATCTAATGCATTCGCTGTGGGGCAAGATGATGCGGATGATCCGGCAACGCTAAGATGGGGTTCTAGATGCTACGCCGCACGTTTTCGAGCCTTCCCCTAGCTGCGGCTGCAGCGCCTTTTTTGCCTACTCGCGGGGAACTGGATCTTTATATCCAGCGGTTTGAGAAGACGCTGGTTGAGAACATTCTTGGCTTCTGGTATCCGAAGACGGTAGACCCGGCGGGCGGGTATTTGCTGAATCATGATGTGGAGGGCAAGCCGAAGGGTGCGGCTGCAAGGGCGCTAGTTACGCAGGCCCAGATGTTGTGGTTCTTTTCACGGATGGCTCGCTATGGGCATGAGCCGAATGTGATGTTAGAGGCGGCCGAGCATGGGTACCGCTTTCTGCGGGAGAAGATGTGGGATTCGCGCAACGGAGGTTTCTATTGGGAAGTGGATGCGCTGGGTAAAGCTACAAAGCTAAACAAGCATTTGTATGGGCAGAGCTTCGCTTTGTTTGCGATGGCAGAATATGCGATGGCCTCGCGGCGGAAGGACGTGCTGGAGTTTTCGCTTAAGTTTTTCGAGGTGCTGGAGAAGAAGGCGCACGACCCGGTGCATGGTGGCTATGTTGAGTACTTTCTGCAGGATTGGGCGACGCCACCCGTGAATGAGCCGATTTATATGAATGGCTCAGCAGCAGGGATGAAGTTGATGAATACGCATTTGCATCTTCTGGAGGCGATGGCAACGCTTTACCAGGCCTCGCGCAACGGGGTTGTCCGAAACCGTTTGATTGAGCTCATTGCAATTCAATCGAGTGCGGTAGTGCGGAAAACGCAAATGGCCTGTACAGACAAATACGATCGCGATTGGTCGCCCCGGCTGGAGGGAGCGTTTTCAACGGTGAGTTATGGGCATGACCTTGAAAACATCTGGCTGATAGCGGAGGCGAACCGCGTGGCGGGCTTCTCAAGCAGCCCATATGTGGATCAGTTTCGGGCTAATTTTTTGTATTGCCGCAAGAACGGGTTTGATGAGGCAGCGGGTGGGTTCTTCCATACTGGGCAGTTGAACGAGATGGCGTCGGATAAGGCGAAGATCTGGTGGGTTCAGGCAGAGGGCCTTGTTGGGGCGCTGACGATGTACCAGATGACAAACAACACCGAGTATTTCGAGGTGTTTCGCAAGACCTGGAGCTTCTGCGACAAACAACAGATCGACTGGAAGAATGGGGATTGGCACGCAGCGGTTGGCCCCGACGGCAAGGCGCGCGGGGATAAGGCGAATGAGTGGAAAGCGGCGTATCACAATGGGCGAGCAGTTATCGAGTGCATCGCAAGGCTGAGAGCAATTCGCGAGAAGACTTCTTAGCTTAGAGATGAGCGGCGAGGACTGAAGCTACGCGCGCGGCAGAATCTTTTGCAAGTGAGCCTTCTGGCTCGAAGGGCAGGGTTACGAGTTCGAGATTGCCTTCGACGAGATGGGTCCAGCCGAGGGATGGGGCGTCGAGGCGGCGTCCGGGGAAGCGCAGAACGAGGGCGCTTGAAGGCCATGGCTGTGGACGATAGGCCTGCATAGCGTCGCGATAAAGACTGGTTTCTGCCTGGGACTTGAAGAAAGCTCCGATTCGTCCTGAGAGGTAGGAAGAGGCTCCGAGCGGGCCAAGTCTGAAGATACGGGCGACGTGATAGCGCAGCTTGAAGCCGATTTGGCGGGCCTCGGCGCCGAGGTACTGAAGGCCGGGATTCTCATTTTTCCAGGCGGGATTGAGCGTGTCGATGAGGCAGAGGAATTGCACGTTGCCACCCCTGGCTGCAAGGCGATGGGCAACCTCAAATGCGAGGCAACCCCCAAAGCAGACGCCAAGGAGGAGATAAGGGCCATGCGGGTTTAGGCGGAGGATCTCATCGGTGCAAGTCTGGGCATGTTTTTGGATTGAGTCCTGGAGGTTGAGCTGGTTGAGGAGGAGCGCCTCGATCGACACTTCTTTGTCAATGTATTGGGCCATGCGCGTGAGGCCCAGGAGCACTCCGTCGTGACCCGGGAAGCAGTAGATAGTGCGATTGCTGGTTGAGGGCTTGAGTGTCTGAAAGAGGGTGGAGCCAGCGGCTGGCTGGGCTTCCATGGCTGAGGCGAGAGCCGCAATCGTGGCCTCGGCAACGAAGGCATGGTAAGGAATGTCTTTATTAAGAGAGACAGAGAGCTGTGTGAGCATCTGGGCTGCAAGGAGGGAATCGCCACCGAGAGCTTCGAAGCGATCGTGGCGTCCACAGCGGGCGTTTGGCAGGAATTGCTTCCAGATGGCGGCGATCTGAGCTTCGAGGCCCGTAAGGGGGGCCTCGAAGTTGCCGAGCTTTTTGTCGTCGATGGGGGAAAGGCCGAGCTTGGTGGCAAGTCCGATGCGCTGGAGCTTGCCGGTGGGGCCTTTGGGGATTGTGTCGACAATCTGGAGGATGCGGGGGACTTTGAAGTGGGCAAGGCGCTCTGCTGCGAAGGCGCGGAGGGCGGCTGAGGTGGTGTTGGAGTTCGCGTGGAGTTCTACAACGGCACATACTTCTTCGCCAAGTTGGGCGTGGGGGATGGCGAAGGCGAGAGCCTGCTTCACATCGGGATGCGCGAGCAGGGCTTCATCGATTTCTCTGGGGGAGATTTTTTCGCCGCCCCTGTTGATCAGCTCTTTGAGGCGGCCGGTTAGGCAGAGGTAGCCTTCGTCGTCGAAGCGGCCCTGGTCGCCCGTGCGAAACCAGCCATTGGTAAAGGCTGAGCGGTTGGCCTCTTCGTTGTTGAGGTAGCCGGAAGTGACATTCGCGCCGCGGATGACAACTTCGCCAACATCTCCTGCGGGGAGGAGGTCGCCATCAGCATTCATGATGGCAACCTCGGGGCCAGCGGCGAGGCCAACGAAGCCGGGCTTGTGGGGGCGTGGCGGCAGTGGATTGCTGGTCATCTGGTGGCTGGCTTCGGTCATCCCGTAGGCTTCGAGGACGGGGCTGCCGAAAATCTCTTCGAGGCCCTCGAGGACGATCGGCGGGAGAGCGGCTGAGGAGGAACGGATGAAGCGGAGCTTGGCGTTGCGAGCCGTGTCACCTAGCTCGCGGGCAAGGCTCAGGATGCCCTGATGCATAGTGGGGACTGCGGTGTACCAGGTGGGTGAGGTATCCCGAAGCCAGTCAAAGAAATGCTGGGCGTAGATGCCGTCTGTACAGATAACAGAGGCCTGAACTTGAAGAGAAGCGAGAAGCGCGGCTGCCAGACCGTGGATGTGGAAGAGCGGCATGATGTTGAGGCAGCGATCTTCAGGTGTGAGCTGGAGGGTTTGGGCGATGTTGCGGGCGGAGGTGGCCAGGTTTGCGGCTGAGAGGGGGACGAGTTTGGGGCGGGAGGTTGTGCCCGAGGTGTGGAGGAGGAGTGCTATGTCGTCGGGGGTGGGCCACTCGATGTCTGCCTCGTTGGCCAGGGTTGCCGGGTTGGTGATCGTGAATTCTCCGGCGCGCAGGCTGGGATGGATCGTGATGATTTGGGTGCCGGTGAGGCGTGCGGCTTCGAGAGCTGCGGGGGAAGTGTTTGGGCCGACCAGGAGGGCTTTGGCCTTGAGATCTTCGAGGTAGAAGCGGAAGTCGTCGAGCGTGTAGCCAGGATTAAGAGGTGCGGCTGCGCAGGAGCAGCTAACGCTGAGGAAGGCAGACGCCATCTCAGGGCCGTTGGGAAGGACGATGGCGATGCGGTCTTGCGGGCCGACGCCGAGCGCGCGCAGGTGCCGGACGTGGGATTGCGTTTGTGTCCAAAGGCTGGAGTAATCCAAGGGCCCGCGGCCGGGGGCAAGTAAGGCCGGTGCATCAGAGGTGGCGTTGCCCGCCTGCGCGAGCATGTGGAAAATGGGGTGCATTTAAAAGGGCAACTTGGGAACTTCACTCACAAAATGCCGGATTTTGTGTCTTTGGTCGAGATCTTCGAAACACAGTATCAAGTCTAGAGAATTTGACCGTCAGTCTTAAATTGTAGGCCGGTTTCATATTTAGTTGAGGCTTTGGCGGGAATTCCTGACCTGGTGAGAGAAGATTGAAGGTTGATGGAAGATAAGAGGCCGAGGCTTTCGGTAATAATGCCTGTACACGGTGGAGTGGCTCTGCTGATTGAGTCCCTTGCGGCTCTTCGTGCTTCTGTTTGTTCACCGTTTGAAGTGCTCGTGGTGGATGACGGAACTCCAGCACAACACGCTGCCGCAATTGAGGCTGCTGCGGTTGCAGGCGGAGGCAGACTCGTCAGACAGGCTCAGGCCGGCCCAGGGGCCGCGCGAAATCGTGGCGCACAGGAAGCTGAAGGCGAGATTCTTGTCTTTATCGATGCAGACGTAAAGGTACACCCGGAAACGCTGGGACAGATTCGAGCAGCCTTTGAGCCCGATGCCGGACTAGCAGGGGTTTTCGGGTCGTATGACAACAAGCCTTCCGCTGGGACGCTGGTAAGTGATTACCGCAATTTGTTGCACCATTACGTCCACCAAAATTCAAGGCGTGAGGCAAAAACCTTTTGGGCGGGTTGTGGGGCCATCCGGCGTGAGGTGTTCCTGAAGGCGGGAGGCTTTGATGCTGCTTTTGGCCGGCCGAGTATTGAAGATGTAGATCTTGGATTGCGGTTGACTGGGGCGGGACACCGGATTGAGCTGCGGAAAGAGATTCAATGCACTCACGCCAAGTGTTGGACATTGCGGACTTTCTTT
>JBIPMY010000059.1:0-19551 GCA_044376335.1 Bryobacter sp.
CTTGCCAATCCGCTTTCATACAACGAAAGTAGGCGTTTGTGAATGGTTCCCCAGACAGCACGTAATCGATCAGTGCCGTAAGCTTGTTCAGCGTAGTGCCGCTCAAGCTTTTTGTATGCCCACCGTCTTCCCAAAAGGTAAGTTTCTCGAAGCGATAGAGATTGCTTTGGTACCCATGCCATCGACAGCGCTTCGCCGTATTTTGAAAGTGTGTCTGAGCTTTGTATGAAAAGATCTGCCTTCCCATTGCTGAGATCAAATGAGTTGGCCGCAACGTATGCAGTATTGAACGCCTCAGCTGCGGGGCTTTTTAACTCGGCTGCAAAGATCGGCTGATAAATAAACGGTTGGGCGTGAAGAGGCCCAAGGGGCTCGACGGGCCTTAAAATGCGCTCGAGTCCAGGTTCAATGTCGTACTCAAGATTACCGCCTTCCGTTGGAATTGGGTTATTTGGAAATGGAAATCCCAGCCTTCTACTGCATAATCCGATTGTTGATGAGCTAAAAAAGCCGATGTCGTTGACGAGCAGGCACATCGTCGTGGGCGAAAGCCCAAAGCATGGCGATTCAGGGCCAATTAGGTTAATTCCAGGCCTTCTACCTTCGATCAGGCAGATACCAACGGAGCGGTCCCGCAGGCCTATTCGATTTGCAATATGAAATTTTGGCTCAATCCCCCACGGATTCTGCTCAAGCATCATTAGGCCAAGCCAAATTCCAGTTCGGACCTTATCAAGCCAATCAAGCAGAACATCCAGATCACACATACCGAGGGACCTTTTCCCCAGTAGGCTTTCCATGACTGACTTAGCTTTGTCCTCCAGTTTGCTAAAACCGGAGTTGCAAGATGCGCAAGCAGGAAACGAAAGTTGATCAAACGCGAATGTCTTGGGGCTCGAATCTGCTGAATGCAACTTGTGAGTACCAAAAGCAACCATCCGTTTGGGGTCTCCGGTAGCCTCAATGAGCCAGCGCGGAATGACATGCTCTTTCGTTTTGTTTTCGGGCGGCTGTCCGCAAAACACGCATTTCTTTTGCATATGACAATTGTTTCCCATAATTCGCTTAAACCAATGCAATCGCTCCTGGTGAGAGCGAAAGCTATGTTTTTGTCGACGCACCCCGATTGGGAAATTACAGATGTCCCCATGGGAAAAGTACTCGCCTGGGCGGGTCGAATGTCCCGGGAGATCTTTGCGAATTAGATAGCGCGAATTGTCAGGAAGCCACCCGAATGTGAAACCTCAAACCGTCCGTCAAAATGACAGTTACGAAGGGCAGCAGCTGCCGCTCTGATCCGCGCCGGGAATCGCGTTGAGTCGAGGCCTCCCCAATCTGTTCCGAAGTCATTTCTGTTGGCAGGGCTAATCGTCACGATGACCTGCCCGTCATAACCCCCTTCGCCCAGGCCGATACGGACCGCTCCGCCCGCCGTTAATTCAGCACGGCGATTGCGTATGGCAGATTCACACACCGAAAGGAACCGAGAGCGAGTTGGGTATCCGATATTCACCGAAAGTATAGGCTAAGCGAAATTTGAGGCACGCGCAATCATGAGTGAGCCTCTCCAGCATTATTGATTGCGAGTTCATCGCGCAGGGAACTCCCAGATCGTATACGTCTCTGTCTAAATCTCAAGCCAATTCCCCACACCCTTCGCTCTTCTAGCCAGAACCAACCTCAATCTAATCAATGTCTTGACAATAGCCGAACTCGATTTTATGGCCAAAACTGCCTGAAATCGCCACATTCGGGCACCGATTGAGCCAGTCGTCACCTCACCCGGCAAGTAGCACCTTGGTCTTGATCTGGAGGCTAACGCGTTTCTAGATTTGGCAGGCGTCGCGATGGGTGTTATGCCAAAACTCCAAGTTTACTGCCGAGCGCGCGAAATCGGATATGGAGAAGATGCCCAAGTCGACTATTGACACGTGCGCAAACTCAGGACATACTGTATTCATGCTAGCCTGCACAAGCTTCAATGAATTCCTGCATGCCAAGTTCTGCGGTCCTGCAACTCCTGCGCCCGAGGCCACCAGTGCTGTCGACGCTAGTGTCGATCCACTCCTCGGCTCCGGCTTCGAAGATGAGCAGCCCGAACCCGACTTCGACGAAAGGATCTGACCCATGGCCAACGAAACTACGCCCACCGAACTTCCGGCCAAGAGGGACTTCCGCAAAGAAGTCACCGACCAGATCATCGAGATGCTGGAGAAGGGCACCGCGCCTTGGCAAAAGCCCTGGCAGCCCGGCTCCCTCCAGCTTCCCTTCAATCCGACAACAGAAAAAGGCTATCGAGGCGGCAACGCCCTTCACCTCATGGCCGCGGGCACACGCAAGGGTTTCGACGACCCGCGTTGGCTCACGTACAAGCAGGCGTCTGAAAACGGCTGGCAGGTTCGCGCGGGCGAGAAGGGCACCCAAATCGAATTCTGGCAGTTCAATGACGACGAAAAGAAGGGCCAGCGTCCTGATCAAAATGCCGAACGCGGTACTGGAAACGGCGACTATCGTGGTCCCCTACGAAGGGTCTTCACCGTGTTCAACGCCAAACAGATCGATGGCATCGAGCCCTTCGTTCCCAAGCAGCGAGCCGATTGGGAAGTCGCTGAGACAGGCGAATCCATCCTGAAGAACTCCGGCGCAAACATCATCCACGACCAGAACGACCGGGCTTTCTACAGCCGCTCCGCCGACAACATCCACCTCCCGCCAGAGGCCGCGTTCAAGAGCGCCACCGACTACTACGGCACTGCCCTGCATGAGTTGGCCCATTGGAGCGGCCACCCGGACCGCCTCAATCGGCTGACCCTCAACGAAAGCTACCGTTTCGGCGATCCCAACTACGCCAAGGAAGAGCTACGAGCTGAACTGACCAGCGTCTTCCTCGCGGCCGAGCGAGGCATTCCGCACAACCCGGAGCAGCACGCAGCATACGTCCAGTCCTGGATCAAAGCGCTGAGCGACGACAAGAACGAAATCTTCCGCGCGGCAAAAGATGCCCACCTGGCGGCGGACTTCTTGCTCGATCTCGAGCGGGGAAAACAACTGCGAACCGAGACTTCCGAACATGTCGCTGCCTTCGAACGGGGTGCCGGTACAGTGGCAATCACAGAGAAAGAAACGGCTACCGAGCAACGCGAGCCGGTCGCGTCCAAAGGTGTCGCCAAGTTCGAAGCTGAGAAGATCCTCGACGGAGAGGTGGATGGCCGGCGTCCACCGAGCGAGCAGGCAATCAAAGAGTCGCTCGCCGCCGCCGAAGAAACGGCTCGAAAGCTGATGGGCGAGAAGGTCCGCACTCAAGAGGCGGACACCGACTCCGGCAAGTACCGCGGCGCGCTAATTGGCGAGACAGAACACCACATCATTCAAAAGACCAGCGCAAAAAGTGCGGTGCTGCATGAGAAGCACCTGCTGCCCGGAGCCGCGCCCACATCTCAAAATCTACTCGTCTCCTACTCCAACCAAGGCGCGCAACTCAAGCCGATACAGGAACGCCAACGATCCCACGCCCTAGCCCGTTAAAAGCCCGACATATAGGAGCCAGCCATGCCCCGCGAACCGAAGGTTTACCGAACCCCCGCCGACCCCGGCTTCGTCGGAGGCTACAACTGGTCCGCCATGCTGACCGGGCTCGCACTCTTGGCGGTCGTCAATGTCGCCGCCACGCAATTCATCGCCTACCAGCTCCGCTACCAAGGCGCACTCGGGCAACCGCTGATGATCCAAGCCGGGCACGCGATCTACCAGCCGACAGCGTGGGCCTTCTGGATCATCCAACACAGCAACACCAACAGTCTGGAAGTGAAGCGGCCCCTTCTTGCCGGAGCTCTGATCGTCGTCGTCGGCTCAGCCGTCACGGTCTTGATCGTCTATGGGCTCAACATGCAGCGCGCCCGACGTTTGTCGGCCAATACCGAAGACCTCCACGGCTCCGCCCGCTGGGCAAGCGCATCGGACATCCAGTCAACCGGGCTGCTGGATTCGAGCCAAGGCGTCTACGTTGGCGGATGGCTCAACCCATCGACGAAGCATCTTCACTACCTGCGCCACAACGGCCCCGAACACATCCTCGCCTTCGCCCCAACCCGCAGCGGCAAGGGCGTGGGACTCGTAATCCCAACTCTCCTCGCCTGGTCGGAATCAGCCGTCGTCTACGACATCAAGGGAGAAAATTGGGCGCGCACGGCAGGCTTCCGCGTCAAGGCCGGCCATCTTTGCTTCAAGTTCTCGCCCGTCGAGGTGGCTAACGGCTCGCGCTTCAATCCCCTTGCCGAAGTCCGGATCGGAACTCCCCGCGATGTCTCCGACGCCCAGAACGTCGCCGACATGATCGTCCGCACCGGCGAAGACAGCCCCATGGAGCGCTATTGGCAAGACGCTGCGGCATCGATCACCACCGGCATGATCCTCCACGTTTGCTATGCCGCCGCTGCGGCCGGACGCGAAGCTAGCCTCGGGGACCTCGCAGCAACGTTCACCAAGCCTGGTCAGAGCTTCCGCGACACGCTCAACGAACTCGAAAACTTCCCCCACGATTCACAGCGCACCCACAACTGGATGACTTCGGACGGCGAACGCACAGTCACCCATCCGGTAGTCCGCGAGAAGGTCCGCGAGATGCTCGACAAAGAGGACAAAGATTTCTCAGGTGTCCTCTCCACCGCCAAGACCGCCCTAACGCTCTACAGTGACCCGCTTGTCGCAAAGAACACAGCCGCGAGCGATTTCACTATCAACGACCTCGTCAACCACGTCCGCCCAGTGTCCCTGTATCTGGTAGTGCCCCCATCGGACAAGATACGCCTCCGCCCTTTGATCCGGCTGATCTTCACGATGATCGTCAATCGCCTCACCGAGCGCATGGACTTCGAGGGCGCAGCCCAAAAGCGCAATCGCCACCGCCTGCTCTTCATGATTGACGAATTCCCGTCGCTCAAACGGATGGAGGTCTTCGCCGACGCGCTTTCCTACATGGCCGGCTACGGCCTCAAGGCATACCTCATCACCCAGGACATCCGCCAGATTGTCGATGAGTACGGACCTAACGAGAGCATCGTCTCCAATTGCCACGTTCGCGCCGCCTACGCCCCGAACCAGTTCGATACAGCCGAGCTGCTCTCCAAGATGACGGGCACCAAAACGATCCAGAAGGCCACGTTCAATTTCTCCGGCTCGCGCCTCGCGCCCATAGCCAACCAAATGAGCGCCACCGTTGACCAGGTCGAGCGGCCGCTCGTTACGCCCGACGAAGTGATGCGACTTAAGCCACCAAAGAAAGCGGGTGAAGGCGCGAACGAACGAATCACCGCACCTGGAGACATGCTGATCTTCGTCAGCGGCCAGCACCCAATCTACGGGACTCAGATTCTCTACTTCACCGACCCCGTCTTGAAACATCGGGCCGAGATCCCCCCGCCGACCAAGTTCCTGGCCATTGGCGAGACGGGCATCGAGCCCCAACTGCCACCGGACCGAACGCGAAACGTCATCAGCCGCGCCGAGTTCGTTCCTCAATCCCCAATGGAGGCTGCCTTTTTAGCCGAGTTGAATGGCGTAGTGCCAACGAAGCCCGGCTTCATCGAGCAGCTCGATTTGGATCTCCACGAAGAAAGGAAGGACTGACATGCAGAAGAACCGCATCGAGTTGGCGGGCTACCTCGCCGACAAACCGCAAGTCCGCTACATGCCGTCGGGAACTCCCGTCGCCAACGCCCGCATGGCCGAAGGCTACCGCTACACCGACCGGAATAACCAACCCCAGGAGCACACGAACTGGCACAACTTGGTCTTCTACGGCGACCTCGCCGACATCGCTGTTACCTACGAGAAGGGCGAGAACATCTTCGTCGAAGGGACGCTACAGACCCGCAAGTACACTCCGAAAGACGGCAGCCCGCGAACCATCTTCGAAATCATCGCCCGCAGCGTTTACCTTATCGCCAAGCCTCGCACCACCAAAGAGGCCCCCGCTGACAACGCGCCTCAACTCGAAAGCACTTCAAAGTCTCCGATGGTCGCAGCAGAGGAGGTAGAAGCCGATGCTTCCATTTGGCCGTCATAGAAAACTTACCTTCGCCGCCGCAGTCTCAATCTTCGGCCTCGCAATCGTCGCCGGAACCGCCATGATACTTGGCCTCCGAATCAACACAAGCTACAGCCTGCCCCTTGGTCTCTACGCCACAACCAGCGATCCTCAAGCAAACCTGATCGAATTCTGCCCCTCCGAACCCTTCGCCTCAGAATCCGCCTCGCGAAGTTACAGAACAGCGGGCTTTGCATGCCCCGACGGCGCCGTGCCACTGCTGAAGCCAATCGTCGCGAACCTCGGCGACCTTGTTATCGTCAGCCGAGAAGGAATATCCGTCAACGGACACCTTCTCCCCAAGACATACCCGGTTCCCGAAGACGCACACGGTCGCCCGCTCACTGCGTGGCCCGCCGGCCTCTACCGTGTCGAGCCCGGAACCATCTGGGTAGCCTCCATCTACAACGCCGGCAGCTACGATTCCCGCTACATGGGACCAATCCAGGTAAGCCAAATCCGCAGGAGGCTGAGACCACTATGGTTGCTGCATGGTTGATAGGCGCAATCGCTTGGCGCGGACCTCTTCCGCTGCTCGCACTCTCGATACTCCTACCCTGGCTGGTCTTTAGACAAGAGACTCGCGCAAAGGCCGTATTCACGGCAGCCGCCTACTTCCTCGCGGCCTCAATACCGGCGATCTCAGTATGGAAAGCCTTCTCGCCCGACCAACCAGCCCAAGGCGTGCTGATCTGGGCCACCGCATCTGCAATCCTAACGCTTCCCTGGGCGCTCCTTTGGAATGCAAATCGAAGCCAACAACTCTGGCGCATCCCAATCACGTTGGCCATTTCCATCCTCCCCCCGATCGGCCTAATCGGCTGGGCCTCGCCCCTAACCGCCGCAGGCGTCCTTCTACCCGGAACCGGCTTCGCTGGCCTAGCAGCAACAAGCCTCGCCCCGGTCTATCCAAAACTCGCGGCAACGGCAATCTTCGTCACCCACCTGTTCTTCCAAGTACCTACTGCCCCAATGGGGTTCGCCGCGATCAGCACGATCGAAGCCTCCGAACGTTACGCAAAAGAAGAATCAGCCCGAACAGCCATTCATTCTGCAAAAGCGGAACTCGTCATTCTCCCCGAGGGCGCGGTTCACCGTTGGACCGAAGCCACAGAAGCATTCTGGGCCCCCACAATCCAACACCTCCACCAAGAACAACGAACCGCATTAATAGGAGCAGGAATCCACATTCCCGGCTCAGCAGAATATCAAAACACCCTCATCACCATCGGCGAATGGAAAATGAATCCATTCGAGCAACGAATCCCCATCCCAATAGGAATGTGGAAGCCCTTCGGCCCCGCAGACGGTGTCCGGCTTAACCTCACCGGCCCCGGCACCCTACAAGTCGGCCCCCACCGCCTAGCAATCCTAATCTGCTACGAACAACTCCTAGTCTGGCCAATGCTGCAATCCGCCCTTGAGAAGCCAACCCTAATCGTCGGCATCTCCAACGCCACCTGGACCAAACAAACCAACATCCCCGCCGCACAGGAAGCCTGCCTAAAAGCATGGTGTCGTCTGTTTGGCATTCCCTACATCTCCGCAATAAATCTATGAGGTGCCAACATGCAAGAAGCGCAAGAGCCTCGAGCGGTACTCACCATCCGCGACGTCGCCTCACTCCTGAGGTGCTCGAAGACCCACGTATCGAATGTGATCAACGGAAAAGTCCCGGGAATTCCGCGTCTGGCCCACATTTCGATGGGGCGGCGAAAGCTAGTTCGCCGGGAGTGGCTGGACCAGTGGTTGGAAACCAGCAAGCAGCGGTGTTAGCCTCAGAGGCATGTCAGGATTCTCCGCCATGGACGCAAGAAGAGGAAAAATCTATGCGTCGAAAGCGATTCCAGCGCGGCAGTTTAAAGCCGCGCAAACGGAATGGGAAGAACTACTGGTATGCCCAATGGAGGGAGGATGGCAAGCCGCGATCCAAGGAACTTGGACTCTGCAACAAAGTGAGCAGAGCCGAGGCCGAGGCGAAGTTGGCCGAAATCCTTCACCCCCAAAACATGCTGGCAGGCCAATCGGTGACACCGATCTATACGTTCGGTCAGTTCATCGAGGTCATTTATCTGCCGGTTTATCACCGCAAGTGGAAACCATCCACTGCGATCACCGAGGAGAATCGGCTCAAGGCTAATCTTGTGCCCGAACTGGGTTCCATGCTGATGACAGACATTACACGGGAAGCACTTCAGAACCTTCTCGATTCAAAGGCAAACACCCAGGCCACAAGCATGGTGGCTCATCTTCGGTTTCGCCTCAGATCCATCTTCGAACTTGCAATAAGTGAAGGCGTTGTTGACCGCAACCCGGCAATGGCGCTCTACACTCCAAGGCATTGTCAGCCAAGTAGGTCGCGCAATGTCTTGACCATTGAAGAGGCAGGGAAGATGCTGGCGGCACTGGATCTTCGAGAAAAGCTCATCGCGCGTTTCGCTACCTGGGAAGGGATGCGGCCGGGTGAGATTTTGGCGTTACAAGTTGGTGATGTGGAAAGCAATTGCGTTTGGGTTCGACGCCGCCTTTACCGGGGCCAGATCGACACGCCCAAAACAAAGCGTTCCTGTCGGCAAGTCGCTCTCTCCCAAGGGACGACAACCCTTCTGAAAGCGTGGCTGCTCACTCTTGATGTCACCAACCCACAGGCCTGGCTCTTCTCGACAGAAAACAGTACGCCGATCTGGCGCGACAACGTTTGGCTGCGCAACATGCTGCCAAAGCTGAAGGCCGTCGGTCTAGAATGGGCAAACTTCCAGGTCATGCGTCGAACTTTCGCCACGCTCTCAAGGCAAGCGGGAGTCGATGCGCATACCCGTTCCGCACAAATGGGCAACACGGTGGACGTCAACGAAAACGAATATGCAGTCAGCACCTTTGAAGACCGGCTGGCAGCGGTTCGACACTTGGAGACAACCATCGTTCAGTAGCCCGATCTGGGGCGCGGCTTTCTATCCAGAAGCGCTCCAAAACTGAAACAAAAGCGAGGGGATCAAAGGGCCGAAAAGGCGTGAGGAAGAGAAAAAGCAGTAATCGCAGTAACGAAGGGTTCTAGGAGTGTTCCTAAGTCATTGAAAAGATGGAGCGGGAGACCGGGTTCGAACCGGCGACGTTCAGCTTGGGAACTCAGCGGCTTGCAAAATCAAAGGACTTAACCGTCTCACGGCGGCTAAATTGGCTTAGAAAGTCCAATCGTATCAATATGATCTTTTTCGACCGGGAACAATCGAGGTTCAATTGAGGTTGGCTGAATCCGTGCCAGCTTCGAGATGAACGCACGAGTTCTTGCTGTTTCACAACCGCCTAAAAACGGAAGCGGCGAAGGTGTATAAGACCTTCGCCGCAGAAAGTGAAACGCCGTGGAAACAGCGCGCAACAACAAAAGTGTACACCCATTTTCCGAAAAACGAAACGGGTCTTTATCTCACACCCGGGCACAGGAACTCACACCAGTTGCCCAGGCACTTTATGAACCGATCCTAAACATTCTTCGCTCGAAGCAGTACGAATGCTGCCCTCTCGATGAAGTGATGGAACAATTCTCCATGGCTCTGTCCGGGCCAATCATGGAGGTGCTGAATTCACTCGTAGCGAAGAAGATTTGCAGGCTTGAGTTTGAAATGGGTGATCTGTGGATCACTTTAGGCAAGCCATGCAATTTTGAAATTCGGTGGATTTTGAGTAGCGTCTCTGGAGCTTCAAAGCCGGCAGTGAAAGCCAAAGAACTTGGGGCGGGCGCGTGAATCCCGCGAATGCCACAGCCAAACTAATCAATCCTTCAGTTCTGAATTTACCTGCAATGGTTCGTCCGGATGACGTGAGCAGACTACCCAAGTCCCTTCAAGAGCTGGACAGATGGATACTTTGGCGTTGGGAATTCGATTCCAAGCGCGGCGGGAAGCCTACGAAGGTTCCCTATCGAACAAATGGGAGAGACCGTGCAAGTTCAATCAGAGAGGCAGACTGGGTTGGTCTTGAAGAAGCGGCAGTTGCAATGCGCTCCTCACAGAACTTGGGCTTGGGCTTTGTATTCGCCCAAGGGGACGGGCTGGTTGGGATAGATCTCGACAATTGCCTTAAGGCTGACCTTTCCGTGAAGCCCTGGGCTCAGCCAATCGTAGAGCGATTCGCTGATTGTTACATCGAGACCTCTCCCCGAGGCAAGGGCTTGAAAATCTTTGCCAGGGCATCGATCAGCCATTTGGTTCGAGGCACAGGAGGCCGTCGAAGTCTTGGAGACGGCGAAGTTGAGGTTTACCACGCCGGTCGATACTTCACGGTAACGGGGGACTCGTTCGCGGGTTCCCCCTCTGAAGTCGAACACAAGCAGCAGGAAATCGAATGGCTGATAAAGGCCATTGCACTCTCGGCAAACGAAGGTGCATCGAAGGATCTGCGCTCAGTCGCAAAATCTCAGCCCACTGCTTTGCCCGACCAGCTTGCGGCATTTGCAGAGATTCATCCCTCCTTTAAGAGGCTGTGGGGAGGTGATAACTCCAGCTATGGTGGCGATGCAAGCAAAGCCGACCTCGCTTTCTGCTCTCTGCTCGCACAGAACCTTAATCTGCCTGCCGCATCTATCGACGCGGCGTTTCGAACCAGTGCGAGAATGCGCGGCAAATGGGATGAGCGACACGCTTCAGACGGTTCGACCTATGGCGAACTAACCCTAAAGAAGGCGTTGTACAAGAAAACGACCATTCCAGATCGGCGAGACAGTGGTGCTCCCGCAAGCCCTGAGTCTTCTGACTGGACTGAAGCCCTCATGCGGACCCGGACAGGCGAAGCTCGGCCAATTCTGGCCAATGCTTTAGCAGCTTTAGTAGGCTCGCCTGATTGGAGTGGAGTTCTCGGCTTTGATGAATTTGCTCAGAGAGTGGTAGCTCGTAAGGCACCGCCCTGGAGCAGAGGAAAGCCCGGACAGTGGGGCGATCAAGAGGATCGATTGGCCGCTGAGTGGTTGCAGCGAAACGGGATTCTTGTTTCGGTGGAAGTGGCCGGGCAAGCCACACAAACTGCAGCCAGGCACGCACCATTCCACCCTCTGCGTGATTACCTGCAAAGTTTGGAGTGGGACGGCACAGCCCGCATAGACCGATGGCTTATCGACTACCTGGGAGCTGAACAGACGGATTTCAATAAAGCTGTTGGAATTCGTTGGCTTATTTCAGCCGTCGCTCGAGTATTCAATCCAGGGACCAAGGTTGATTCCTGCTTAATCCTTGAAGGCCCTCAGGGGATGAAGAAGTCCACAGCTTTGCGTGTCCTCGGAGGCCAATACTTCACCGATGAGATTAGCGAACTGGGGAGCAAAGATGCTGCGATGCAGGTTCAAGGGGCTTGGATTATCGAGCTTTCAGAGCTGGCAGCTATCGGTCGCAAAGCTGAGCTTGATCGCGTCAAGGCATTTATGAGCCGGAGCTATGATCGGTTCCGGCCACCCTATGGGGCTCACGTAATTGAGGCCCCACGGCAGTGCATTTTTGCAGGAACGGTTAACAGCAGCGAGTACTTGCGCGATGAAACTGGGGGCCGTCGATTCTGGCCGGTAGCCTGTTCCCACATAGACACCGAAGCATTGGGGCGTGATCGAGACCAACTGTGGGCCGAGGCAGTTGTGCGGTTTAGAGACGGTGAAGTTTGGTGGCTCGAAACACTTGAATTGAACCGTGCCGCGTCTGAGGAGCAAGAGGCTCGTTATGAAGATGATCCATGGGAGCCACGCATTGCAGGTTGGTTGGATGAGCCCCACTTTTCAGGCTTGGAAGGTGATGAATCTATCGAATGCGAGCCACTAAATTCCTTCTCAACGGGCGAGATTTTGCAGCACGCCATTTCCAAGCCGATCTTCACCCACACCCAGATAGACCGCAACCGGGTGGCTAAGATTTTCCGGCGACTCGGTTGGGTTCGAAAGAAGGTCCGCATCGGAGACCGGTTTGAATGGCGTTATCGAAAGGCTGATCGCTAGCCGTTTGTACCCAGTTTGAGGAATGTACCCAGTCTTGTACCCAGTATGCTAAGCCCGCAAAGCGTTTAGTTTCAATAATGTACCCAGTGTACCCAGTGTACCCACTTGATCCCTTTAAAGGCTATAGAGCAGTACCGCGTCGCCCCTATTGCGCGCCTTATTCAATACCAATTCCCGGACAATTTAAACCCTACTGGGTACACTGGGTACACTGGGTACAGCATTGATTCCGTGAGACTTAACCGTGCACCATAGTGGGTACAAAGTTCAGACAGACTGGGAACACTGGGTACAAAGCTCTGGGCTTGGTGGGGGCGAGGCAGGGGGGTAGCGTAACGATCTTTTGGCCTTGGTTCAACGAGGGTTAACCCATCTCACCGTGTATCTAGCGACGGGGCTGGAAAGAGCCGAACACGGTGGATTGAGAGGAAGGGGGCTTTATGGAAGGGAGTTTGAGAGCCTATGCTCGACACCGTGGCTGCGCACCCTCAACAGTGCACCAAGCCATAGAAGAAGGTCGGATCGTAAGAGAGCCGAACGGAAAGATCATTTTCGAGCAAGCTGACAGAATGTGGACGGAGAACACGGTTGTTCGCATTGATGATGCCCTCAGGCGAGCGGGCAAGCGGAGCAGCCCTGCTTCGAACTATCAGGAGTGTTCACCTGCTGGCCCAGGGTACAACCAATCGCGAGCCATCCGCGAGCTATATGCGGCCAAGATTGCGAAGCTCGACTACGAAGAGCGCAGGGCTAGACTCGTGGATTCTGAGGAAGTTCGAATCCAATGGGAACTCATCGCCACCGCCATTCGGAATGCGCTTTCGGATCTACCGGCAAGGATTGCTGGTGAGATTGAATTGGGTGCCTCCCAGCAGGAAATCTACGCGGTTCTGGATAGAGCTTGCTCTGAGACTTTAACCGACCTGGCGAACAGGTTAATGGGCAAGGAATTGAAGCGAAGTCCACCGGTCACTGCGACCTTCTGAGCACCCGTCGCTCCTCAGCTTCCTTGATCTTGCCAGGCAAGGAGCACAAGCGGTATAGCAATTGAAATAAATTCCAATTTAGTTAATAAACTTTAATTTCTAAGCCATTCTTTCATACAACAAGGTCAAGATACTTGCTAAATTATTCACTTACAAAGACTTAGCCCTAGAGAAAAATGAACATTATGTAGGTGTAACTATATAATTTCAGTAATAACTATATAATGTCAACTTAAAATCCAAGCATTTTGTAATTGACAGCATTTAGCACTTAGACAACACTACTGACATATGCAAGATGCGACAGAGTTCACAATCACCCAAGTGGCCGAGGCCGTTGATATCGATTTAAGCAATCTTCGGAATCGCGTTCGGCAAAACTTCTTGGAATACAAGGGACCTGAGCCCAGAGCGTCCTACCCACGCATGTTTAAGCGTGAAGGAGTGTATGAGATCGCGATCATTGATGAGCTTGAGCGACACGGCTTGAACAGAAGTCTTGCGGCAGACATTACCCATCGCTGGCTCAAGACTTGGCTAGAAGAGGATGTCGAAGCTCTTGCCAATCAAATCTTGTCTCCGCTTTACAAGCAAGTGAAGGCTGCATTTGAGGCGCATCGCGACCTATCAAACCCCATAATCCTCGTGCTGTCGTTGGACTGCAGCGGAGGTTATGCACAGGCCTACGGCCAAATGTCCATGATTCAAGGCCTCCCCATGGCCCTTCAAGCGGCACTTGATGAAGGGAAGCATGCATTGCTTATCAACTTGACTTCAATTCTCTTCCGAGTTGATCAAGGGCTGAGCCGGGTTGCTTAATGCTCGCCCGAATCCAAGCAGCTTACGAAGCCTTCCGCAATCCAGTCTTAACGCGAACCCTTGCGTGGGACGGTGCTCGTGGTGGCAAGCGGCTGGACTCGTGGCGTCCCAAACCAGTCTCGGTGGGCTCATGGGAATCCAACCCTACCCTGATTCGCGGACGCTCGCAGGACGCCTTCCGGAACATTCCATACATTCGACGTGGCGTGGATGCCATCTGTGGAGCTACGGTAGGCGGAGGAGGAATGCTGGCCCAGCTTCCCAAGAATCTCAGAAGCGCTTGGGCAAGGTTTCAGGCTCAGTTTGATGCGCGTTTTCAGTGGCAGGTCCTACAGACGGTAATTGTTAGTGGAGAGTGCTTCGTCCGCCTATTTCTGGAAGATGGGCCGGGGCATCCGCTGAGATTGCAGCTCTTGGGTCCCGAGTACCTGGACACTTCAAAAACAGACAAGGCCACACGAGAAGGCATAGAGTTTCAGGGTCACAATAGATCGGCATATTGGATGTTTGAGGCCGCTCCTTCCAGCCTCAATCCGCCACGCTCCGTTCGCATTCCGGCTGATCAAGTTCTTCACATCTATCGCCCAACTTATGCTGGCGACCAAAGAGGGGTCTCCTGGCTTGCGCCAATCCTCCTTGCAGCCCGCGACCTGCTGGAACTAAACGAAGCCTATTTGACCAGGGCAAAAACTGGAGCACTCTTCGCGGGCTTCATTCGCACCTTGGATGGTGGCAACCCGCTTGGGACTACTGGAGGAAGAAGCAATACTGATGGGGTCGGCCTCACGCTCGAACCGGGCTCGCTGTGTGTACTGCGCGATGGCGAAACTTTTGAAGAGTCTCATCCCCCCGATTTTTCATCAGCACTTGATCCATTCATCCGTTCATACGTGCGGCAGATTGCAGCTGGCTTGAATATCCCCTATGAAGTGCTCAGCGGAGACTATTCACAGGTCACGTACGCCTCAGGACGTGCCGGGATACTTGAATGGCGTCGCCAGGTTGATTCGATCCAGTACAACTTACTTGTTCCGCAGCTATGCGAGCCGGTCTTCCGCCGTTGGTTCGAACTTCATTCTGGACTGGGCAACGTCGATCAAGTTGAACCGCCGTTGGTCCGTTGGATAGGTCCCACGATTGAAGCTCTCGATCCAAGAGCAGAAGTGCTTGCTCAAGTTTCAAGAGTTAGGGCTGGTCTGCAACCAAGGTCTGAAGTGATTGCGTCGACGGGCTGGGACGCGGAAGACGTGGATGCTCAGATTGCCGCCGACAATGCCCGCGCAGACAAGCTTGGACTCGTCTTCGACTCAGATCCTCGGCGGGTTACCTCGCAAGGGCAGACTCAGCAGACACAAACAGATGGAGGAACCCAAGAATGAGAGCAATAGAACAGCTCACTGTGCGCTCCGCAAGTATTATTCCCGCTTCCTTTGATCTCTCAACGCGGACAGTTGTAGTAACCTTTGCAACTTCCTTTGATGTGCTTCGGCAGGACTACGAGGGCTCGTATGTCGAACGCCTTTCGCTTGAGCGTTCAGCGGTTGATCTCTCGCGCCTGATTGGCGCGCCAGTGCTGGATAACCATGACAGATTCACAGGTGTCGATGCCATTCTCGGCACTGTGGAAGAGGCTAGCGTTGATGGCTCGCAAGGGACGGCGAAGATTCGCTTGTCCGGTCGTGATGAAATTGCCGGATTCCGGCAGGATGTGGCTGATGGAATCATTCGTTCCGTCAGTGCGGGTTACACGGTTGAGAAGTGGGAAGTCTCCAAGAGAGCTGATGGCATGCGGATAAAGACCGCTATTCAGTGGACGCCACTGGAAATTTCCTTCACTCCGTTGGCTGCAGACCCAAATGCAAAAACAAGAAATGCAGAGGTTGAAAACATGATTACAAACAATGCGGAGCAGCTCCGTTCTTTTGCGGCGACGGTAGGGGTTCCGCCTTCGTTTGCCGATGACTTGGCTACCAGGAATGTTCCTGATCAGGATGCACGCCGTTCGATCATTGCGGAGGCGGCACGCCTCCAGCCTGTGATCGACAATACCCGCACCAGTTCGGCCCAGATCACTCGTGAGAACTCGCCTGAAGTTCTTTGCCGTGCAGCAGGCGAGGCGCTCTATAGCCGCATCAATTCTGCTTTTAAGCCGCAGGATCAGGCCAGAAACTTTGCTGGCCGTCGCTTTGCCGACATTGCTCGTGAACTTTTGCGCGAACGGGGGCTCAGCACGTTCGGAAGTGATGCCGAAGTGATTACCCGGTCACTCAATACAACATCCGATCTCGCAAACGTGGTGGCTGTGCTAGCCGGTAAGGCGGCTGGGGCTGCTTACTCGGCTGCTCCCTCAGGAGTGCGCACAGTATGCAAGCAGGGCCCGGCACATGCGGACTTCCGAGGCCGCAACATCATTAAGCGCGGTGAACTCCCGATGCTGGAGAAGGTGAACGAATCAGGTGAGTTCAAGCGCGGCTCTGTAGTCGATGACAAACAGAGCTATAAGGTTGGAACCTACGGCAAGGTTTTTGGGATGGCGAGACAACTGCTCGTGAACGACGATCTTGGCTTGCTGGCCGATATCGCAACCGGGTGGGGCATGGCAGCTCGCGAGTTCGAGTGCGGAATGCTTGTGGACCTGCTCGTCTCAAACAGCGGAGGCGGTCCGAAGCTGGCAGACAATGTCAATCTGTTTCACGCGACCCACGGTAACCTGGCGGCTTCTGGAGGGGCCATTAGCGACATCACCTTGAGCCCGGCCCGCTTGGCTCTTCGCACAATGAAGGGTATCAGCGGAACGATCCCCATTGATGCCACGCCCCGCTATCTCCTGGTACCGGCTGCGCTGGAAACTACGGCGGAAAAATGGCTCGCTCCACTTGTTCCCGCTCAGGCGGCCAACGTCAATCCGTTCGGTGGCGAGAACCGCATGGAGCTGGTAGTTGATCCAAGGCTGGACGCCAAGAGCGCAACGGCCTGGTATCTCTTCGCCGATCCTACGATCCTTGCTGTGATCGAGTATGCCTACCTTGAAGGCTTCGAGGGTGTCCAGATCGAGACTCGCAATGGCTTCGATGTGGATGGTGTGGAGATCAAAGCGCGACTCGACTTTGGTGCCGGTGGAGTCGATCACCGTGGCGCATATCGGAATGCTGGAGCCTAGCCGATGACGCTCGAAGAACTGATTGCTAAACGGGATTCCCTCCTGAAAATCATTGCCAATGGCAATCGGCGGTTACAGAACGGCGACCAGTCGATTGAGTACGTTGACACGGCCTCGCTTAAAGCATCAATCGCTACGCTTGATGCCGAGATCGCAAAAGCGCAGGGCTCGGGACAGACGAGAGTTTTGACAATTTCAATGGATAGAGGATTACGATGAAAAATTTCATTCAACCTGGCGGGACGATCTCTTTGACGGCCCCCTACACAGTACTGAGCGGTGCTGGACTTCTCGTGGGAGCAATCTTTGGTGTTGCCTCATTCGATGCCGCGATTAACGAAACAGTCGAAGCCCAGCTCACAGGCGTTTTCGAGCTGCCGAAGACTTCGGCCCTTGCCATCGCCGTTGGGGATCGCCTTTACTGGGACAACACGGCGAAGTTGGTCAACAAGACATCCTCAGGCAACACCCTGGTTGGTGCGGCCGTTTCAGATGCTGCTAACCCCAGCGCAACAGTGTTGGTTCGATTGAACGGTTCATTCTAAGATCGAAGTCGCCTAATCCGCGACGTAGGGGGCTTTCCTTTCCGGCGGTCCGTCTCCCTGGGTGGTTTCTTTCTTCACCACCTCACGACGGAACTTTTTTAACTTGGATTTGCACGATGCCTAAGACACGCAACAGAACGCCGAAACCGCCGATAGAATCCCGCCAATGGCTCACCGCCACGGAAGTGGGGCATCTTATCGGGGCGAGCAGGGCGACGGTTCATAGGATGGCAAACGGCGAAGTTCCGGGATGCCCACGCCTACCCTTTATGCCGCGTGGCATGAAGGCTCGCGTCTTTATGAAGCCGACGGTTGAGCGATGGATTGAGGACTGCCAGAAAGGCACGGCAACGTGATGCTAAACTTCTCCACAAGCCAATTTAGCCGCACGCGAGACTTGAAAGGACTCGACGTGAAGCAACGTACAAGGAGGCATCAGCGAGGGTCGCTGTTGCAGAAGAATGGCCGGTGGATCGCGAAGTACTATTACTCCCCCGGCAAGCAAACCACTAAAACTTTGGGCGACATTACGGGCCCAAGGCGAATGACAGAGCGCCAGGCGAAGATCATGTTGGATGAACTGGTGCGACCACTCAACCTCAACCCGACCGAGAGCAGGAAGTTCGAGACTGTTTCGAACTTCGCGCATGCAGTCTTTTATCGCGTGAAGAAGGAAACAGGAGCTTGGCGAGCAAGTTCGGAACAACGAGCACGCTGGGAAATCGAAAAGCGGATTTTGCCTATGATCGGCGAGAAGAGTTTTGAGCAGCTGACTGCTTCGGATCTTCGAGCCATACTCAATCATTACGCCAATGCAGGTTTGTCAAAGAGCTCGCTTGGTCACATCCGCTCACACTTGACCGACATTTGTAGGATGGCTAGGGCCGAGGGATATCTCCATTCGGACATAGCGGAAGGCCTCAAAATCCCAAAGATAGCCAGCCGCCCAATCGAGAAGCCGATAATCGACTTGGATCAGTACCTTGTCGGATGGAAAGCTCTAGATGAGCGCGAACGTCTGCTTTGTGACCTGGTGCTCTTCGCAGGCCTGCGGCAATCAGAAGTATTGGGCCTGTGCTGCGGTGATGTCCTTGAGGATCGTATTCTGATTCGACGGAGTTGGTATATCGGTCGCTGGGCCGATCCAAAGACGGCGAACAGTATGCGTGAGATCGGAGCTCCAAGCCAGATTATGGAGCGCCTTCGCCTTTGGATCGAATCGCTGCCGCTTAATGGGCCTGAGTACCCTCTGTTCCAGTCCGAGTTGCCAGATCGTCCCATGTCGGCCGACAATCTGTTGAAGCGCTACATCTACCCACGGCTCGACGGGGCAAAGATTCCGAGGTTCAATTTTGAAATTCTGCGGCGATCGCATTCCACACTTCACAAAGCGCTTGGAACTGATCCCAGGATCATCGCTGCACAACAGGGGCATGGGCTGAACACCCACATGAAAGAATATGTTCAAACAACAGTGGACCTGAAACGCCTAGAATCGGGTAAACTGTACGAAACGTTTGAGACACGCAAGAATCAAGGTTAATCGAGGTTATTTGATGCGATCAGACTTGCAAGTTGTTGAAAAGATGGAGCGGGAGACCGGGTTCGAACCGGCGACGTTCAGCTTGGGAAATGGCTTGTAGTTTGAAAATAAAGAACATAGGCGTCTATGGTGTCAATTTAAGGCGATTAAAAACACCCTGTTTTCAAGGCCTCGCTTCAAACGCTCCGTTAATGGAGCAGTTTTGGAGCAGAGACTTTGCCAATTCAACCCTACTACCAGAGAGAGGGAATCACCCTCTACCACGGCGACAGCCGGACAATCCTTCCGCAACTGAAGGCTGAGACCTTCGACCTCGCACTAACCGACCCGCCCTACTTGGTCTCCTACACCGGTAGATGGGGAAGCGAATTGGAGCCCATTCACGGAGACTCCGATCCGGGTTGGGTGCTCCCCTGCTATTCGGAGCTTTTCCGTGTTCTTC
>JBIPMY010000357.1:0-6459 GCA_044376335.1 Bryobacter sp.
CTGTCAATTCTTTTTTGCATTGCTCACGAGTTCGAGGAGCCGGCACCACCATCTCGTCGCGAATCAACAACTCACCGTTGTCAGCCTGGGGAGCAGGGAACCAGGGGCGGGGAAGTGGAACTTCCCTGCTTTGGTAGCGCTTGGAATCCTCAGGTCTGGCTTCCCGGGGATCGTGTGGTGCCGTAAAGGCACAATATGCGAAAAAGGGCTTCTGATAGTTAACAGAAGACTTGAGATAGTCTTGCAAAGAGTTTGCAAATAATGGAGTTGCTCTTCCATCTCTGGCCTCATTACGATTGGAGCCAAAATTCTGTAGCTTTGGTTGAATCTGAGGACCCATTCCACCAAGGTGCACCAAACCACCAGACTGAAAGGATCGGTTTAGGGTTTCCGCTCCGTTGTGCCATTTTCCGGTGAAGAAAGTCCGATAGCCGGCTTCGGCAAAGCGTTCTGGCATGAGCGGGCCGCTGAGACCGTCTTTGGCCGTGGCGCGCCACAGGCTCTTGCCACTCATCAGCATGGCCCGGCTGGCCACGCAGACGGCCGGTTGATGTCCACCCTGGTTGTAGCAGCTTCGATAAGAGACGCCTCGTCTTGCCAGACGATCGAGATTTGGGGTATCGATGTATCGATTGCCCCAGGCTCCAATCGTGTCCGCCCTCTGGTCGTCACCGTAAAGAATCAATATGTTAGGTCGCTTCGATTGCCCGGCAAGAACAAAAGGAAGGCTACCAGCAAAGGCTCTTCTTGTGAAAAGTGAGGCGCATCGCGCTTCTGATAACATATATTATGTGGCCATTCCTTGAGAGGTTTGGCTAATGAACGTGCTTTCGAAGATCTTGTCTGCATTGCCAGCCTCAAAGCCCTCCCGACGATGCTGCCGCCCAATTTCACCCTTCGCTAACCCTCTGTACTCTGGCAATACCTGTCGCTCGGCAAATTCCACATAACTGCCTGAAATGAGATGGCGCTCGCCACAAGCAAACTCGGCATCCACCATCTCCGCCACCGTGGAACTCTGCAACAACATGCCGTCCGGGCTGATCTTGATCTTCCCCCCTGAATTGTTTAGCTTAACTCCTAAACCTTCAACAAACACATTAAAGCCGGCAACCGTATCGTGTGGCTCTGGCAAGTTGTGTACACTCACCGTGAAGTGATTCAGGTAGTAGCGGTTATAGATCACCCAGGCGGCGTATTCACTTTCTTCCAGCAAGCGGCTGTAGTCAGCCCAGGTAGGAAGCCGCCACAATCCAGAATGCAAGAACTGATCCACCGCTTCCCCATCCTCAAGATTGAGCTGATCTACAGGATCTGATTTCACCTCGTCCGTGTACGAATGGATGATCCGCTGCGCCTCAGCACTCAAATCCCCTACCCGCAGTTCCGAAACAAAGATCCGTGGGTACTTGGACTCAGGCGGTGCATACCAGAATGCATCCAGCTTCTTCGCCTCAAAAAAATAGGGCTCCCGCTTCTGATAACCATAATGCCCAAAGATCTTCTCGAAGCTCTTGATACCGAGCTGAGGCACGCCCATGGTTCGAAACGCGATGTGATCGTTTTCGATTTCCATGCGATTGGCAACCAGCCCCTGACTCTCCATCGCACCGAGAATCTTTCCCACATCCGGCACTCGCTCAGAATAGCGGCGCATCAACCCTTCCAGAACAACCTCAAGTACTTGGCTCACCACTCTATTCTAGATTCCCCGCCCCAAAAGCAAAAGCCACCAGACCGGAATCTGGTGGCTTTCACTAGAAATCATTCGCAAACTATTCCATGTCTCCGCGCCGCTTTTTGCGGTTGCGTTTCCGGGCGAGCGCTTGCTTTACGCGCTTTTTCTCGCCGGGCTTGAGGTAGAAGGAGTGCTTCTTGATTTCCTTGATGATGTCTTCCTGTTGCACTTTACGTTTAAAACGGCGCAATGCCGCTTCCAGGGTCTCACCGTCTTGCAGGAGAATTTCAGCCATCTCGATTCACCTCCTCTCTTGGCAAAATTATGTGCCCGATGGCACAAACTTATAGTTTACCACTACTAAAACACCAGCGGCAAATACTGCCCCAGAGTTCCCACCCAAAACAGCAATTGCGGCGGTTTGCCTTTGCCATCGCGCTTGGGCAAAACGCGATTCACCTGGTCCCGCTGCCAGTCGATCAGCAAATCATCGCGCAGCTTAAGCCCGTCTGGGCCTGGCACCGGTGTCTCTACATAGCAGTTCACGTTTCCGCCCTTGATCTCCCAGCCAACCCATTTCAGCTTCAAAGATTTGTCGCTGGAATCCTTGATGTCAAAACGGCCCAGGACATATGCCTGGGCCAGATTTTGCGCATCGGGTGTGCGATCGAGTTCAATTTCCCGGCCGGAATTCCTGCGCAGAATCTCCTCGAGATGATCGGCCGACATGGCAATCATGATCTCAAGAGATTTCGACTTCGCCTGGTAATCTACCGTAGCCGTGCACATGTGCACGCCATGCCAGAAGAAGGCGAGGCCGAGCGCAAGAAGCAGCACCTTATCGTTGCCCCTGATCGGAGGTGGTTTTCGCTGTGCCCTTCTTTTCAAGCTGCATGGGATTGGGGGGATCCTTCTCCTTGAAGAGCTGGAAGGGGGTCTTCACTGCTTTGGCTGGCCAAGAATTGTTCGACAGATCCGTGTCTGCCGTCTCAAGGTGAGGATCAAGCGTAATGCTCTTGATCTCGCGTGGCGTCACCAACAACTTCGAAACCTTGACGTTATTCCGACGCCAGATCTCGGCAGGAATACGCATCTCTTCCTTTTTGCCATCCGTGTATTCGATCTCCAGAATCACCGGCATCACCAATCCGCCGATATTCTTGAGATCCACCAGATAGAAGTTCGATCCACCACGAAGGGCGAGCTTCTCGTCCTCCTCAAGGTCTGCCAGCAGCTTCTGATAATCCTGCTTGTCCTTTTCGGTCACGATAAAGGGGTCATAGCTGTTGTAGAAGTCTTTCAGCTCAGGGTCGGCATCCACCAGCTTCGGCAGAGCCTTGTTTCGCAAGGCAGAAAGCGTCGCCGGCTCTTCGGCCTTCTTCGCCCGGCTGATCTGCTTCTCCACTTCCGGATTCTTCGTGTCGAGCGAGAACTGCCGTACCTTCTCAATGGCAATGTCGGTGTGATCTACCGAGTAGAACCAACCGCGCCAGAACCAGTCAAGGTCAATACCCGAGGCGTCTTCCATCGTGCGGAAGAGATCTGAAGGCGTCGGCCGTTTGAACTTCCAACGGCGTGAATACTCGCGGAAAGCAAAGTCAAACAACTCACGCCCCAGAATCGTCTCACGCAGGATGTTCAAACCCGTCGCCGTCTTGGCATAAGCATTGGCGCCAAGGTTGATCACACTCTCAGAGTTCGTCATGATCGAATCGTGAGTGTCGCTGCTCATGTAGCCGGTGATGAATTTCGGCTCACCCCGCGTAGACGGATAATTCTCTTCCCACTCGGCTTCTGCCAGAGACTGCAGGAAGGTATTGATACCTTCATCAATCCAGGTCCACTGCCGCTCGTCGGTGTTGACGATCATCGGGAAGTAGTTGTGGCCTACTTCGTGAATCACCACGCTGATCAGACCGTATTTGGTGCGCGATGAGTAGGTCTTGTCTTTCTGCGGGCGGGGACCGTTAAAGCAGATCATCGGATATTCCATGCCACCAATCGGCCCATTCACCGAGATGGCAATTGGGTAGGGGTAGTTGAAGGAATACTTCGAATACACGTTTAAGGTGTGGATCACTGCTGCTGTGGAGTAACGCTCCCACAGCGGATTCCCTTCCTTGGGGTAATAGCTCATCGCCAGCACCTTCTGCGTACCAGAGGTGTGTCCCTGGGCATCCCAGATGAACTTGCGCGAGGAGGCGAAAGCGAAGTCGCGGACGTTATCGGCATGATAGATCCAGGTCTTCTTGCCCTTGGGCTGATTCTTCTCATTAGCTGTGGCTTCAGCTTCGGTGACAATCTTGAGCGGCTTCTTGGCGGTTACGGCCTGAGCCAGACGAGCCCGCTGGGCTTGAGTCAAAACCTGCGTTGGATTTTGCAACACGCCCGAAGAAGCAACGATATGGTCATCAGGAACCGTAATGGCTACCTTGTAGTCTCCAAACTCCAGCGTAAATTCGCCCGAGCCCAGAAACTGTTTGTGCTGCCAGCCGTAGACGTCGTAGTAGGCAGCCAGACGCGGAAACCACTGTGCCATCTCATAGATGTAGTTCTTGTCTTCTGGAAAGTACTCATAGCCGCTGCGCGCACGGAGCTTCTTGGCATTAACGATGTTGAAGCTCCAGTCGACAGAAAACGTGGTGGATTCACCCGTAGCAAGCGGCTTCTTGAGATCAATGCGCATCATCGTCTTGACGACGGTAAAGGGCAGTGCCGCACCGAGAGCATCCTTAACACTCGATACACGATAGCCGCCGGGGAATGGATCCCGCATCAGCGAAAGAGCCTGCGCGTAGGAAAGCTTCGTCATGTCCGGCGCAGTCATGGTGAGGTTGGAATCACTGCCGGGTTCAAAAATGTTCTGGTCCAACTGCAACCACAGATAGGTCAACGTATCCGGTGAGTTGTTCTTGTAGGTAATGGTTTCTGAGCCGATGCAACGCTGGTTCAGGTCGTCGATCTCAACCTTGATGTTGTAATCGACTTTTTGTTGCCAGTATCGATGGCCAGGAGCGCCCGAGGCAGCCCGGTACTCATTGGGTGTCGGAAGGATTTCTTCCAGTTGGCGGAATTTATCCGCCGGGCTTTGTTTAGTGGTTTGGCCGTAGAATATCAGGGCCGTAAAACAGAAAAGAGACAGCGCTCGCATCCATATATTATGGCTATTTTGTTACGGTGCTGCTTGGCTAGGCCATCAGTCCAGCGACGGGTTTGCCCTTGCCGTCCTTGGTTGCATAAACCGGGCGTCGCTCCACTTCATAAGCGGTATCCGGTGCAATCCCCATCAGGCTATAAATCGTGGCGTGCAAATCCGTAATCGTGACAGGGTCTTTCAAGATGCGGCAGGGGCGCTCGGGTGCGGTCTCACCGTACACTTTACCCTTGGCGATGCCGCCACCGAATAGCAGTACGCTCGAAGCTTCGGTGAAATGCCTGTGCATTCCATAATGCTTCGGCTCGGTCATCACATCCGGCACCGTTACCTGATTCTTGACAGGGTTCTCGGGCTTGCCTTCCATCATCATGTCGCGGCCAAATTCAGTTGCCAGCACAATGAGCGTACGGTCAAGCAGCCCACGCTCCTCAAGATCAAGCACCAGTTGTGCGATCGGCCCATCGATCATGGCCTTCATCCCCTCAGCGCGGGAATGCCCATTTTCGTGCGTATCCCAGAAGCGGAAAGGAATGTACTCAGTCGTAACTTCAATAAAGCGAGCGCCAGCCTCTACCAACCGCCGAGCCAGCAGGCAGCCCTGTCCAAACTTGCTGTCTCCGTACTTTGCTGCCACTTCGGGCTTCTCCAGATTGAGGTCAAATGCCTTGGCCGCCGGCGAGGTCAACAACCTGTGGCCGTTTTCAAGACTCCGGGCAAGACTCTCCTTATGAAAGGCACTGCCGTTCTCGCGCAGAGGCGACTTTGCAATCAGATCTCGATAAACCTGATAGCGGTTCTGAAAGCGACTCAAACCCAGGAACTCGCTGGGCTGCGTAGAGGCAACTGCATCCTTCGGGTCAGTAATCAGAAAGGGTGAATGCTCACTGCCCAGAAAGCCAGCAGTATGGAAGGCCTTCAAGCTGTCGCTCTCTCCACCGATCTCAAGATTCTGGCCGATATCGATAAAGGCAGGGATGTCGGGGTTCTTGGGGCCAAGCGTGCGGCTGATGAAAGACCCCATGTGCGGCACCGCCACGCTTTGTGGTGGCTCGTATCCGGTGTGCCAATGGAATTGATGGCGGGAGTGCAGAATGAATCCGAGGTCTCCCACACGATGCGATCGCAACAAGGTTCCGCGGTTGAGCACCTTTGCGGTTCGCTCAAGCCCCTTCGACAAAGACACACCATCGAGAACCGTAGGAATCGACGGGAAGGTTGAAAGAACCTTGTCACTACGCAAACCTGTTTCATAAGGCGTGTAGCGCTTGGGATCGAAGGTTTCCGTCTGCGCCATACCTCCGGCCATCCACAGCAGAATTACCGAATCAGCCTTGGCCTTTGGGTTTTGCGGTGCCGCAATGAGCCTTGCTTCCCCCGCGCCTAATGCAGCCATTGTGGCCGCCTTCATCCAATCGCGACGATTTACCATGTGAACTGAAACTCCGGATGCATCAACAAACTCCACAATAAGTCTTCTGTGCCTTCACGCTGCAGCTTGCCACCTGGAAAAAGCTTCCGTGCGGTCAGCCGCTCTTCATCTGTTGGACGCCTGCTCAGCAAGCCCCGCCACAAATAATCTACCGCCTGATCTACGCTAGTGAGCTTCGGCGCTGCTGGCCATGGG
>JBIPMY010000358.1:0-6456 GCA_044376335.1 Bryobacter sp.
CAATATGAAGCTTTTTCAACCGAGTCGCTCCTTCCCCCTCTACGCTGCCCTGACACTGGCCGCCCTCGCTGGTGCAACCCATTACCTTACCGCCCAATCCACGCCTCCTGCCGCAGACGCTACAACCTTCGCCACCGACGTCAAACCCTTCCTCACCACCCATTGCGTCAAGTGTCATAACACCGACAACCCCACTGCAGGCGTGCGCGTAGACCACCTCGATGCTTCACTCGACGAGCGCCACATCCGTCTCTGGGAGGGCATCCGCCATCGCGTTGAAAATGGCACCATGCCCCCAAAGGGCTTGCCCAAGCCCAAGGACGAAGAGCGTCAAAAAGCCACTGCCTGGATCGGTCAAGGTCTTGAGATTGCGCGCCTCCGCCCTGCACCCAAAAACGGCATCACCCGCCGCCTTACCGTCTCTCAATACCGCAACACTCTGCGTGACCTTCTCTCTCTTGAAGATGAAGTCACAGACATCCTCCCGCCCGACGCAATCTCGGCCGACGGCTTCGTCAACAACAACGACACCCTTCAGCTCTCACCTCTTCTCCTCGAAGCCTATTTTGAGATCGCAAACAAGGCCCTCTCCCGTGCGATCGTCGATCCTCAACAGAAGCCCGTCGTGCAGAACTTCCGCATGGACTTCGGCACCGGCATCAACAAGAACCCCATCAAGGAAAAGTTAGTCCTCGGGGCGGGCAGCGCACTGCTGGACCCCTCTGAGTTCACCGTTACAGAACTCACCCCCGCCAAGCCCTTCGCCTTTACCCCCTTCCGCATGCGCACCAAGTACCGCTTCATCGAAGGCTACCAGGGCAACGATACCGTCCGCGGCTGGCGCGATTTCGACAGCATCTATCACTCTGTTTTTGCCGACATGCGCGGCTCCGGGGGCTACCCCAAAGGCAAGGCCCATTCCGTTGTACCTGATGGCCTCCTGTTGCGCCCCGCTATCCCCAATGACGAAATCTTCGAGGGCGACGGCACCTACGGCCCCAAAGCGAATTTCAAGATCCCGATCCGTGAGCTACCCGACAACGGCCGCTTCCGCGTTACCGTCACGGCCGCAAAATACAACGACGGTTTGATGCTGGATAAAGACACTCCGGCAGCACCCGCATCCACCCCCGGCGCCATCGCTGTCCCTGAGCCCACAGAAACCAAGACCATCCAGATCCCCAAGCCCGGCGTCTATCAGGTTGACATCTACCGCGCTCAGGGCCAGGTGGAGCGCCCCCCCACAGACAGCTCCAAAATCACTCAATCCCGCATCGGCGTTTACGCCTTTGATGAGCCCAACCCGCAGATTAAACTCAACGGCAACGCGGCCCTCGCAGACTCTCCCTTCGGCAAAGCCCTTTCACTCAAAGGTGGAGACGACTTCGCGACAGTCCCGCGCAGCGCCGAGAATAATCTCCACATCACCAGCTTCACGATATCTCTCTGGATCAACCCCAGCGCAGTCACCAAGTCCGGCATTCTCGCCGCTGGCGCTCTAGAGTACACACCCGGCTGGGTGCTAGACATCCCCGACAACCGCGGCTCACTCCGCTTTGCAACCACCGGCCCTGATGGCACACCCAACGGCACCATCACGACCCCTCCCGGCGTGCTGCGTCCCAACACCTGGCAACACATCACCATCAGTGCCCCGCGGCTCAACCAGTCCCGCATCTACGTCAACGGCTACCAGGTCGCTGAAGGCAACATCAGCCCTGCCCCGCTCGACAACCCAAATGTTGAACTTCACTTCGGCCGCGTCCCCAAGCAGCCACAATCGTTCAAAGGTTTGATCGACGACGTCCGCATCTATACTCGCGTTCTCGCCATGCCCGAAATCCAGGCCCTCATCGAACCGGGCCGCAAGTATGCCCTGCCTCCTCCTGAGCGCATTCAGGACATCACGGTGTCCCTCGGGGATCGTCAGTTCAGCGGCACTCTTCAGGCTGGCTTCCTGCACGTTCGCTTGCCTGCCGGGCCTCTCGCCGTCAAGGCCAAGCCCGCTGGTGTAGCCGCACTCGATCGCCTCGTCCTCACCCCGGTCACCAACCCAGCCGCACTCCAGCGCCTCGCCGTGCTGGAGAAGCGCGTTCCACGCCTTGGCGTCCACCTTGGCTTCCGCCGCGATTGCGGCAGTTCGCTTTACCCTGTTGGCAAGCCCGTTCTCGTTCCAGGTACCAACCTCGCACGCTTCACCTTTGAAGGCGTCCTCAACAACTACCCGCAACCCAACGTCGAAAAAGACAACGTCAATTATCTGGCCGGCGTCAAGGAATTCGGCATTCGCAGCGAGTACACCGATGGCCGCGACATGCCCCGGCTCCTCATCCGCACCGTTGAATTCGAAGGGCCCTTCCTCGAATCCTGGCCTCCGCCCGCCCACCGCAATCTCTTCCCGGCGAGGCCCGCCGGCGTCGACGACAAGACCTACGCAACTCAGGTCATCCGCAGCTTCGCGACTCGCGCCTGGCGCCGTCCCGTCGCACCCGTAGAGGTCAACCGCCTCACCGCTGTTTACGCCAAAGCGGCCGCAGGCGGCGCATCCTTCACCGATGCCGTCAAGGACGCTTTCATTGTCACCCTTACTTCGCCTCAGTTCCTCTTCCTCGTCGAACAGAGTTCCACCCCCAAGCCCGAGCCGCTCAGCCCTCATGAGCTCGCCTCGAAGCTCTCATACTTCCTCACCAACTCGCCGCCAGACCGCACCACGCTTGCTCTGGCCGCCTCCGGTACACTCAGCAAAAACATCAGCGCTGAAATTGATCGCCTCGTGGCCAGCCCCCGCTTCTCACGCTTCACCAATGAGTTTGTCCAGCAGTGGCTCGCACTCGACAAGTTCGCAGTGCTTGAGCCCGACAAGAAGCTCTTCCCCAACCTCACGCGCGACGTTCGCGCCGAACTCAAGAAAGAGCCCATCCAGTTTGTGGAGCATCTCTTCCGCAACAATCTCCCGGCCGCGCAACTCATCTCATCGGACTACATCGTAGCCAACGAAACCGTTGCCAATTACTATGGCCTCGGCAACAAGACAGAGGGTGGCTTCGACTTCAAAGTCATCACCCACAACAAGCCTGAGCTTGGTGGCGTCCTCACCCAGGCTTCGCTGCTTGCTGGCCTCTCTGACGGCCGCGAATCCAACCCCATCAAGCGTGGCGCCTGGCTCGCCCGTCGCATCATCGCCGAGCCGCCTTCTGATCCTCCGCCGAATGTCCCTGCCTTGCAGGAAGACACCAAGGGCCTCACTTTGCGCCAGCGTCTCGAACAACATCGTTCCGGCACCGTCTGCATGCAGTGCCACCTCAAGATCGACCCCTGGGGCGTTGCTCTCGAGCAGTACGATGCCAACGGCCTCATCAAGCCCAAACCAGCCGACGCATCCAGCAAGCTGCCAGATTCCACCGTCGTCAACAACATCGACGAATTCAGGAAATACCTCGCTCAAGACCGCATCGACCAGGTAGCCTTCTCAGTACTCAAGCACCTCGCTACCTACGCCTGCGGTCGTACTCTCACTTATAATGAAGTCAACTACCTGAAGACAGAAGGCAAAACCCTTCGCGCCTCCGGGTACCGTATGCGGGATATGATTCAGTTCGTTGCTGCCAGTCCAATTTTCCGGGAGAAATAACAAACTCATGAGCAACTCCATCCAACTCGACCGCCGCGCTTTCCTTCGCGGACTCGGTGGCGTCAGCCTCGCCCTGCCAGTGCTCGACGCCATGGGAGCCGAAGTTACAGAGCTCTCCCCGCGCCGTTTCTGCGCTATCTATACTGCCAACGGCATGTCACTGCCCAAGGCCGAACACAAGATCGATGAGTGGTCCTGGTTCCCGACGGCCGAGAGCAACGGCGAATTTGTCTTCGGCAAATCCACAGAGCCGCTCGCTCCCTTCCGTAAGCACCTCAGCTTCATCGGTGGGCTGCATCATCCCTCTGGCCCCAAGGCAGACCCTCACACCTGCTCCGACATGTGGCTCACCGGCGCGCCGCTCCACAATCCCAAGCCCGGCACCTACAACACCGTCGGCCTCGACCAGATGGTCGCGCTGCACACCAAGCAGTACTGCCGCCAGCCCTCGCTGATTCTATCGATCGACGCCGGCACCGGCTTCCTATCCCGCACCGGCACCATTTCCTACAGCCTCGAAGGCCGCCCCATCCCGGCAGAAAACAATCCACGCCGCATCTTCGATCGCCTCTTCAAAGGTGACCGTGGTTCGCTCGTTGAAGAGCACGCCCGCCTCCAGCACCGCATCAAGCTCGTCGACGCTGTCGCCCAGTCTGCCAAAGACCTCGACGCCAGCCTCGGCAAGTCCGATCGCGAACGCATGGACCAATACCTCACTTCGCTCAACGAAGTCGAATCCCGCCTGATCGCCAGCGAGAAGTGGATCGACATTCCGCTCAAAAAGCAGGATTACTCGCACCTCAACCTCGATGCCAGCAACGAAGGCGAGCCAGCCGACTTCTACCGCACCATGTTCGATCTGATCACGCTGGCCTTTGATGCCGACATCACCCGCTCTGTCGCCTTCATGCTCAATCGTGAAGACGGCATGGGAATCTCTGATACTTTCCCCATCAAGATGGGCCTCGGCAAGACCCACCACAATCTCTCGCACGCCACCGACAAGGAAGGCCAGTTGAACTTCGCCAAGTACGACCGCTTCCTCGCCGAGCAAATCGCCTACTTCCTCGGCCGCCTCAATCACTACAAGGATCGCGACGGCAGCCTGCTCGACAATTCGATTGTGCTCTTCGGCTCCGGTGCCAGCACCACGCACACCCCGCGCAACCTACCCACGCTGGTCGCCGGCGGTGCCAACATGGGCCTCAAGCACAACAAGTACTTCCGCAACGGCGAACTGCGCATGTCCAACATGTACCTCAGCATCCTTCGCTCGCTCAACGTCCAGGTGGAAAGCTTCGCCGATTCCACCGGTACGCTCACTTCGCCGGTCTTCACCAAGAGCTAAGCCGGCTCACAATTCGCAAATCAAGAAACGCCGCCGTGCCCGAAAGGCCCGGCGGCGTTTTTGTCTGATCGCGATTCCGGATACCTCATGCGACGGTATTCACTCCAAGCACTTTAGGGCACTCAAATGGGCCGTCGAGGCAGACACACTTGATACCGCATTGCGGTATTCTTCCAAAATCGCCACTCAATTGAAAGGAGCCCACTAGTATGGCTGGGAAGACCCCAAAGGAGAAATCAAGCCTCGGTACAGACCTGATCGAAAGCATGGAACTGGTACTTGCACACACCCGCAGCGAAGTAGAGCTGGAACAGGTCTGGCCGAAACCGGTTGATATCAAGGCCATTCGTAGACAGGTGAAAATGTCCCAGACTGAATTCTCGCGAGCATATTGCATCAGCAAACGGGCACTTCAGGAATGGGAACAGGGCGGCCGGCAACCGGATTCGGCCGCGCGAGCCTATCTAAGGGTCATCTCAAGGGAGCCAGCACTGGTTCGCAAGGCTTTGAACCTCAAATGAACGGGCAATCCTATCTATCCAGGCCCGAAGCCCGCGAACAGTCGCTCGAAACCCAGGCGATTCATCAACTACGCGCCACTAGCCTTTAGCCTGGGTCAATATCCACGATCTGAAGTCGCCGACGCCGGCAGGCGTTAACGGTACGATGATGGAATCGATGGAGCTTGTAGATTTTGTCCAACTAATTGCACTTTCCGGCCTTGAGGTAGCGTTGATTCTCTCGTTCTGGCTCGCTGCAATTCGCTACCGAAAACCCGCACTCAAACGACATGCGCAAAACATAGCGATTTTCGGCTTCTTTTTCATTGGGTGCTACGGAATGTATCTGTACGACCTCAAGGGTCCACGGCCCGACTTCGTCACTGATGTAATCGGCACGCTTCGAGAGTCAAGTGGGTCGAATCGCGATGTTTACTTTTACCTGGTTCATGAAGGGGAAGTCCACCAAATCGAATTAACTGGGCAAGTCGATGAGGGGCAGACTGCCCAGGGGAAACTCGAGCTCTACTGGAAGCTGATGAACAAGCAGGATAAGCTTCTCGATGAAGCCGTGTTCGAGGCGCAACCAACAGGGGGACGAAAGTGGCGGACGGTCAGCTTTCCGTTTACACCTGAGGAAGCTGGCGACTTTGTTCTCAAGCTAATGATCCCTCCCGGAGTCCATTCCGTGCATGTGGTAGTGAAGGAACCACGCTGACCAACCTCGATAGCCAGAAGGCTGGAGGTGTCTAGGACCAAAGCTCATCCTCACTGCTAAACTTTGGTTTCGCATTCATCGAAGCACGCAGCCCAGCCCCAGACAATTCCCCAAATTCAGCTGTATCTGCAACTGCACCCCGCCTGGCAGTTTCTTGCACAGCAATTCGGATCGCATCGGATTTCGTCCGGATGCCTCTAACGTTCATCAGACTTTGAAGATCGCGCTCGAATGCGGTGTCAGATTGATTTTGAGCTGC
>JBIPMY010000359.1:0-6448 GCA_044376335.1 Bryobacter sp.
TCGAGCCACTGGAAACGATTCAACTGAACAACGAGCTGGTGCGGCTGATCGAAGAAGAGCTGCGTGAGTGCCACCGCATCCTGCGCGAGCTTACCGGCAAGATGCGCGAGCAGCATGAGGAGATCGCGACGGCCGTTGATGTGATGGGTGCGCTGGAATTTGTCTTTGCCAAAGCAAGGTTTGGTGCGGAGTTTCGTTGTACGATCCCCACCTTTTCGAATCATTTGCATCTCAAGCAAGCGCGTCACCCGCTGCTGACCGATGTGCTGCGGCGCAAGCGGCTGAGTGCTGTGCCGCTCGATCTCGATCTGGATGAGATCAAACGGACGCTTCTGATCAGTGGCCCCAATACGGGCGGCAAGACGGTTGCGATGAAGACGGTGGGCCTCTTGTGTTTGATGGCTCAGAGCGCGTTGCCCGTGCCGGCGATGGAGGCGACGCTGCCGATCTTTGATCAGGTGCTGGCTGATATTGGGGATAGCCAGTCGATTGAGACGAGTCTTTCGAGCTTCAGCTCGCATATGCGTCATGTGGCGGAGCTGCTCGATCAGGCGACGCCCAACAGTCTTGTGATTTTGGATGAAATTGGCCGTTCGACAGACCCGGAAGAAGGCGGAGCGCTGGGTGTGGCGATTGTGGACCGCTTTCATCGCGACGGCTGCTTTACGCTTGCTTCGACGCATTTGCTGGCGCTCAAGATTTACGGGGTAAACCACGAGGGTGTGTTGAGTGCCTCGATGGGTTTTGACGATGAAACGCTGCTGCCTACGTTTGAGTTGCGGGTGGGCGCGCCGGGCAAGTCTGCTGGCCTTGATACGGCTGCGCGCTTTGGCATTCTCGAAGAGGTGATTGTGCAGGCGCGTGCATCGATGACGACGCGCGATCAGGATATTGCCCGCTTTCTTGCCGAGCTGAACCAGAAGCTGGAATCGGCTACCGCGATCGAGAAGAGCTGGATTCTCAAGAACGCTGAACTGAATGCGCGCGAACGGGAGTTGCAAGAGCGCTTCGACAAACGCGATGCACAGCGGATTCGCGAGTTTGAGGCTAAGACCAGTAAGCTGTTGAGCGAGTTTGAGCGTAACTCACGCGCGACGATTGAAGACATCAAGTCTGGTGCCGATGCCCGCAAGGCGGCAGACCAGGCGCAGTTGAAGGCCGCGAAATTCAAGCGGGAATTTCAGGCTGAAGTGCAGTCGGCTGTGCGGCCGGAAGGACAGGCTGCTGCGCCCACCGGGCCCAAGCTGATTGTGGGCTCGAAGGTGAGGGTAGAGAATGTGCGGGAGCCGGCGCAGGTGCTGCGCATTCATGACAATGGCCAGATTGAAGTGCAGGCCGGGTTTCTAAAGATGAAGATTCCTCGTGAAGAGGTTCTCGAAGTACTTACTGATGCTGCAGCTGCAAAGCGGCTGCCGAGCAATGTACGCTTTGAGCCTGGGCCGACCTGGGATACGCCCACCAAGGAACTGAATGTTCTGGGGCAGACCTCGGATGAGGCGCTCGATAACGTGGACCGGTTTCTCGACCGTGCGAGCCTGGGTTCGATCTCACGAATCCGAATCATTCACGGGCACGGCTACGGGGTATTAAAAAAGGCCATACAGCAGATGCTTACGAAGCATCCCCATGTGGCCCGTTGGTATGTTGCAACTCCAGCCGAAGGTGGCACCGGGGCCACGATCGTAGAACTGCGCTCTTAACCCGAATACGCGATGCAGTCGATTTCGACTTTCATCGTGGGGTTAGCAAACTTGCAACCGATGGTTGTGCGTGCCGGACGGTCTTTGCCAAAGAACTCGATATAGACCTCGTTCATCTGGGCAAAATCGCGCTCGTCGGCGAGATAGACATTTACTTTCACGACGTCTGCGAGGGAAGAACCCGAGCCTTCGAGAATGCGCTGGATGTTGGTGAGCGTCACTCTGGTTTCGTGCTGGATGTCACCGTAGCTCATTTCGCCAGTGGCGGCATCGAGAGGAATCTGGCCCGAGACAAAAATGAACCCGCCAGCCTTTACGGCTGGCGAGTAGGGGTTCTTCGGGCTAGGTACTCCGGGAGGAAATAGCCGTTCGATCATGTTAGTCGATCTTCTTTCGTCGGGTGCGAGGTGCTGCTGAGGAGGTCTTCTTGGCTGTAGTCGAAGTAGACTTGCGAGCCCGGACGGCCTTCTTGGCTTTGACGGGAGGAGGATTCGGCTCAACGATGCTGGGCTGGCCTTCAACATAAGGCTGCACTTCATCGTATTCGCTGTAGAACTCTTCTTCCTTCTTCACCTTGGGTGCAGGAGGCGGGAAGAATTCGCGGCCGAGATAAATCACGACCCCGCGTTCGTCTTCCTTCTTCACCTTGACGACGCCACGCTTTTCGGCGAAGACCATGAACTCATGGAATCCGGGGAAACCATAGTTGTGGGCATCGAAGCCGGCGTGTTCTGTTGCGATCCACTGGGCGAGTTCGACCGGCTCGACGCCGTCGCCCATTTCCATTTCGTAGCGATGAGCTTCGAGTGCGTCGCGCAAGAGCGGCAATGCTTCTTCGGGTTCGGGCAAAGGACGGGCATTTGCGCCACCTTTGCGCTCGATCGTAAGCTTGCCACCACTGCCCTGCACTTCGATGAGCTCGGCTTTGTTGAGCTTGTCGATGAAGTCGCTGAAGCTGGATGCACCGAAGCCACGTTCATGGAAGGTGGGATCGAGTTGCATCATCGTGCTCTTGAGCAGGCCCAGTTGAGCCTGGACACCACGGCGCTCGAGGGTTTGCAGCGAACGCTCCACCAGAGGCAGAGCGGCGGTGATTTCCTGAGTGACGCGGGGTTCGTTTGATTGCGGGGGACGCTCGCCGCGAGGCTGATCCTGACGGTCTCCGCGGCCACCACGCTCGTCACGGCGGCGGTCACGACGTTCCCAACGGCTCTCACGGCCCGAAGGCGTGTAAGGAGGAACGATGATCGGGCCACGCGGATCTGGCGTTACGGCTGCACGCTCGACAGGAGGCGCTGCTGCTGCGACGCGATCGACAGACAGACGTTCGCCGGAGAGGCGCTCGCCGGGCAGACGGTCGATGCGATCAACGACAACTGGAGCTTCTTCGATGCGTTCTGGTTCGCGGTCACGATCGCGGTCACGATCCCGATCACGGCCACCACGGTCGCGGTCACGAATACCACGGTCACGATCGCGGCTGCGATCCCAACGGTTGCCGCCGGAGCTCTGTTCAGAGCGGGCGAGCGAGTCGGCGAGTTCCTGTTTGAGGCGCTCGAGAGTTGGCCCGTTTTCGCCGCCATCGAGGCGTGCGGCACGATCCATCAGCAGGTTTTCGTAGGCCACAAACTCATGACAGTTGCTCTGCAGGATGTTTGAGGTGAAGGCTTTGCCGCCTACTACGTACACCGTCTTGCCGTATTCTTTCAGCTTGTTGACCAGGGGGATGAAGTCGCTATCGCCACTGATGATGGCGAAGGCGTTGACATGAGTGTGGGTAAAGGCCATTTCAAGCGCGTCGAGCGCAAGATTGATGTCCCCTCCATTCTTGTCTCCGCGCGGGCTGGGCAGCCGCTGTACCATCTGTACAGCATTCTCTGCCATTTGCCGTGCCGCACCTTCTTGGCGGCCCCAGTTTGCGTAGGCGAATTTAGCAACAATATCGCCCCGCTCTTTCAATGAGTCTAGACAAAGCGAGACGTCAAATTCACGTCGCAGGGTTGTCTTAATTCCAATTTCGATGTTGTCGTAATCGACAAACACCGCAATGTTCGTTTTGTCTTGGAGAGGCATCAAGCTCCTCTTGGTTTCAAATATTATCAGGCGGGTATGGTTACCGCAGCCCGGATGAATTCCACTACCGTTTCGAGTGAAGTTCCTGGCTGGAAAACCGCCGCCACTCCCAACAGCTTGAGTTGCTTGGCGTCATCTTCAGGGATGATCCCACCAACAACTACCAGCACGTCTGACATTCCCCGCTCTTGCAAGAGAGTGAGCACCCTGGGCACGATCGCCATATGTGCGCCGGAGAGAATCGACAATCCTATCACCTGGACATCTTCGTCCAAAGCGGCATTGACGATCATTTCCGGCGTCTGACGCAACCCGGTATAGATTACTTCCATGCCGGCGTCGCGAAGAGCTCGTGCGATTACCTTGGCCCCGCGGTCGTGACCGTCGAGTCCCGGCTTCGCCACTAGTACGCGTATGCGGTTCAAGGCCAGACGCCTCCATTATAGTCATTTTCCAGGCGGCTCAAATTACACTGTTAGGAGTGCGCTGGATTCGTGTCTTTAGTTTATGCCTGATGCCGCTGCTACGTGCGGCTGATTATCCTGTTTGGCAACCGATTGGCCCGTGGGGTGGAGCGGCGCGGGTGATCCGTCTGGACGCGCAAAAGCCCGATACCCTCATGGCAGTATCGATGAGAGGTACGGGAGTTTTCAGAAGCCGTGATGCGGCAAAGACCTGGAAGATGCTTCCCGGCTTTCCTGAGTTGGCAAACACACGACTCGACTGTGGGCTGATCATTCCCGGCAAATGGCTGGTGGGTGCGGCTCCAGGTGGGCTTTACCGCTCGCTTGATGAGGGTGAGACCTGGAAGGTGGTTGCAGGCACAGAGAAGCTTTCGATCTTTGCCATCGCAGCCTGGCCAAAGGACTCCAGGGTTCTGGCTGCGGGCACCAACGAAGGTGTCTGGATGTCGAATGATGCCGGCGAGAGCTGGCGCAGGATCAGCCCCAGGAGCAATGCAGACCTTTCGGCGATCGTCTCAGTTGCCTTTGACCCGGAAAAGGCCGGCACGCTATATGCGGGCACGCCGCATCTGCCCTGGAAGACTACCAATGGCGGTGTGCTTTGGACCAAGGCGCATATTGGGATGTTTGATGATTCAGACATCTTCTCGATTGCGGTAGACCCCACGCGGCAGGGACGCGTTTTTGCCAGTGCCTGCAGTGGAATTTATTGCTCGATGAACCATGGTGCGGCGTGGAGGCGAGTGCAGGGTATTCCTGGCACCAACCGCCGAACCTACGTTGTGACACAGACGCCACATAATCCGGAGCTGCTCTTTGCAGGAACCAGTGCCGGGATGTGGAGTTCGAAGAATGGCGGGCTGAACTGGAAAAAGCTGAACGAATATGTCGCAACCAGCATTGCCTTTCATCCTAAAGAAAAAGGCCTTCTCTATATCTCTACCGAACGTCATGGCCTGTTGCGCAGCTCCAATGAAGGGGAGAGCTTTGAGCCGGTAAATGAAGGATTCGTAAGCCGGAGCCTGCTTTCAGCCGAGTCTGACGAGAAGAGCTTCTATGCGATCTCCGAGTATGAGGGCAACTTTGCCAAGTCAAGCGCCCAGGGCTGGCAGCCGGCGCAATTTCGCAGTGAACTCATCCCCAAAGCCCCGGATGGGGACTGGTTTGAGACTGCCGTAAACCCTTTCAATACGAACGAATTGCTGCGGGCCTCGAGGCACGGATTAACAAAATCCAACGATGGCGGCAAGAGTTGGCGGACGGTGCAGTCGGAGTGGATTCGCAGTGTATTCTTTCATCCGAAACGAAAAGGCCTTTGTTTTGCTCTAAGGCAGCAGCGGGTATTTTGGTCACCAGACGCTGGTGATAACTGGTATTGGCTCCCTGCGCAAGAAGACGCGCATCTGTCGTTTGAGAAGTTGAGACTGTCTCCGGCCTTTCCAGACTTACTGTTTGCAGTTAGCCCGCACCGGGGAGTCTATGTGCAAACGCTACCCCAATTCCGTTAGAATGAAATAGTTAGGGTCTCTTCACAATATGAAATTAAAACATTCCGCTCTTGCGATGACACTGGCGTTAATTGCCGGTCTCAGCGCCTCTGCGCAAACAAACTCCTCCGCCAAGAAATCCAGTACTGGCGGCGGTGACAAATATGAAATCAATCTTTTTGGTGGCGGTAACTTTGTAAACCGTCAAAACAGCACGCCTCACCAGGACATCACCAATGGTGGTGTCGGGGGCTTCCGCATTACACAAAATTTTTGGAACTACATCAGTCTTGAACAGACGGGTATGGTTCATGGAAATGCCAACGCCGTTTATCGCATTCCCGCCACGCAGAACGAATATTCGTTTGGCGCCCGCTTGCGGCAGTTCCACTTCAACCCTGTATTTCACTTCAAGCCGCGCGAATCGCGCATTCGTCCTTTTGTGACGACTGGTTTCGGTATGGACTACTTCGGTGTGACCGAGGGTGCCCGCCGTCAGGTTGGCAATGGTGTGAATACGCCGTTTGGCCAGGTGACGAATCTGGAATCTGCGTTCGAGCTCGCCTTCAACTATGGCGCTGGCGTAAAGGCAAAACTGACGGATCGCATTGGTCTGCGTTTTGACGTTCGTGGCTTCTCTACTGCATCGCCGAGCTTTGGCATCAAGGGTCAAGCTGCACCCGGTGCGATCGCTTATACCCGCACTGCTCCGATGAACTCGGTA
>JBIPMY010000360.1:0-6426 GCA_044376335.1 Bryobacter sp.
CAACTATGGGTACGTTGCGTTTCCCTGAGAGTGATTGAGGGATGGGGCCCAGATTTACTTGATCGAGTCCGGGGAAGAGCGAGTGCGCCGCGGCGTACAAGACGGGGACGGAGATGCCGCCAATGGTGGCTTGCACGGATTCAATGCTGGATGCACCGCGCAAACCTGTGCCGTAAAGCACGAGGTAGACCTGATCGGCGGGAGCTAGAGGGATCAGCGACGGGGTGAAGACCTTTGCGGCTTCATTGTAGGTTGCGATGGGAATCGGATTTCCATCGGCAGTGGCGAGGGACAGGTAAGCGCCGGTGGCGGCGCCGGAGCCGGTGCCATTCGCGCTGAACAGAGCCGGGCTGGTGGCGCGGAGGTTGATAATGCCTGAGCCGATGCTGGTGCCGGAGCGAATGATGTTCGCCACAGCAGCACCCGCTCTGAGGCCGGCAGGCATCAAGTAGTTGATCTGGTTTGGGGAGACAAAGAGGAGTCGGCCCTGACGATTGGTCCCTATGGAATCGGTGATCTCGACGGAGACGTTGTCGAGCGTTGTCACCGGGTCTGCTGTTGCAACGGTGAGACGGTTTGCAAATCCAGTGCCGAAGGCTGCGACCAGGGAATCCGGAGCGAGAGGGCCAGTTTGGAAGCTGGCGGCGGATGTGTTGGTGACTGGTGGGGCTTGAATGGAGCCGGCAACGCGGAAGGCGATGCCACGGGTGGATCGATCATCAAAGCGGGGTGTGAAGGCCTGGCCGCGGATGGTTCCATCATCGAGGGGGGCGATGTGGGCGCGGAAAGTGGCCGTGCCGGTGGCGGGGTTGGCGTTGGACGTGAGTGCTATCGAGAAGGTGAGGCTTTCGATCTCCTCAGGATCGGAGGAAAGAATTTCCCAGGTTAGCTGGCCGCTGCCTTTCTCGGTGATAACCATGCCGTAACCAAGAACCGGATCGGTGACGGATTGGAAGGGGCCGCTGCCACTCGGGTTGGAAACTGTCAGCAGCGCTTTTGGTGAATCTGCGATGTAGTTGGTTGTGCCATCGGCGATTTCGCGGATGCTGGCCCAGACGATGACGTTGTCAGGAATGCCGTCGAGCTGGAGGCGTAGGCGAGTGCCAGAGTCGGCCAAACCTGATCGTTCGAGGTAGGCGTCGACCGGGAAGAGAGAGTTGTTGAAGCCCGTTTCTGTTTGGTAATCAATACCAGGAACCGATTGGTCGGCGATGCGACCCGGATCGCGAGCGCTGATGCCGATGTTGCGACGCTTGAAGGCGGATTTGAATCCTTCGGTGAAGCGGATTTGAAAGGATTGAGTGGGGCCAGGGCCACTGCGGGGGATTTGCTGTGGAGTGATGGAGAGTGGCGAGTCTGTCGGCTTGTCGATCAGATTACCGAGCGAGGTGCGGACGGCTATTGAGACTGCTGGCCGGGTGCGCGCTGCAAGGCGCTGCGGGTTGGTGATTGTGACGGGAGCACCGTTGTCGTCGAAGATCTGAAGGAGTGTAGTGATGTCAGAGGGAAGAAGACCGGTGGAGGCCGCGTTGACGCGAAGGTTGGTGATGCGGATAATGAGCCGTTTGTTTTCACCTGGAGCATCGACGGGGATATCGGAAAAAGCCATGAGGTTGCTTTGGAGCAACTTTCCGCTAAACACGTTGGGTATGGAGCCGGCTGGAAAAGGTTTCGTGATGGCGCTTGGCGCGCAATAAGTGGGAGTGCGGCCGGGGATGCAGGCGAGCTGGCGGCTTGGGTCAGGGTCGTTTATGAGGATCAAGGCGTCAGAGAAGGATTCAAAGCTTCGGTCGGCCTTTTGGGCACTGCGTTGGGCGAAGATGCCGTTGGTGGAGACCAGGAAGTTGTAGCGAGGCAGCACCGCACCGCCGGTGACGGGGCGGCCGCCTGTGCAGGACAGAACGACATCTCCGATGATTTCAGCAGTGCCTTCGAGCCGGATTTCGTTTGCTGATTCCTGCCGCTCACAGCTGAAGCGTTGGGCTGTGAGCGGTACAGACAAAGACAGGAGGGCGATGCCTGGCAAAATACAGGCACGAAAGAAGCGCGAAGGTAGATCCAGATGCAGCATGGCTCTAGTTAGCGTTGAAGGGTTGCATTCCTTTCCAGTCCGGGATGGTGGTAGAAGTGAAAGCAGAGCCGAGGGGCTTGGCTTTGAATGCGTACTTCAAGGCGAAGCCGGCACTCTGGGACTGGAAGTTGCGAGCGTTGTTGAGATTGACGAAAGTTCCTACAAACCAGTTGGGATTGAGTTGGTAGAGACCTTTGAAGTCGAGTGAGTAGCTTGCTCCACTGACATTCTGGCTGTTGTAGAAAGGTCCATTGAGGCCTTGCACGTTCAACAGGGTGGGGAAGTAGGGGGCCGCGTCTTCACGGAAGGATTGCGAGCCGAGGCTGAGGTTGACGGAGTATTCAAAGCGGCGCTGGTATACGCCTGTCCACTGTACGGGGACGTTTACGAGATAGAACATTTGAGGGCTGAAATAACCGCCGTGACCGATGGTGTAGTAACGGAGGTTGCGCTCGTAGGACATCATGAACAAGTTGAGGCCGGTGGTGAGGCTGCCCTGCTTGAGGGAGAGAATCTGATAGTACACGCCGCCACCGCCATCGAAGCGGCGATTGGATTGCACTTGTTGGCCGGTGATCGTTTGGTAGCCACCGCTCATATAGAGGCCGCGGCGGGCTGTACCCCAATTGCCACCAACGCCGAAGCGGTTGCCGACGACGCCACCGAAGACCTGCCTGGTGACGGAATCGCGAACGCCGGCGAAGCTGAGCATGCTGTCCTTGATGTTGTCTCGATCGACCGTAAGAGTGATAGGGCCTCCGCCGGGACGGAAGCGGAGGCCACCGATGTAGTTCTTGACGAGGAAGCCCTGCGGGGAGAGACCTGCGCGGATGCCGAAGTTGGAAGTGGAGAGTTGCAGTTCTGCGGCAAGACCGGACTGGCTCTGGGCACCGAAGGCCGTGCCTTGTGGGGCGAGCCCAAGGCGGAGGATTTCAGTGCGGCCATCCTGGGCACTGGTTTGGATGACGGTGGGACGGGCGACAAGGGAAACACGAAATGCGTCGGCCAGAGTGACGCTGGAGGTCATGGTGGTTTCCTGCAGCATGCGGTTCTCAAAGCCAGCGTTACCATTGCGATTAGAAACCCCGGCGTCTACAGAAAAATAAGGGGTGTTGCGGCTTTCGAGCGCCTGAAGGCGATCGGAAATTTCGTCGTATTGGGATTTTCTGGCCTGGCTATCGACAAAGGAGTTTGCCCCCTTGACAGGTGCTTCGCCATTGATGGCACGAAGGATGTCTTCGCCGTTGGTGGCGACGACGGTGCCCTCGGCAGGAGTTGTGCCGGGTGCATCGGTATCGTTCAGGAGGATGCGGGCGAGGGAGCGGCGCGGGTCGTTCTTGTCGGAGGCGTTAACGCCGAAGTTGCCATCGGCCAACTTGGCGTTCTCCTTGTTGCCGGCAAGCGCAAGAGCGGCGCGGTAGTTGATCTCAGCCCGCTTGAAGTCCCCACGCTGCATGGCCAGCTGGCCGGCGAGGTTATGCAATTGAGCGCTGTTGGGAAACTTCTTCAAGCCTTCCTGCAGCCACTTTTGGGCGAGGCTGTTGCTTTCGCCCGTGGCTGCGCCGACGGCACCAGCGTAGTCAGCATCCGTTGCGTTGGCGAGATTCCAGGCTTTGTAAACCGCGACGGCTTTCTTCTGATCTCCCGCGAGCAGATAAGTGCCGGCGATGGCGGATTTCAGGCTTGTGTCTTTGGGGAGAACACGGGATGCAGCCTCGAGAATTTGAGTCGATTTTGCAATGTCTCCGGCGAGTCGGGCTTCGTCAGCGCGTCGGCGAGCCCAGATGGACCACACCTGGCCGTAGCTTTCTTCCTGCTTGGCACTGAGGTTGCGATAGAGAGAAATGCGATTGAGGGCTGCGTAAAGCTGCCGCTCTTCGGCCTTGCCGTTGAGCAGGATCCAGGCTTGCTGGATGAGCAGGTCGACGGGCGGATCGACTTTGCGGGAGTCATAAACCTTCAGGGCCATTTCGCCCAGCTTGGCCGCCTCGCCAGCATTGCCGAGGTCGTTGTGGATGCCAGCGATGAGGCTGAGGTGGTCGGGATCGGCGTTGAGCTTTCCAGCTACGAGGGCGGGCATACGGGAGGCCTCGATCAAGGCTGTTTCATTGAGATTGCGGCTCTTGAGGGAGAGAAGCAGACTGCGCCAGACGTTGGCTTCGTCGGAGTGTTTGGCGAGGAGTTCGCGGATGAGGCGCTCGGAGTCGGCAGCGCGGCCCTGCTGCATCCAGATGTCGGCGAGTTGCAGTTGGATGTCGACGGAAACCTTTTCGGGGCCGTCCATTCGGATCATCTCGGCGAGGAGTTTTTCGGCCTGGTCGGCATGGCCGAAGCGAGCCTGAACAAAGGCGGCACTGCGGAGGAAGCCGGGACGCTTGAGGGCAGCCTGATAGAGGTCGGCTGGCATTTTCTCGATTACGCCAAAAGCTGCTTTTTCTTCTTTCTGCTGCAGAAAGGTGGCGATGAGGCCTTCGTATGCAACGAGGTTATACGGCTCGGAACGGATGACGCTCTGGTAGAGCTCAGACGCTTTGGCAAAGTTGCTCTGGTTCAAGTTGGTGCCAGCCACCTGAAGTATGAGCGTGTTGGGCATGGCGAGGTTGTTGGCACGTGAGATGGCCATGGCCCGTTCGACATAACTGCTCGATTCTTTGCTCTGGCCGAGTTCTGCGGTGGCGCTTGCCATGAGGCCAAGAAAGTCAGCAGACTTTTGAAGGTCTGTTTGCACCAGCGCAGGCGCGGATTGAGCGGCTGCAATTGCGGCCTTGGCCCCTTCGGCCTGATACCGGGCGTTGATCCAGCCGCGCCAGTTCTCGAGGTCGTTCGGTTCGAGTGCAATGAGCTTCTCGTAGACACTCGCGGCTTCCTTTGCCTTGCCGGACTTCAGATAGATGCCAGCGAGTCCGCGTTGGGCTGCGCCGTTTTTCGGGCGAAGCTTAGCTGCAAACTGGAAGCGCTCGTTGGCTTCATCCACTTTGTCGGAAGCCAGAAGGCGAGTGCCTTCACGGAGTGCTTTGAAGAAGCGCGAGGTTTCAATGGCTTCCTGAATCGAGGCGACACCCGGCTGGAGAGCCTGGGCCTTTTCCAGGAACTGGAGCGCGGCGCCAAATTCTTCCTGCTTCATGCGAACAAAGCCCATTCCGGCCAGAGCGCCGGGGCTGTTGGGATGTTGCTTGAGGACGGCATCGAATTTGGATTCGGCCAGGAGGGCCTGGCCTTTGTTGAGTTCGTCGAAGGCTGCCTGTTCTTCAGGGCTGTTTTGGAGGCTGCGGTCTGCGCGCTCGGGCACGGCGGGCATGGTTGCGAGATTACGAGCCAGTTCTGAATCTGAGTGCCGTGAGAGATAAGTTCGGATGCTCGAAGCCGCCGCGGGGTTGGCCCCTTCCCAGATGAGTGCCTGCCGCCATGCCTGGCGCGCTTTGGCGTATTGGATGTTGGCGGGGGTAATGGATTCCAGCAGTTTGATGCCGGAAAGACGGGATTCAGGACGGTAGGTGTAAAGCGTACCGAGGGACAGCTTGTATTCGACGGCGTTGGGGTATTGCTGCATCAGGGATTGGAGAGCGTTGGTGGCGCGATCCCAACCGCCGGGAGTTGCGGCGTCGGTTTCGTGAAACGCAATGGCCCAGCCGCCGGCAGGAGGATTGCCGCCGAAGACTTCGTTGTAGATGAGCATTGCTTCGCGGGGCTGGCCGTTGCGGGCGAGCTTGCTTGCCTGTTCGAGACGCTGGCGTTGGGAATCCATGACAACTGTGGATTCTACTTGCTTGATCGCCCCGCTGGAGGGGTTGACCTGCTTGAGCTGGTCCAGTAGCCGGGACGATTCATCCACCTTGCCGCGCTGCTTTGCATAGCGTGCGAGGCCAGCGAGGGCATCGGGCTGGTTGGGCTCGATGAGGAGAAGTTGCTTCCAGGTTTGCGCAGCAAGATCCAGACGGCCGCGACCTTCGAGCGAGCGGGCTTTACTGAGCAGGATGTCTTTCACCGCAGAGACCTGAGGCACGGTGGATACCTGATTGCCGCCGGATTGTGGTGGAGCGGCGGGAGCGGCAACGGTGGTGAACATCAACGCGAGACAAAGGCTGGCAGTGAGTTTCTTGGTTTGCATGGAGGAGTTCATTGTGGTTCTGTGTTGTCGATAGATCCAAAGTTCAAATTGAGATTGCCGGGGTTAAGAGCGCAAGCGGTACTGTGTTTGCTGATTGACCCAAAGTTCAAGCCTTGAGGCGATCCAGAAGCCTGCGATCAAGACAAAGAGTGGGATGATCCAGGCATAGCGCCGCACCCAGTATTCAAGAGCTTCTGTCCAGCGCAGTTCGCCGGTGTGCAGAAACGACGTATTTGCGCGGAAGGAT
>JBIPMY010000361.1:0-6397 GCA_044376335.1 Bryobacter sp.
CCCGTGGCACCTTCGGTCAGGTAAACTCAACCCGCGATCCCCGTACTATCCAGATGGGTATCAAGGTATTGTTCTAATCTGGTTCTGATGCTGTCTATAATTTTGGCCCTGATCCTGTATCAGGGCCAATCTCTTTCTACAGAGCAAATCTTTCAACAGGCATCTCGTTCTCTCGCAACTGGTGCCCTCAGCGAAGCCGAGTCTGGCTTTCTCGAAGTGCTTCGCCGTGAACCGAATAACCTTGGAGCACTCGGCAATCTTGGTGTTGTCTATAACCGCATGAACCTGCCAGTCAAGGCGGTTCAGGTTTACCAACGCGCACTCAAACTGGCCCCTAATCAGCCTGGCCTTCTTCTCAATCTCGGCCTCGCTTATCTAAAAATGGACGATTACACAAAGGCCAAACCACTCTTTGCTCAACTCGCCAATGTTGCGACAAGCCGTCAACTCCAAGCACGCGAACTTTTGGCGATATGCCAGTTGCAAACAGGCCAACTCCAGGAGGCCACCAGCGCACTAGAGGGCTTAATCGCCCAACCCAACGCCTCTCCCGGGGTCTATCATTTTCTAGCCTTGGCCTACGTCAAGCAAAAAGACCAGCCTCGCGCTCAACAGGTGCTGGATCAACTGCTCTCACGGCTTCCCGCAGCTCAGGCACACTATCTCGAAGGCCGCGTCTGGTATGACGCAGCGATCTTCGACCGCGCACTCACCAGCTTCCTAAAAGCCGCAGCCGCAGACAAAGCGATCGAAGGCCTCGCACTCCAAACCGGCAAAACCCAGCTCAGTCTTCGCAATTTTGAAGAAGCCGAAAGCAACCTTCGCTCCGCACTCGCGGCCGAAGCCTCTGACATCGAAGCCAAATACTTCCTCGGCGCCCTTCTCGTCCAGCAAAACCGCAACGAGGAATCCATTGATCTCCTCGCTGCCGTGAAATCCTCCCGCCCAGACCTCTGGGGAACATCCTACTATCTCGGAAAAGCACATCTGGCCCTAGGCAAGCCAGCCCTTGCCCTACCCCTATTGCTCGAAGCCGCCCGCAAAGCCCCCACCGAATCTACAGTTCAATACCAGCTTGCGCGCACTTATCAGGCCCTCGGCAAGAAACTCGAAGCCTCCCAGGCTTTCGCCAGAGTGGCCCGCCTCAAGGCACAATCCAATTCAGAATCCATTCTGATGCGTTAACCAGCTAAGCACTGTTACTTAGACCAGGCTAAAGTTACCCCTAACCTCTTCGATCTACTGCACAGGATGCGCTACATTCAGGGAACGGTATCCATGCGAATCCCACTTCTTGTTCTCGCACTGCTGCCAGGCACTGCGAATGCCGCCCTCAGCAATCTTGAGGTCAATCGAAATGAGCCAGTCCTTTCAGGCAAGTCATTTGGTCTTGCAGGCTCCTATCGCAAACTCAGCGGCAAAGCGCACTTCACCCTCGACCCCAATGCCCCATCCAGTCAGGCCATTGTCGATCTAAAGCTCGCTCCCAAAAATAGCGCTGGCCTGGTTGAATTCGACGCCGATTTTTACCTGCTCACTCCCAGCGATCCAGCCAAATCCAATGGCAAGCTTCTGTATGAGGTGGGAAACCGTGGCACCAAGGCCGCGCTCCGCGTCTTCCAAAAAGCTGAAGCCTCACCTGACCCAACAACCGCCCAGCACTTCGGCGATGGCTTTCTCATGGAGCAAGGATATTCGATCCTCTGGATGGGTTGGCAATGGGATGTCCCCGAAGGCCGCATGCGCATGAACCTGCCGATCGCAACCGAAAATGGGACCCCGATCCAGGGCCTCGTCCGTGGCAACTTCATCCTCTACAAACGCAGCCCTACTGCAGAACTGGCAGACCGCAACCACCTCGCCTACGAACCAGCCAGCATGGACAATCCCGAAGACTTCATGACGATCCGAGACACTGCCACCGGTGCCCCCCAACGCATCCCAAGAGCCGATTGGCAAATGCTCCCCGCAGGCAAGGTCTCCCTCAAAGGCGGCTTCGCCCCAGGCATGATCTACGACGTCGTCTACAAGGCAAAGAACCCTCGCGTACTCGGTGCATCTCTGGCAGCAACAAGAGATCTGATCGCCTACTTCAAAACAGCCGCCAACAAAGATCTACCGGCGATCAAGCTCGCTTACGGCTGGGGCGTTTCTCAATCCGGCCGCTATCTGAGGCACTTCCTCTATGAGGGTTTCAACGAACAGGAGTCCGGCGGCAAGGTCTTTGATGCGGTCCTTGATGAAGTCGGAGGAGCCGGCCGCGGTTCCTTCAACAACCGATTCGGCCAAGCCTCCCGCGATGCCGAACAGCACTTCAACTTCTTCTTCCCCGTAGATATCTTCCCCTTCACCGACGGCCCGTCGACCGACCCATTCACCAAGCAAGCAGACTCTCTACTAGCCAGAGCAGAGGCAAAGAAACTTACACCTCTGATCTTCCATGTCCTCTCCAGCTCGGAATACTACAACCGTGCCGGTTCATTAATTCACACAGACCCGCAAGGCAAGACAGACATAGCGCCCCCTACCACCTCGCGCATCTATCTGGTGAGTTCAACGCCGCACTTCCCAGGCACCTTCCCACCATCAAACCAGGGAGAAACGGCAGCCCCCTTGAGCCCGCTTTCCCGCACGCCGATCATGCGGGCGCTCTTCACCGCCCTCGACGCCTGGGCCTGCCTCGGCATCAACCCTCCCGACAGTCAGTACCCAAAGCTAGCCAACCAAACACTGGTTGCACCTACAAGTGCCAATTGGCCCAGCATCCCCAACGTCATTCTGCCGCCTCCCGATCTCAAGGTCTACCAACTCGACTTCGCAACAGAGCCCCCCAAGATCGGCCCCCAGTACACAACGCTGGTCCCTGCCCTCGACGCCAATGGTCATGACATCGCTGGCATCCACCACCCGGCAATCTCGGTTCCCCTGGCAACCTACACAGGCTGGAACTACCGCCATCCCAACACAGGCGCGCCCAGCCAACTCGCAGGCGAAACCGGCTCAATCCTGCCCTTCGCCAAAACAAAAGCAGCTCGAAATGTTGTCACCGATTCCCGGCCTTCCATCGCAGAGCGATACCCCTCAAAAGAACACTATCTGGGCCAATACGCAGCAGCTGCTCAAACCCTGATCCGAAATCGCTTTCTGCTCGCAATCGATCTGCCTGACATGCTTGATCAGGCAACCCTCTATTACGACACCTTCACCAGGCCCTGAGCAAACCGCATACAATAGCGCCAGATGATTCTGCTTCTTCTCCTGGCCTTAACCGCATCAGCGCAAGACTGGCAACCTCTCAACGAGTGGAAGCAAACTTCCTTCCCGCGAGAAGGCTCCGCCCGCATCACAACTGAAGCAATCACGCTAGATCCTGGCGCTCCCATGACTGGAGTCACCAACCGCAACTTCAAGCCCACCAACAACTACGAAATCCGTTTCGAAGCCTCGCGTCTCAAGGGCAACGATTTCTTCGCCAGCCTCACATTCCCCTTCAACGATTCACACGCCACCTGGGTCAACGGCGGCTGGGGCGGCGACATCATCGGCATCTCTTCAATCGACAATTGGGACGCCAGCGAAAACGAAACTCGCGCTTACTTTAACTTCGAAAACGATCGCTTCTATCGCTTCCGCATCGAAGTCAAGCCAGCAACCATCCGCGCCTGGATTGACGACAAACTCGTAGTGGATCTCAAGATCAACAACCGCACGATCTCATTAAGAAGGGGCATGGATATCACCACGCCCCTCAGTCTTTTCAGCTACAACACGGCCTCTTCGATTCGTAAAATCGAATACCGCCTTCTGCCTACCCGTTGAGTTTCCAGTTCGGGCGATAGTCCCGTCGCAGATAATCATTGGCTTCGCTAGAATTCGTCACCCGGCCACTAGCCCCGTCATAGGTCAGCTTCTTGCCAGCGCGATGAGCCACAAGCCCAAGCAGCATCTGCTCGATCATCGTACCCGCATAGTCGAAGTCACAATTCGTCTTTGTGCTGGTGCCGTTCACAGCATTGTTCAAGCGGCCCTTGCAAGCCTCAAGCCACTCCACTTGAAAGATATCGGGGGCAGACTGCGGCTTCCCAGCCAGAATGCTCTCAACATTCGGATTGGGCAATCCCAGTGCAGCCGGCAATCCATTCTCAAGCTTCTGAATATCAGCCCAGCCCGTCTTGCCCGGAGCTTGATTCGGCATTGCAGTAAAGCCTTTAGGCAATGGCGGCGGCGGTCCAGCGGGCCTTCGCGGCGGCACACCCTGCGTTACCTGCCCAGTACCGCCAATCAGCGGAATCAGGTCAGACTTTGCTCTCTTCTTGTAATAGGTAAAGTCCCCATCATCATTATTCGGAATAATCACCCGCGTCGTGAAATCGGCAAAGATACTGCCCTTGGTGCCCTCAAAAATTGCTCCATTCCCAACACGGGACAAGTCGATATAACCCTTAGGCGCATCCGGCTTCAAGCCACCCTGATACCAGACCACCTCAATCGGTCCACGCCACGAATTCGCCGGATGCTCAAAGTGAGCCTTCAACTTCACCGGGCAAATCTCAGGATGATACTTGTCGCTCACATCGGTATCAATGTCAATCGAAGACGGTGCTCCCGCGTCGATCACATTCCAAACCAGGTCCATCGTGTGGGCACCCATATCACCCATTTGCCCCACGCCAAAGTCGCGGTACATATTCCAGAACAGACAGTTCAACCCATTCGATCCCCCGAAGTACTGAGCGCTGTAAGGATGATAAGGCGACGGCCCAATCCACTGCTCATAGTGCAACTCAGCCGGAGGATTCCCCTCACCCTTGGGATATCCAGGCCGCGGCAATTCACGAGCATCCCAGCTATGCACCCGCTTCAATTCCCCAATCGCCCCATCCAGCACCAACTCCCGCAACCGTTCAAAATTCGGATAGGCATGCCGCTGCGTCCCATGCTGCGTCGCTACCTTTGTCCGCTGCCTCAGATAATTCGCCCTCACCGTACGCGCTTCCTCGACAGTGATCCCAAGCGGCTTCTCACAAAACACATGCATGCCACGATTCAGCGCCCAATTCGCGATAAACGCATGATGATGATCAGCCGTACAAATCACAACGGCCTCAACATCCTTCTGATCCATCACACGCCGCCAGTCATAGTGCAGCTTTGCTTTCGGAAAGATCTGCGATGCCTCACGCGTCCTCAAATCATTCACATCGCAAAGCGCCACTACATTCTCATTCCGCAAGGAATTATAGTGAGCCGTACCTCGCCCCCACACACCAATCAAGGCAACGTTCAATTTGTTACTGGGCGCACTTTGCCCGCGCAACATCCCGCTCTTCAGAATCGTCAGGCCAGCGGCCGCTCCAATCAATTCGCGTCGTTTCATGCCGCTATCCTATCCGATTCGTCACAACAAGGTAAATTGGTTATACAACCATGAAGCATTTTCTTCTCACAATCACGTTGATCCTTGCCACTGTCGGCCTTGCCACAGCACAGCAAAAGAAAACCCCGGCCAGCCCACCGGCTGAAGCCGCAGCCGCTTTCGGAGGCAAAGCCGTCACCATCAAGTACGCCTCTCCCTCGGTCAAAGGTCGCAAGATTTTCGGCGGCCTCGTTCCCTTTGGTGAAGTCTGGCGCGCCGGTGCCAATTCCGCCACCGCCCTCCACACCGAAACTGATCTCCAGATCGGCACCCTCTCCGTACCCAAGGGTGACTACACCATCTACGCCATCCCAACCGCTACCGAATGGACCCTCATCATCAACAAGCAGACCGGCCAGTGGGGCACCGAATACAGCCAGGCCAATGACCTCGGCCGCGCCAAGATGACCGTCAAGGCCGCCCCGGCTCTGGTGGAATCCTTCAAGATCTCCCTCTCTGCTTCGGCTCTCACGATGGAATGGGAAAACACCATCGCTACCATCCCCGTAAAGGCAAAGTAGTCCAAGTGGGCTGCCGGCACAGGCTGGCAGCCCTTATTTCCCTGTGTTAAGCTTCGGAGCACTAAAGGAAACACTCGATGAAACCTCTGTTTGTTGTCTTCGCGCTCTGCGCCTCTGCAGCCATTGCAGAAACCGGCTCCGGGCTTAATACGAAAAAGCTCGAACTCGGCACTGCCGGCCCAATTGCTTTTGGCCCTCCAGGCATCCTCTTCGTGGGCGACTCCGTCAATGCAAGCCTCATCGCCATTGATACTGGCGACAAAAAGCCCAACAAAGGCGCTGGCACCATCGAGCTAAAAGGCATCAATCAAAAGATGGCCTCAGCTCTTGGTACATCCCCCGACCAGATCACAATTCAAGACCTCGCCGTAAACCCCGTTTCCCGTAACATCTACTTTTCAATCACTCGTGCCAAGACCCCCTTGCTTGTAAAGCTCGACGTCGCAGGCAATCTCACCGA